>DATKHR010000290.1:0-47288 GCA_035510155.1 Vicinamibacterales bacterium
TTCCGGCCGTCCTTGTCGTGCTCGCTGCGCTCACGGCACCGCGCGCGGAGAAGGCGCCGAACGTCCTCCTCATTACCCTCGACACGACACGCGCCGACCGGATGGGTTTCCTTGGATCCCCGCGCGGGTTGACGCCGGCGCTCGATGCGCTCGCGCGTCAGGCAACGGTCTTTACGTCCGCCTACGCGCAAGCGCCGGTGACGACCGTTTCCCACGCGACCATTCTCACGGGCACGTTTCCACCGTTTCACCATGTCAGCGGGTTCGGCGCGCCGCTGCCAGGATCTGTTCCGTATCTGCCCGACCTGTTGCGGCAGCGCGGATATCGGACTGCCGCGTTCGTGGGATCGCTGGTGCTCGATCCCCGCGCGGGAACCGCGCCCGGCTTCGAGCGCGGATTCGACCGCTACGACGCGGGGTTCCGCTCGCGGCGCCGGGGCGAAGACCGCTACCAGACGTTGGAGCGGCGCGGGGAAGATGTGGCCGGGCGGGCCCGGCAATGGATCGCGGAGGCGGACGCGCGGCCTTGGTTCGCGTGGGTCCATTTCTACGATGCTCACGATCCGTACGACCCGCCGTCCGACCTGCAAGCGCGATTCGCCTCTTCGCCCTATGACGGAGAGATTGCCGCGGTCGACCGTGCGGTCGGGCGGCTCTTGCAGGCCGCCGGGGCGGACGTCGTGATCGCGGTTGCTGCGGACCACGGCGAGGCGCTCGGCGATCACGGCGAGCAGACGCACGGCGTCTTCCTCTACGAGGCCGTCCTCCACGTGCCACTGGTGGTGCGACTGCCCGATCGGCTTGGAGCCGGCGTGCGTGTCAACCAGCGCGTTCGGCTCGCCGATCTCGCGCCAACGCTCCTCGAGGCGGCGCGGGTGCCGGTTCCTTCGGTCGTCCAAGGCGAATCGCTCCTGGCTCTGGTCCGCCAGCACCTCGATGCCGGGCGAAGCGGCAGGGCCCGGAGCGCCGACGGGCGAGACGCCATTACGGCGGGTCCTCCGACCGGCGCCCCGCGTCAGGGTGTGGCGACAGACCGCCCGGCCTATGCCGAAACCGATTACCCGCGCCAGGCGTTCGGGTGGAGCATGCTGGCGTCATGGCGCCAGGATCGCTTCCTCATGGTGCGCGCGCCGCGGCCGGAGCTCTACGACCTGATTGCGGATCCGGGCGCGATGCACAATCTTGCGGCCAGCCGTCCACGAGTCGTGGAAGGAATGGCGGGCGAGTTGGAGCAGTTCGTCCGCCGAACGTCGGGCGGCGTAACCGTCGGCACAGATGGCCGGTCGCGGGCCGGCGTCGATCAGGCGCTCGCAGAGCGGCTCGCTGCGCTCGGGTACGTCGGCGGAGCGGGGTCGACGGCCGTCATGGCAGGAACCGACCCGAAGGACGAGATCGAGATCGCGAACGCTCTGCACACGGCGATCGTGGCCGTTGACGACGGCGAGATGGCGAAGGCGATCCCACTGCTCGAGCATGTCGTCGCCGTCGAGCCCGCCATTCCAATCGCCCAGTTTCATCTGGGGGTGGCGCGCGCGCGCCAGCGTCAGTACGCGCGGGCGATCCCGCCGCTCAAGCAGGCCGTCGCGCTGCAGCCCGACCTGGTGATGGCGCAGTACGAACTGGGGCTCGCGCTGTACGAGACACGCGACCTCGCTCATGCTGCAAACGCGTTCGAGACAGTCGTAGCCAGGATGCCGCGGTGGGCCGATGCGCATTACTCGCTGGCGTCGGTGGATGCGCGGATCGACCGCGTCGATCACGCGGTCAGCGAGCTCGGAGCTGCGCTCGAACTTGAGCCGCGCCACTTTCACGCGAACTTGCTCCTCGGGCGGATTCTGACGCTTCAGAACCAAGCGAGCACGGGACTCCGCTACCTGAAAGTGGCTGCCGACGTCGAGCCGGCCTCGGCCGAGGCCCATTCGTTTCTCGCTGATGCGTATGAGAAAGCGGGAATGGCGACCGATGCCGCCCGGGAGCGCCAGCGCGCGCGCGAGCTGACAAAGCCGGGACACTGACGTGCTCTGGTCGCGCGAGCTCACACGATCACGATGACTCGCGTTTCATCTCGTCCTGGAGTTCCGTGAAGCGGGCGGTGTCCACGGTCCGTTGCCGGGCGACGGCGGCGCGTGCAGACAGCACCCTGGCGGCGAATGCCGCGTGGGCGCCGGCCACCAGAGCCAGCTCCTGAATTATCGGCGTCGTCAGCATCAGCGGTATCAGGTTGATCACCGCCGCGAGCAGGAACGGGACCGCGAAAAGAGGGTCGATCGTCGGACGCCCTCTCGAGCGTCCTAACAATCCCGCCACTCGTTCCCACTGATCGTCGTGAAAGACGAGAAGATATCGGCCGATCCGTTCCACGCCGACGTGGAGCGCAAACACCGCCTCGAACGCCGCCAGCAGCGCGATGAGCGGAATGAGCGCCGACACCGGCGGGAGCGCCAGCGCAACGGTGGCGAGCAGGAGCCCCGCCCATATCGCCAAGCCCATGGCGAACAGGCACACTCGAGCGGTGCCGCGCTCTCGAATGGTCGCGCGGAGGGCCCGATATTCACATTTGTTCCGCACACTCTGATTCATTGAATGACCAACTGCTAACCCAATGATCAGATGACCACATGGCCCGATTACCGAATTCGTCCGATGGACCGATATACAGGGTAGAGCCCGGTCGGCGATGCCTAGCGAGGAGCTGGAAGCCCGGGGATAGGGGCTACCAGCGACGCGACGCGCGGGTCACGAGCCAATGAGAATTGAGCCAGGCCCCGAGGCATTGTGGCACAACGGTTGATTGCGTAGTGACGCGGAGCTCGACATTATCTGGTTTTCGAGGCAGCGAGCCGCGAGCGAACTGGCGCTGCGGCGTTATTTCCCTTGCAGTCTATGAATCGTTTGTTACAATTCCGGCATCGAACTGACCCGTATATTCGCTGTTTCATTCTAGGTTTCGACGCGTGAGCAGAAAACCATTTTTCTGGATCGGTGCGATTGCGCTCGCAACTCTTGTGGGGCTCGGCGCTCAGCCCAGCGAGGCAGGGCAGGCGCACACACAAAAACACGCGCCAAAGAGTTCGAAATCGCTGAAATCCGTGACGCGGGCCAAGACGGCCTACTCCGCGTCTCGCGCCCAGTCACGGCGGAGCAGGTTGGCGAGCGCCCGGGCCACCGCGATGGCCCGCGAGATGGCCGAGGCGCTGCCGCGCTTCAAAGTCGACGCCAGCGGAGACTTAGTTCCCGATCTCCGCGCCGCGGCAGCCATCATCTACGACCCGGAATCCAACCAGGTGCTGTGGGAAGAGAACTCTCAGAGCCAGCGATCCATCGCCAGCATTACAAAAGTGATGACTGCGACGGTCTTCCTTGAGAGCGATCCGGACCTGACGCAACCGGTGACGATGGCCAGGAACGACGTGTTCCAGGCCTCGACCACGCATCTGCGCGTGAACGACAAAGTGACCGCAGACGATCTGCTGCACCTGCTGCTCATCGCGTCGGACAACGCCGCTGCGCGCGCGCTTGCGCGCATCTCACCGCAAGGTCCTGAAGGCTTCGTCGCCCGGATGAATGAAAAAGCCGAGGAGCTTGGGCTGGAGTCCACGCACTACGCAGACCCGTCGGGACTCTTGTCCGACAACATGGCGTCCGCCTACGACATGGCGCGCCTCATCGCGCACGCTTCGGAGGACGAGCGCATCTCATCGGTGATGCAGCTGCCCGAGTACACCGTGACGACCGGCAACCACCGCGTGATCACGTTCCACAGCACCAATCACCTGCTCGGCCGGAGCGATGTCGACGTCCTCGCGGGCAAAACGGGCTTCATCTCCAAGGCGGGATACTGCCTGGCTACGCTGCTCCGGATGCCGGACACCGGTCAGCAGGTCGCCGTCGTGGTCCTCGGCGCACGATCCAACGCGGGACGCTTCATGGAATCGCGCAACCTGTTCAATTGGGTGTCGTCCAAGGCTCCGACCTTCTTCGCCACCAAGTCACAGTTGCAGTATCAGTAAAATGGCTCATGGCTCATGGCTGATGGCTCATGGCAATGGCCTGAGCCTGCCGTCGGCCATTTGCCATGGTCAACCGACATCCGCCCCGTGGCCGATTCCCGCAGCCGTCAGCCATCAGCCATCGGCCCTGTCAGCGGTCAAGCCACGTAACCCCTTTGAATGGCGGCCGCATCGAGCGGCAGCGTCGCGATCGAATCTACCGCCGGCATCACCGGCCGCGTAGCCGAGCGACTGTCGTACGCCTTCAGGTACCGCCGGCAAACATCGCAGGCGTACACGCGATAGCGGCCGTCGCGCGTGGCGAACGACGTGACAAGCGTCCGGTCATCGTTTGTGCAGAAGGGGCACGTGAGGGGCGCAAACGCCCATGCACCCAGGCAGCGGCCGCAGATCAACCGGCGGTCCGCGTTCGGCGTGATGACCGCGAAGTCGGGCTCCCACCCGCAGAATGGGCAGTGCCCGCGACACCAGAGGGAAAAATCGATGCGCTGCCCAAGTCCTTCCGCACATCGCATCAGGAACGGCCGCAGCGCCAGAACGAGCACGTGGTCGAGACCGGCCGGCAGGCTTGCATCCGTCTGCTCTCGAGCGTGGACCGTGCCGTCGACCCCCGAGGTCGCCTCATACCACCGTGTGACGATCGGCTCGAGTGCATTACCGTCGCGCCCCATGGCGACGATGGCCTTGTAGTGGGGGGCTTCAAGGGCCTCGAACCGATGGAGGATATCCGCCGTCTGACGAAACGTCAGGCGAAAATCCGACCATTCGAGAGGAATGTCGCGAAAGCGCACAAGAGGGCGGCCGGCGCGCTGTTGCGCAACGACCCATTCGGAGTCAGCCTGAATCCAGGGGAGCGGTACACGCCCCTGCACACGCCGCTGCATGTCGACGAGGGCCATCTGCATGTCGACGGCGGTCGCGAGCTCCGGATGTGCGGCCTTCAGCTGCTTCAGCTCGGCGATGTCGCGAGGATCGGCGCGTGGTGTACGAGTCGGGCGTTCGCTCACGCTCGAATTGTAGCGTCTCCGTGACCAAAGACCAGCCTTCCGTGCTTCTCGTCGGTTCCGAAGCGCAGCCCTTCGCGAAGAGCGGCGGCCTCGCCGACGTGCTCGGCTCGTTGCCGCCGGCGTTGGCGCGCCTTGGCTGGGACGTGACCGTCGCGCTGCCGAAATATCGAGGCGTCAACGCCGGCGCCCTGGTCGACCGCTTTCCGATCGTAATCGGCGGTGCCGCATACGACGTCGGGTTTTTCGATGCCCCGATGGCCGACGGCGCGCGGGCCCTGCTCATAGAGTGCCCTGAGCTGTACGAGCGCGACGCGCTGTATGGTCCAAACAATACCGAGTATCCCGATAACCCGCGCCGGTTCGCCATGCTCGCTCGCGCGGCGCTCGAATATGCCGTGCGACGTGCCCCTGGCTCGAGCAGCAGAGGGCCCGCCATCGTGCACGCGCACGACTGGCAGGCCGGTCTCGTGCCGGTGTATCTCAACACGCGCTATGCGGCGCATCCGGCCATCGGGGGAACACCCACGGTCCTGACGATTCACAACCTCGCCTATCAAGGCAATTTCGACGCTGGTTGGCTGCCGCGCGTCGATCTCGGGTGGGATCAGTTCACGGTGACCCGGCTTGAGTTCTGGGGGCGCGTCAGCTTCCTGAAAGGCGGCATCAACAACGCAGATCTCATCACGACGGTGAGCCCCCGCTACGCGGAAGAAATTCAGCGGCCCGACGGAGGCTTCGGCTTTGACGGCATCATCCGCGCTCGTCGAGATCGACTTGTGGGCATCCTGAACGGCATAGACACGCACGAATGGGATTCGGCCCACGATCCGTTCCTGCCGGCGCCGTTCAGCGCAAGGGATCTGTCGGGCAAGTCTGCGTCCAAGATAGAAGTCCTCCAACAGTATGGCTTGCCGACCGATGCAGCCGCGCGGACCCGGCCGCTCATCGGGATGGTGTCCAGGATGGTCGAGCAGAAGGGTCTGGACCTCATTGCCGCCCTGGCGAGCGACCTTGCGCGTCTGGACGCGTTCTTTGCGGTCCTTGGCTCAGGCGACCCCTTTTACGAGCGGTTCTGGACAGACCTGGCCGAGGCACATCCACAGCGCGTTGGCGTCCGCATTGGCTTCGACGAGTCCCTCGCGCACCTCATCGAAGGCGGCGCCGACATGTTCCTCATGCCGTCCCGCTACGAGCCGTGCGGGCTAAATCAGATGTACAGCCTCCGCTACGGTACAGTGCCGATCGTTCGCGCCGTGGGTGGGTTGGCCGACACCGTCCGTGACTACGCCCCAGGGGTCCGAAACGCGACGGGGTTCGTGTTCCGCGATTACTCGTCATCAGCCCTCCTGGACGCCATCAAGCGGGCGCTCCGGCTGTTTGAGGACCGGCCCCGCTGGCGGGCGCTCCAGCTCGCCGGGATGGCCGAGGACCATTCGTGGGATCGTTCCGCGGCAGAGTACGTCAAAATATATGACCGGGCCTTGGGGCGGAAACTCATCGGGGGCAGCGTCAGGTGACGTGCCAGGGTCAGGCCGGGGACCGAGGGTCGACGAGGGGCCGGGGACCAAGACCGGACCACGGACGTGGACCACGAACGGACTAACTACAAGGAACCAAGGACGAAGGACCAAACGATGGCGACTGAAAACGCGGGGACGGTTGGCGTGCAAACCCCAGCACAGAGCGGGGTCCAGAACGGCGTGCAGAGTGTAAGCAACCAAGGCAATGGTCGGACGGTTGGTGTGCAGACGTTCACCGACGGTAATTTCGAGACGAGCGTGCTCAAGTCAGACACGCCTGTGCTGGTCGATTTCTGGGCGGAGTGGTGCGGCCCGTGCAAGCGCCTCGGCCCGACCGTAGAGGCACTGGCGGCTGAATACACCGGAAAAGTGACTGTCGGCAAGCTGAATGTCGACGATAACCCGACCGTTTCCTTCAAGTATCAGGTCAAGGGGATCCCTACGCTGTTGCTCTTCAAGGGCGGCGAAGTGGTCGAATCGATAGTGGGCCTTGCCCCCAAAGAGGACCTGAAGAAGGTTCTCGACAAGCACGTCGCGTAGTGGCTGACCTCCAGAACGTCATCATCATCGGCTCGGGTCCGGCAGGCTTGACCGCAGCGCTGTACGCTGCCCGGGCGAATCTGCGGCCGCTCCTCATCGAAGGTTTAGAGGCAGGCGGTCAGCTCATGCTGACGACGATGGTCGAGAACTGGCCGGGGTACCGGGACGGGATCATGGGCCCCGACCTGATGGCGGAGATGCGCGCGCAAGCGGAGCGGTTCGGCGCCCAAATGATCCACGGCAACGTCGCGAAGGTCGACGTGTGTTCCACGCCGTTTCTGGTCGAGACGACCGACGCGCACTATCGCACGAAAGCGGTCATCATCGCGACGGGCGCATCGGCCAAGCTCCTGGGCCTTCCGGCCGAGCGCCAGCTCATGGGACACGGCGTCTCCACATGCGCAACGTGCGACGGCTATTTCTTCCGCGGTCACGACATCGCCGTCGTCGGCGGCGGCGACTCGGCGATGGAAGAGGCATTGTTTCTCACCAAATTCGCTTCGAAAGTGACCCTCGTGCATCGGCGCGACACGCTGCGCGCCTCGAAAATCATGCAGGAGAAGGCGCGGGCGAACCCGAAAATTGTCTGGATGCTCGATAGTCAAGTGACGGAGATCAGGGACTCAGGCAAGGGCGAGGTGAGGTCCATGTTGGTGCGTCACAACAAGACCGGCGCGCTCACCGAGGTCGCTGTGAGCGGCGTCTTCGTCGCCATCGGCCACACGCCGAACACGAGCCTCTTCCGCGGCCAACTGGAGCTCGACGCCAACGGCTACGTCGTCACCCACGACGGGACAAAGACCAGCCTCCCTGGCGTGTTCGCGGGCGGCGATGTGCAGGATCATGTTTATCGGCAGGCCGTCACCGCTGCCGGATCCGGCTGCATGGCCGCGCTTGACGCCGAGCACTATCTCGAACACATCCCGGAGCACCTGCAGGCGGTCTGAATCTGGTCGCTGGGACTAATCAGGGCCCGTTTCCCTCGATCCAGCCGCCCCCGACGACCACGTCCTCGGCGTAAAAGACCACGGCCTGACCCGGCGTGATGGCGATCTGCGGCGTGTCGAAGGTGACCTCCGCACGCGCGTCGCCAAGAGCGCGGACGGTCGCCGCAGCAGGGAGGTGGCGATGGCGAATCTGCACAGTCGCTCTCAAAGACTCGCCGCGTCCGGGCCTGTCGCCGATCCAGTTGACCTCCGACGCGGTCAGCGCCGTGCGCTCGAGCGACGACCTCGGTCCCACGACTACCTGCCGTTCGGCTGGACGCAGCGCGAGCACGTACATCGGCTTGCCGGTCGCGGAGCTTGGCAGTCCAAGGCCCTTCCGTTGTCCGACCGTGAAGCGGTGGACGCCGTCGTGTGCAGCGAGCACCTGCCCCTTTTCGTCGACGATTGCGCCAGGGCGGGCGGCAGCTGGAGCGCGCTTCGAGACGAAGGCGGCATAATCGTTGTCGGGAATGAAGCAGATCTCCTGGCTGTCCGGCTTGTCGGCAACCGGCAATCGGCGCTCGCGGGCGTACGCGCGCACGGCCTCCTTGGCCTGATCTCCCACGGGAAACACCGCCTGCGCCAGCTGGTCCTGCGTCAGCGAGAACAGAAAGTACGACTGGTCCTTTGACGGGTCGACGCCGCGCTTCAGCAGATAGCGACCGCTTGCCGGATCCCGCTCCACGCGCGCGTAGTGCCCCGTCGCCACCCGATCGGCGCCGAGACCGCGCGCGCGGGAGGCGAGCGTCGCGAACTTCAGGTCGCTGTTGCAGCGCGCGCACGGGAGCGGCGTACGACCCGCCGCATACTCGCGCACGAAGTTCGAGATCACCTGATCGTCGAACTGCCGCTCAAAGTTCAGGATGTAGTGGGGAATGTTGATCGCGGCGGCCACCCGACGGGCATCGTGCAGGTCGTCGAGCGAGCAGCAACTTCCGAATGACGTCTGGCCCTCCGCCTGGTCGTAGAGCTGCATCGACAAGCCGATGACGTCGTGCCCCTGCTCGGCCAGGAGCGCTGCCGCGACCGACGAGTCCACACCGCCTGACATGGCGACGACAATGCGCATAAATCTCGGAGCTCGTGGCTCGTAGCTTGTAACTCGTGGCTCGCAACCGCGAGCTCGCTGCTTACGCGCGGCGTACTACGGCGGCTTTCTGTGTGAGGGCGCGCAGCTTTTCCACGAGCCGCGGAAGCACGCCAACCACAAAATCTACTTCTTCGTCTGTCGAGTACAACCCCAGGCTGAATCGCAACGAGTTCTGCGTCCGGTGCGCTGGCAGCCCCATCGCCTTCAAGACATGCGACGGCTCGAGAGTCCCGGACGAGCACGCCGAGCCCGTCGAGACTGCGACGCCTTCCAGATCGAGGGCGATGAGCAGGCTCTCGGCCTCGACGCGGTCGAAGCTGATGTTGGTCGTGTTGGGCACGCGCGGCCTGACCGTCCCATTGACCGCCGTCCCGGGCACCGAGCGGAGGATCCCCGCCTCCAGCCGATCGCGCAGCGCCGCGAGCCGGACGCTCTCGGCGGTCAGCTTGCCCGCAGCGAGGCGCGCAGCCGTGCCAAAACCTGCAATCGCGGGAACGTTTTCCGTTCCCGCCCGGCGGTTGCGCTCGTGCTTGCCGCCGGTGAGGATCGGGAGCATCCTCGTGCCCCGCTTGACCCACAACGCGCCAGCGCCCTTCGGCCCATTGAACTTGTGGGCGGAGAGCGACAGGAGATCGACGCCGAGCGCGCGGACATCGATCGGGATTTTGCCCGCCGACTGCACTGCATCGGTGTGAAAGAGTGCGCCTCGTTCGTGGGCGACGGCAGCCAGTTCGGCGATAGGCTGGATCGTGCCAATTTCGTTGTTCGCGTGCATCACCGAGACGACTGCCGTCCGGTCGGTTATCGCTTCACGCAAGGCGGCAGCCGACGTGATGCCTGACTGATCGACGGGGAGGAGGGTGACGGTCCACCCCCGACGTGCCAGGGCGCGCAGCGTGTTCAGCACCGCCTCGTGCTCGATCGCGCTGGCAACGAGGTGCCTGCGCCCCAATGCCTCGAGGGCCTCGGCTACGCCCCGAATTGCGAAGTTATCGGACTCCGTGCCGCCGCTCGTGAACACGACCTCCGAAGGGTCGCCGTTGATTAGGGCGGCCACGGCCGATCGCGCGTCGTCGAGCGTGGCCTTCGCCTGTTGGCCAAAAAGGTGCACGCTCGACGCGTTGCCAAACACCTCACGCGTCGTTCGTACCACTACTTCCGTCGCGTCCGGCGACAGGGGGGTAGTTGCGTTGTAGTCAAAATAGACACGCATCGTGAACCCTTTATTATATCAAATGCCTCTAAATCGCGGCAGCAAAAGAACTAGACAACATTTTCTCTGGCACCTATACTGGCGGGACTCTCATGTCCCGATATTGCACTTGGCGGCACCTGCAGCCGCACCCGAAAAGAACCTGGGAAGATTGCTGGGAAAACTGACAGTCGGAGGAACACATGTGGAAACGCGATGAGGCAGTCCGGCCGGCAAGCGGACAACCGACGGCTGCGCCGCAGCCGCCCGCTCCGCCGGCGGGAGCAGGCAGTCCCGGGGCCATTCGGTCCGAGGTGAGCCATCACATTGAGAGGGACATCGTGAACATTGGCAAGTCAGTCGTGATCAAAGGCGAGCTCAATGGCAGCGAGGATCTGACCATCGAGGGTCACGTCGAGGGCACGATCCAGCTGAAGGATCATGTCCTCACGATCGGTCCCAATGGCAAGATCAAGGCGCAGGTATTCGCGAAGTCCGTCATCGTCCTCGGCGAAGTGACCGGCAATGTCACGGCGAGCGACAAGGTCGATATTCGCGACAACGGCTCGGTCGATGGCGACATCATCTCGCCGCGCGTCGCGATCGCCGAAGGCGCCCATTTCCGCGGCAGCGTGGACATGCAGCGCAAAGCCGCGGCTCCCGCGCAGGCGTCAGCCAAAGCCTCGCAGCCGCAGCCGCCCGTGACGGCCCAGGCGGCCGCGGCGCAGCCGCAGCGAGTCGGCGCTTAGTGGAGCGTCGACGTGCCGTGACTTGGGGTGCCGCCGGGGCTGCACCCCCCAAGTGAACAAGTCGCGACGTGCGATCAGCTGTGAGTCTTCTGGATCGTCTCGCACCACGCAAACAACCGGGGGAGTTGGCCCCGCGGTTCGACATTGACGGGACCAGGCGCCCGAATGGGGCGCCGGTCGCCGTCGGCGATCCGGTGTTCGCGACCAAAGCTCTCAGAAAATTTCTCGCGACGCTGACGTCGCGACCCTCGCCCATCCTGCTCGATCTGGGCCCGGTCGTCGGGAGCAACGTCAGTTTCTTCGGCGAGCAGCTTGGCTGCAAGATCTTCGTTGAAGACATCTTCGCCGATCTGGATCGCCATGCGCGCGAGGGCAAGCTAGACGGGCTGCCGCGGTTCCTTCAGAAACGCTTTCCCCAGGCGGCCGGCACGTTCGACGGGATCCTGTCTTGGGACTTGTTCGATTACCTCGACAAGGCTGCGGCCCAGGCGCTCGCCTGCGAGTTGATGCGGCTGCTCCGACCCGACGGCGCGTTGCTGGGCTTTTTCGGGACGGGCCAAACGCGCGACACGCGTTACACCAAGTTCGTCATCGTGGACGACGTGAATCTCCGGCACCGGTCGTATCCGGCCGCACGCGGCCGGCAGACGGCGCTGCTCAACCGGGACATCATCAAGCTCTTCGCGGGGCTTCGCGTGTCCGAGTCCTTCCTGCTTCAGAACAACCTCAGGGAGATTCTCTTCCGCAAGACCGGCTGATCTGTCCTTTTTGCCGTTCCAGCCTGGAAATCTGCGATCTGACGCGCCGGCCATTTTGCAATACGATCACCAAATGGCCCGGCCGGTCGTCGCTCTGCTGACAGACTTCGGGTCGCGCGACCACTACGCCGGCACGATGAAAGGCGTCGTCCTGAGCGTGTGCCCGGATGCGACGCTCGTCGATATCACGCATGAGATCGCGGCCCACGACGTCCTCGGGGGGGCGCTCGAGCTGGCGGCGGCGTACAAGTATTTCCCGCCCGGGACGGTCTTTCTGGTAGTGGTCGATCCCGGCGTGGGCTCCGCGCGCCGCGGCATTGCCGCGGAAGCTGGTGAGTTCAAGTTCGTGGCGCCCGATAACGGCGTCCTGACGGCGGTTTTCGATGACCACGCGCCCCGAAAGATCGTCGAGCTGACCGAGCGGCGGTATGCGCGACCGACCGTGAGCCGGACGTTCGAGGGGCGCGATCGGTTTGCGCCGGCCGCCGGATGGTTGGCCAAGGGGATCGACCTGGTGGCGCTTGGGAGGCCCGCTGGGGCCATTCACCGACTGGAGGTTCCCGTGCCCGCGGTCCTGAGCGAACGCGACTCGATCACGATCAACGGCGAAGTCCTGCGTGTCGATCGTTTCGGAAACCTCGTGACCAACATCGATCGCAAGAGTTTCGAGAAGCTAGCCGGGTCAGCGCTCGATATCCGCGTGGGCGCGCACTACATCACGAAATTCGTGTCGACCTATGCCGACGCGACGGCCGGCGAAGTCTGCGCCCTGTTCGGCAGCACGGACCACCTGGAGATTGCCGCCAACGGCGCGAGCGCGGCGAGCGAGCTTGGCGTGAGCCGCGGCGTGCCCGTGACCGTTGCCCGCCACGCGTGATACCCTACTTGACCGCCTTGACCTGCCTGACGCATTTGACCGTGCCTGACTCACTTGACCCACCTGACCCACTCGACCTAGCTGACCTAGCTGATCCACCTGGCCCACCATGATTGATTTCACGCTCTCAGAGGAACAACACCTCGTCAGCCAATCCGTCCGCGAGTGGGCTGCGAGAGAAGTGGCTCCGTTCATCCGCGAGCACGACCGCACTCATCACTTCGACCGCGAGCGGATTCTCGGCGGGATGGCCAGGCTCGGCCTGCTCGGCATCTCGGTGCCGCAGGAATACGGCGGTGCCGGAATGGACTACATCTGCCTAGGTCTGGCCAGCGAGGAGCTGGAGTACGTCGATACCTCGCTACGCGTCATCATGTCCGTGCACGCCGGCCTCAACTGCCTGTCGCTGCTGACGTGGGGGACTGAAGAGCAGAAGCGTCGTTATCTCGTGCCGCAGGCTCAGGGGGTGAAGATTGCCGGATACGGCTTGACGGAGCCGGGCGCCGGCAGCGACGCGCGCGCGATCCAGTCGACGGCCATCAAGAAGGGCGACCGCTACCTGCTGTCGGGCGAGAAGAGCTGGATTTCGCTCGCCGACGTCGCCGATCATTTTCTCGTGATCGCCTGGACCGATCTCGAAAAAAAGAAACAGCGTGATCCGTCGGGTTTGACGGCGTTCATCGTCGAACGGACGTTCAAGGGCTTTTCGAGCGGTCCGATGAAGGAGAAATGGGGCATCCTGGCGGGCAACACAGGCTTCTTCAAGATGGACGAGGTCGAGGTGCCCGACGCCAACCTGCTCGGCCGACCCGGCGAAGGGTTCAAGATTGCCATGTTTGCGTTGGATCAGGGGCGATACACCGTCGCCGCCGGGGCAACCGGTTTGATTCGTGCCTGCCGCGACGCGAGCGTCAAATATGCCAAGGAGCGTAAGACCTTCGGCGTCGAGATCGGACAGCACCAGCTCGTGAAGGAGATGATCGCGCAGATGGAGTCGGACTATCAGTCCGCGCGTCTGCTGTGGCTCCGATCGGGATGGATGAAGAACAACGGCATGCGGAATACGCGGGAGACCGGCTTGGCAAAGTGGTTTGCGACCGTGGCTTCGGAGCGCGCCGCTGGGGATGCCGTTCAGATTCACGGCGCCAACGGCTATTCCGACGAGTACCCGGTCGGCCGCTTTTTCAGAAACTGCAAGGGCGCGGTCATTTACGAGGGGACGCGCGAGATCCACAAGATCATGCAGGCTGACTACCTCCTCGGGTACCGGACGGACCGCCCCACGCGATGCGAGCTTCCGCCCTACGTCATGACCGTGCCGAGGCCCATCCGGGGCTTGAAGTGACCCGCGACCTCTCCCTCGAGTTCCTTCGGGTCGTCGAACAGGCGGCGATCGCATGCGCCCACACGATGGGGCAGGGAGATCGGCACCGCTCCGATCACGTGGCCGTGGAGGCGATGCGCAGCGTCATGGACAGTGTTCCCATCGACGGCACGATCGTCATCGGCGAAGGGGAGCGGGACGAGGCGCCGATGCTCTATATCGGCGAAAAGGTAGGGATGGCGCACGCCCGGGCGGGCGCCGGTCCCTTCCCGGAGGTCGACATCGCGGTCGATCCGCTCGAGGGCACGAACCTGTGCGCGACCGGCGCCGCGAATGCCATCGCGGTGATGGCGGCGTCGAATCGCGGCGGCCTCCTGCATGCTCCCGATCTTTACATGGAGAAGCTCGTCGTCGGCCCCAGCTCCAAGGATGAAGTCAGCCTCGATGCTCCGGTGCATGAAAACCTCAAGGCCATCGCCGGTTGCCTCGGCCGCCACGTCGAAGACCTCGTCGTCATCGTCCTCGACCGGGAGCGCCACCAGAAGCTCATCGCCGACATCCGTGCAACGGGCGCGCGCATTCGCCTGATCGGCGACGGCGACCTGTCGGCAGGGATCGCTGCCGCCGTGGTCGGATCTGGTGTCCATGCCGTGATGGGCGTCGGCGGCGCGCCGGAGGGCGTACTGACTGCTGCGGCCATGCGGTGCCTGAACGGCGAGATTTTCGCGCGGCTCGTCGTGACCAAGCCGGAGCACGAACAGCGTTGCCGCGCGATGGGCATCAAGGACACTAAGAGAGTGTATCGAGCGAAAGATCTCGCGCCGGGGGACCATGTGATCTTCGCCGCGACCGGCGTGACCGACGGCACGCTGATGCGGGGCGTGCGGTTCTTTGGAGATGGCGTTCGGACCAACTCGGTCATCATGCAGAACGATCCACACCGCATCCGCTTCGTCGACAGCATTCACGTCGCTGATGCCGCGGACGTCAGAATCCGGTTCTGAAGGAGGTAGCGCGCGGCACGTGCGACGAGTGTTTGTCGATCCGGAAGCACCGCAGAGCGACGCGATTCAAGAAGCCGCTACCTGGATTCGGCGCGGGGGGGTGACGGCCATCCCCACCGACACGCTCTATGGCCTTGCGGCCAATCCCTTCGACACGAACGCGGTGGCGCGGGTGTTTCAGGTCAAGGGCCGCCTGCCCGATCAAGCGCTTCCCCTGATTGCCAGCGATCTCGCCCAGGTCGCCCGTCACATCGCCCCGCTCTCTCCCACGGTCGAGCGGCTGATCACACGCTTCTGGCCGGGGCCGCTGACGCTGTTGCTCCACGCCCCGGCGACGCTCGCGAGCCGCGTGACCGCTGGTACTGGTCGTGTCGGCGTCCGCGTGCCCGCCGACGCGGTCGCGCGCTGCGTCTGTGCCGCGGTCGGTCATCCCATCACCGCCACCAGCGCGAACCTGAGTGGCGAACCGGCCACGGCCGATCCCGACGTCGTCGAACGGACGCTCGGTCCCGCGCTCGATTTTCTCCTTGACGCCGGAACCGCCACCGGCGGCGCGCCGTCCACAATTGTTGATGTGAGTGATGGAGACGCGGAGCCCGTGCTGATCCGGAGTGGCGCGATTCCCTGGGAAGAGATTCGACAATGGCTCCAGCAGCGCGGATAGCGCGACCTGAACGGGCAGCGCTCGTCGGCCTCATCTCTGGCCGCGCCCGCCGTCTCGACGCGGAGCGGTCCTTGGACGAGCTTGCGGGGCTTGCGCAAGCGGCGGGCGGCGAGGTCGTCTTGCGCATTCTTCAAGAGCGTCCCAAGCCGGATCCCTCGACGTTTCTCGGCGCGGGAAAAGTCAAAGCGCTGGCGGCTTGCTGCGCTGAAACCGATGCCGATCTCGTGATTGTCGATAACGAGCTCACGCCCGCCCAGCTTCGGCAGATCGAAGAGGAGGTCGGGCGCAAGGTCATCGACCGGACGCAGCTCATCCTGGACATCTTTGCCCGGCGGGCGCGAACGCGTGAAGGCAAGCTGCAGGTCGAGCTGGCGCAGTTGCGGTACCTGCTCCCCCGCCTTGTCGGGGCGGGCGCTGCGCTCTCGCGTCTGGGCGGCGGGATCGGCACGCGGGGACCGGGCGAGACCAAACTCGAAACCGATCGGCGGCGCATCCGCACCCGCCTTCATGCCGTCACAGAGGACATCGAGCGCGTGCGCCAGCGTCGCGCCCAGCTTCGGGAACGCCGACACAAAGCGTCAGTGCCCACCGTCGCGTTGGTCGGGTATACGAACGCCGGCAAGACCACGTTGTTCAACGGGCTGACGCGCGCGAACGCGGCGGCGTCCGACGCGTTGTTCGTCACCCTCGATCCGCTCGTCCGGCAGATCCGGCTCCCGGACAGTCGGGAGCTGCTGGTCTCCGACACCGTCGGCTTCATCGACCGCTTGCCCCACGCGCTCGTCGCAGCGTTCCGCGCGACGCTCGAAGAAGTGGTCGAAGCGGATCTCGCGCTCCACGTCATCGACGCGGCAGCGGTCGACCGCGACCGTCGGATGGCCGCGGTACGCCAGGTGTTGGAAGAGGTCGGCGCGGGCAACGTGCCGACGCTCGACGTGTACAACAAGTGCGACGCCCTCAGCCTCGACGAGCGGCGCAGGCTGCAAGAGCGCGACTCTTCCGCGGTGAGCATTTCCGCGCTGCACGGCGAGGGGATCGCGGAGCTCGTGGACACGATTGCTACGCAGGTGGCGCTCGACGTCCGCCGCGTGACGCTCACGTTCAATCCGGAGGTTGCTTCCGAGCGCGACCGAATCGCGCGCGTCTACCGTCACGCGCGCGTCGTCACCCACGAAGCCCACGACGGGAAGGTATCGATTGTGGCCGACGTGCCCCGGCGTTTGCTGAGTCGCTTGGAAGGCGCGCGAACCGGGAGGTAGACTTTCTACGATGCGGTCGCTCCTGCTGGCTCTTCCGGTCGTTGTGATCGGCGCTCTATGCGCGAGCGCGTGCGCGCCGGTTATCGTTCCGACGCCAGTCGTCACCACCCCGAAGTTCCCGGAGTTCGTCACGCCGCCGGTGCCGCCGGAGTTTGTCGGCACCGCGGCCGCCATCAACGAAAGGCGAGGGTGGGCGTTTCTCCAATCGGGCGACATGAAGACGGCTGAGCACGAGTTCACGGCAGCGCTCAGAAACGATCCCCGCTTCTTCCCGGCTACGACTTCGCTTGGATACGTCGAGCTCGCCCGGAAGGACCCGAAGGCCGCGCTCGCCCATTTCGACAAGGCGCTCGAGCGCCAGCGCGACGATGTGTCCGCGCTGTTCGGCCGTGGCGAGGCCCTCTTCGCGCTGAACCGCGAGAGCGAGGCGCTGGCGGCGTTCGAGTCGGTGCTGGCGGCCGACCCGGCGCAGATCCAGGCTCTCGGGAGCCCAGGAGCGACAGACCCGGGGGCGGGGGCCCCCGGAGTGATAGACCGGGGGGCAGGGGCCCCCGGAGTGATAGAAGACGCGCGACGGCGCGTCGCCGTCCTGAGATTCCGTGTCCTCGAAAGAGACGTCGCACGTGCGCGGCAGGCCGCGCGTGCAGACAGGCTCGACGAAGCCGCTCAGGCCTACCTGACCGCGATCGCGGGCCAGCCCGACAGCCCGTTTCTGTACCGCGAGCTGGCGGCCGTCGAGCGGCAGCAGGGCAACGCCGATGCTGCCCTCGAACACTTTCGAAAAGCGGTGGCGCTCGATCCGACCGATGCTCGATCCCTGGTCCAGATCGGAGAACTGCTCGAGAGCAGAAACGACGCGGATGGCGCAGCGAAGGCCTACGCGGACGCGGCCGCGATCGATCCCGGCCTCGAGATCGCGGGGAGGCTCGTGCCACCGCGCGATCGTGTGGCGCCCGACGCGCTCCCGGCCGAGTATCACGCCATCGAGCAGGCCCCGCAGGTGACGCGCGCTGAGCTCGCCGCGCTCATCGGCATCCGCCTCGGGCCGCTGCTCCAGGAGAGCCGGAGCACTGAGGCCGCACTGATCACGGACGTCCGAAACACATGGGCGCAGACATGGATCATGGAGGTCGCGCGCGCGGGCGTGATGGAGCCTTTCGCCAACCATGCGTTTCAGCCGCGGACCATCGTGCGCCGGTCGGATCTTGCCGAGGCGGCGGCGCGTCTCCTGGCGCGCATCGGGACGATGCAGCCGGCGGCGGCGCGGTCGTGGGAGGCCGCGAAACGGCGGTTCAGTGATGTGGCACCGGATCATCTGGCGTACTCGGCGGCATCCACGGCGGTCGCGGCGGACGTGATGCACATCGGACCCGACGAAAGCTTTCAGCCATCCCGGCCCGTCACCGGCGCCGAAGCCATCGAGGCCATCGCCAGGCTGGAGTCGCTCGCCGGTCTCAAATGACCGTGCTCACGCCGGCGAACCAGCTGACGCTGCTTCGGATGCTGCTGATTCCGGCCTTCGTAATCCTGGTCGTTTACGGCGAGCTCGGGTGGGCGCTGATTGTCTTCGGAACGGCCGGGATCACCGACGCGCTCGATGGGCTCATCGCGCGCTGGTCGGGCCAGAAGACGAGCCTGGGCGCGTGGCTCGATCCGATGGCGGACAAGCTGCTGCTGGTCACGACATTCGTGGTCCTGACGCTCCCGAGTCTCGGCCTGGCGAACCCTCTGCCGATCTGGCTGACGGTGCTCATCATCAGCCGCGACGTGGGCATCGTGTTGACCGTGGCGATCGTGAACCTGGCGATTGGGCCGAGGACGTTTCGCCCCTCGATGTTTGGCAAGGTCGCGACGGCGACCTACATCCTCACCGCCGTGATGGCGATGCTCTTCAACTATCTTCGGTACCACTCGGTGGTGGTTGATCTCTTCGTCTACGCCTCACTGACGATTACGCTCATTTCCGGGTTCCATTACATCTGGCACGCGGCGCGCATCCTCAACGCGCCGACCTAGCCAGGCACTCGCGTGACGCGGACCGGCACGCCCACGAGGTACTCCACCTGAATCCGGTCGCCCGGCTCCAGGTTGTTGCCGATAAACGCCTCAGGGCCTATCCGCGCGACGGTGATCTGCCCGTCTGGATCCTCGATGTCAGTGAAGAAGACGTCGCATGACACCTGCCCGTGGATGCTCACTGGTTGCACTCTCTTCAGGATGCCGTCGCGCGTTCCCTTAAGCACGTTGTCCCCAACAGAGAATCCGCTTGAACGGAAAGAAAAACGGTCGCGAGCGGTCCATCCGCTCAACGAGCCGCGCACGATAGTCCCTGAGGAACGCCTCGAACAGATCCGCGGGCAGGCGCTTCGCATAGTCGGTGAGCAGCGTTCCCTTCATCCATTCGATCACCGCCTCCGGCCCCTCCAGCACATGAGGATAGACGATCAGGTGCACCCTCGGATCGATGAAGCCAAGGCGATGGAGCACGCGTGCATAAGCTTCCGGCGTCATCACGGGCTGCGGCCGGCGCCAGCCATCGAGCGCATCCCGGTACGGAGCCACCTCTGACAGCTCAGCGGCGACCGTGTGCGAGGCATCGTCATGCGACGACGGCACCTGAAACGCCAGTTGACCGCCGGGCGCGAGCGCGCTCGTGAGCCGGCCCAGCAGAGAGTCGTGATCCTCGACCCAATGAAACGCCGCGTTCGAGAAGATCAGATCGAACATCCCACGCGGGCCCGGAAACGACTCGATGGTGTCGACCTCGAAGCGCAGCCCGGGCGGGAGCGACCCTGACGGATGCTCGCTCAACATGTTGGCTGAGCGATCGATGCCAATCGTCTCGCGTGCGTTCAAGCGCTCGTGGAGCATGCGGCTGAGGCGTCCGGTACCGCACCCGAGATCGACCACCCGCATCCCGGTGCGCGGGTGGACCATGGCCGCCAGATCGAAGAACGGTTGTTCACGCTCGCGCTGGAACTTGTCGTACTGCGCAGGATTCCAGGTGTCAGAGGTTCGCATTGATTGGACAGACTATCACTCGCTCAATCATCAAACGACTCATTGTCAAACGGGAGGCGATCGGGATCGGCCGTCGCGTGGCTGCAGAAATTGTGCAAGCTGACCCCGAGGAGCCGCACGGGGCGAGCGCCCGCTTCGGTTTTTTCGAGGAGGCGCACGGCACGCCCGGTGAGGTCGGACTCGTTGCGCGTGGCGGGGGCAGTGTGACTGCGGGTGATTGTCGTGAAGTCGTTATAACGCACCTTGATGGTGACCGTCCTCGCCAACAGCCGTCTCCGCGTCAACCAGCCGATGGCGTGGGAGGCCTGACCGGCAATTTCCGCCCGAATCGCATCGATGTCTGTCAGATCTTCCGGGTACGTGCTCTCTGACCCTGATGACTTCGCCTCGCGATTCGGCACAACCGGCCGCTCATCGACTCCGGCGGCGAGCTGTTTCAGCCAGTCCGCGAGGCTTCCGACCGTTTCCCGCAAGACCCGCGAATCCGCGGCGCGCAGATCGACGAGCGTGTTGATGCCCCGGGCGCGCAGCTTGCGCGCCGTGACCGGGCCCACGCCCCAGAGGGCATCGACGCCGAGCTGTTGAAGGAATGGCTCGACGCGGTCCGGGCTGATGACGGTCAGGCCGTTCGGTTTCTTCCAGCCGGACGCGATCTTGGCAAGGAACTTGTTCGGCGCAACGCCGGCCGACGCCGTCAAGCCGGTCTCCGCCCGAATACGCTCCTTCAGCCGTCTGGCGACCGTCATGCCCAGCACTTCGCCCCACGCATTTTCGGTGACGTCAAGGTATGCCTCGTCGAGCGACAGCGGTTCAACGAGTGGTGTCACCTCGCGGAAGATCGCGAAGACCACGCTCGACGCCACTTTGTATCGCGAGAAGTCTGGCCGCACGATCATCAATGACGGGCAGAGCCGCACGGCGCGCGACATCGGCATGGCGGAGTGAACACCGAAGGCCCTGGCTTCGTAGCTCGCGGCGGCGACCACGCCGCGACTCGTGGGTTGGCCGCCAACCGCGACCGGCTTCCCGCGGAGCGACGGGTTGTCGCGTTGCTCGACCGACGCGTAGAACGCGTCCATGTCGATATGAAGGATCCGGCGAGTCACCGTGATTGCAGATCGACCCCGCACGATTGTACGCTATGGGGTCGGCGACCCGGAGCCCCCGCGTTCCCATGCCCCAGTTCATCTACACCATGAAAGGCCTCGGGAAAGTGCACCCGCCCGATGCCAAGGTTCTCGAAGACATCTGGCT
Organism: Vicinamibacterales bacterium; assembly: GCA_035510155.1. Lineage (GTDB taxonomy): Bacteria > Acidobacteriota > Vicinamibacteria > Vicinamibacterales > CAVVIG01 > DATKHR01. The sequence goes on from DATKHR010000290.1 coordinate 21,256, forward strand.
CTCGTTCTATGTGGGGGCGAAGATCGGCATGCTCGGGCTGAACGGAGCCGGCAAGAGCTCGCTCCTGAAAATCATGGCGGGCGAGGACACTGCCTTCATCGGCGAGGCCTTTCCGGCTGAAGGGATTTCCGTCGGATTTCTGCACCAGGAGCCGCGCCTCAACCCGGCGAAGAACGTGCTCGGCAATGTCGAAGAGGGCGTCGGCGCGATCAAGGCGCTCCTGGCGCGCTATGACGACGTGAACGCCAGACTCGGCGAGGATCTTTCGCCTGACGAGATGGAGAAGGTCCTCGAGGAGCAGGGCCGGCTGCAGGACAAGATCGACGCCTCCAATGCCTGGGATCTCGATTCCCGGCTGGAGCTCGCCATGGATGCCCTTCGACTGCCGCCGCCGGATGCCGACGTGACGACGCTATCGGGCGGCGAGCGGCGCCGGGTTGCGTTGTGCCGTCTGCTGCTGCAGTCGCCGGATCTCCTGTTACTCGACGAGCCGACGAACCATCTCGACGCCGAGTCGGTCGCGTGGCTCGAGCGGTTTCTCAAGGACTACGCCGGCACAGTCGTCGCCGTCACCCACGATCGCTATTTTCTCGACAACGTCGCCGGCTGGATCCTCGAGCTGGACCGAGGCCGCGGGATTCCGTGGGAGGGCAACTACTCGTCCTGGCTCGAGCAGAAGCAGCGGCGCCTCGCGCAGGAGGAGAAGGCGGAGACACGCCGCCAGCGGACGCTGGAGCGCGAGCTCGAGTGGATCCGGATGTCGCCGCGCGCGCGGCAGGCGAAAGGGAAGGCTCGCCTGAACGCATACGAGGAGCTGCTCAAGCAGGACACCGCGCAAAAGATCGAGACGGCGGAGATCTACATCGCGCCCGGTCCGCGGCTCGGCGACGTCGTGGTCGAAGCGCGAGGGCTGAAGAAGGGCTACGCCGACAATCTGCTGATCGAGGCGCTTGATTTCACCCTGCCACGCGGCGGCATCGTCGGCGTCATTGGTCCGAACGGCGCGGGAAAGACCACGCTGTTTCGAATGATTACCGGCCAGGAGCGGCCCGATGCCGGCAGCTTGAAGATCGGCGACACGGTCCAGATCGGATACGTCGATCAGAGCCGCGAGGCGCTCGACCCCAACAGGACCGTGTGGGAGGAGATCTCGGGGGGCCACGACGAGATCGAGCTGGGCAAGAGGAAGGTGGCGTCGCGCGCCTATGTCTCCTGGTTCAACTTCAAAGGAGCGACCCAGCAGCGGAAGGTCGGCACGCTGTCAGGCGGCGAACGCAATCGCGTGCACCTGGCAAAACTGCTGAAGCGGGGGAGCAACCTGCTCCTCCTCGATGAACCGACCAACGATCTGGACGTCGACACGCTGCGCGCCCTCGAGGAAGCGCTTTTCAATTTTGCGGGCTGCGCCGTCGTCATTAGTCACGACCGCTGGTTCCTGGATCGCATCGCGACGCATATGCTGGCGTTCGAGGGGGACAGCCAGGTCGTGTGGTTCGAGGGCAACTACCAGGACTACGAGGCCGACCGGAAGCGAAGACTTGGCGCCGAGGCGGATCAGCCGCATCGCATTCGATATCGGAAGCTTACGAGATAGCGGAGCGTAAAGAAGTCCGGAAGTCCATAAAAGGCAAACGACAGATGTGCAGGAACATCAAGACGCTGTTCAATTTTGATCCGCCGGCAACCGACGAGGAGATCCACGCGGCGTCCGTACAGTTCGTGCGGAAGTTGACTGGGTTCACCAAGCCATCGAAAACGAACGAAGCCGCCTTCAATCGCGCGGTGAAGGACACGGCCGCCGTCGCACGGACGCTGATCGATTCGCTGACGACGACTGCGGAGCCGCGGAACCGCGAGGTGGTGGCCGCCCGCGCGCACGAACGATCCGTCCAGCGGTTCGGCACCCGTTGAGGCCGGCGCCTCTGCCTACGAGACCTTGGCCCTGAAGTATTCGATGGTCTTGCTCAGCCCCTCTTCGAGCTGCACCTTGGGCTCCCACCCGAGGATTGTTCGCGCGCGCGTGATATCGGGACGCCGTTGCTTCGGGTCGTCCGTCGGCAGCTCTTTATAGATCAACCGGCTCTTCGATCCGATCATGCGGATAATCGTCTGTGCGATCTCCTTGATGGTCATTTCATGCGGGTTTCCGATGTTCATCGGGTCGTTCTCGCCGGAAAGCATCAGGCGGATGATGCCGTCGACCAGATCGGTGATGTAGGTGAAACTCCGCGTCTGCCGGCCGTCACCGAAAACCGTGACATCTTCGTTACGGAGCGCCTGCGACATGAACGCAGGAACCGCGCGCCCGTCGTTCATCCGCATGCGCGGGCCGTAGGTGTTGAAGATGCGCACGATCTTCGTATCGACGCCGTGATAGCGGTGATACGCCATCGTCATGGCCTCGGCGAAGCGCTTGGCTTCGTCGTACACGCCGCGCGGGCCGACCGGGTTGACGTTGCCCCAGTAGCTCTCCTTTTGCGGGTGCTCGAGCGGGTCCCCGTACACCTCGGACGTTGACGCCAGGACGAATCGAGCCCCTTTCGCCTTCGCCAGGCCGAGCGCCTTGTGCGTGCCGAGCGCGCCCACCTTCAGCGTCGGAATCGGGAGCTCCAGATAATCGATGGGGCTCGCCGGGCTTGCCCAGTGCAGGACGAAATCGACCGGGCCTTCGATGTAGATGTAGTTGGTGACGTCGTGCTTGATGAACTGAAAGTCGCGATTCGCCAGCTGCGAGATGTTGCTGGTGTCGCCGGTCAGGAGGTTGTCGATGCCGATCACGGAGTAGCCGCGATCCAGGAGCGTTTCGGCGAGATGGGATCCGATGAAGCCGGCGGCGCCGGTAATCACGATTCGCTGGCTCATGTCGTGGCTCGGTACTCGTAGCTCGGTACTGGCGCGTCAGTACGCGTGCTTGTGGAAGAACCCCCGCAGCAGCGTGAGCCACATGATCTTCAGGTCAAGCCGCACCGACCAGTTTTCGATGTAGTACAGGTCGTACTCGATCCGCTTCTCAATCGACGTGTTCCCGCGCCACCCGTGGACTTGCGCCCAGCCGGTCAGGCCAGCCTTGACCTTGTGCCGAAGCATGTATTGGGGGATCCGATGCTTGAACTGTTTAACGAAATGAGGCCGCTCAGGCCGAGGACCGACGATGGACATGTCGCCGCGGAGAACGTTCCAGAGCTGCGGCAGCTCATCGAGATTGGACCGGCGCAGGAATCGGCCGAACGGCGTGACGCGCGGATCGTTCTGCCGCGCCCATACCGGCCCGGTGCCGGCCTCCGCATCGTCGAACATCGATCGAAACTTCACGATGATGATGGACTTGCCATCGAGGCCCATGCGCTCCTGGTAATAAAAGACCGGACCGCGGGACGTGAGGCGGACGAGCGCGGCCAGAATGCCAAGGGGGACGGCGAGGATCGCCAGCGCCGCCGATGAGATCGCGATGTCAATCGCCCGCTTGACGATGGTGTTGAAGCCCTGGAGCGGGACGTCGTTGATGTTGATGACCGGTACGCCGTCGAGGTCTTCAAGGCGCGCGCGAAGGGCAATCACCTGCAACAGGTCCGGCACCACCTTGACGTCCACGCATTCCCGGCTGGTGCTCTCGATGAGCTGGAGCATCCGCAAGTGCTGCTCGGGCGGCAGCGCGACGTAAAGGTGATCGACGGCTTCGCGGGCCGCGATCTCCGAGACCTCTTCGACCGGCCCGAGGAGCGGCAAGCCGCGGTAGCCCAAATGATCGCCGGTGGCCTTGTCGTCGACGAATCCAATGATCTGGTACCCGAGCTCCCGATGCTCGAGAATCTTGTCGGCGACGAGGCGGCCGAGCTCGCCGGATCCCGCGATGAGGACGCGCTTGAGCCCGATCCCCGCGCGCCAGCGCCGCTCCAGGATTTCGCGGACGAGCTCGCGCGACGAGTAGGCGAGCGCGACGTTGATGACGAGGAAGATGGCCCAGACGGCTTGCGAGACCTCGAACGCGCCGGTGTCCTTGGATCGTGGGGCAGCGAAATACGTCTGGGTGTACAACGTCGCGACGATGCCGAACACCACGGCGAGGATCGATCCGACGAACACGCCGAAGAAGTCGTCGACGCGAGAACGCCCCCGCCGGAGGCGATAGAGACCCTGCAGCTGAAAGCCGAGCGGCACGACGACCGCGATGAAGGGCAGGACGTCGATATACTGCCGCAGCGGTGGAATGCCTTTCGTGATCGGGATGACGCCGGTGTGAAAACGGAGAGCGTACGCCAGGATGAACGCCGACATGGCGATGAGTGCGTCCGAGAGGAGATACAGCGTGACGAGGAGGCGGTTATGCCGACTCAGCATGGATCAACGCTTCCATCTCATCACCAAACCGCGTCCGGCTGAAACGCTCCGCGTGCGCGCGGATCGCGGCGTCGTCGAATGCCAGGCTGAGCGTTCGCGTGATGGCCTCGGCGAAGGCCTCGGCTGACGCGCCGTTGACGAGCGTCCCGGTCTGTCCGTCGGCAATGGTTTCCCGTGCGCCGCCGCGGCCGAGGGCGACCACTGGACGGCCACAGGCTTGAGCTTCGAGCGGCACGATGCCGAAGTCCTCTTCGCCTGGGAGCAGGGTCACGGCCGAGCGCCGATAGAGATCGCGGATGGTTTCGTCGGAGACGCGCCCGAGGAACGTGACCGTCTCATCCGCGAGGCGTTCGAGGTGCGGCCGATCGGGACCTTCGCCGGCAATTGTCAGCGGCACGCGAGCCAACCGGCAGGCTTCAATCGCCAGGTCGATGCGCTTATAGGGAACGAGAGCGGACACAACCAACGCCGATCGCTCGGGAGCCTGCGTGCCGGGCCGGAAGAAATTCGTGTCGACGGGCGGGTACACCACTGTGGCCTCGCGATTATAGTATCGGGCGATCCTGCCCGCAACATAATGAGAAATAGCGACATAGCGGTCTACGCGCGATGCCGTGTCCCGGTCCCATCGCGCGAGCGCCGCCATCGCCGGCCGCATCAGCCGGCTCCCCAACCGCCCGATTCGGTTCGGCCCGAAGTACGCATCGAACTGATCCCACGCGTAGCGGACGGGCGTCAGGCAATAACAAAGATGGCGCGTATGACCGGGACAGACAATCGACTTCGCGCAACAGTGGCTGAGGCTGACGACCGTGTCGAAGTCATCGAGGTCGAGCTGCTCGACAGCCGTGGGGAACAGCGGAAGATACTGCCGGTAGTAGCGCGAGACCAACGGCAGGTATTGGATGAACGTCACCCGCGGATGCAGCCGCTCGATGGCTGGCGAGACCGAACCCGGCGTGTGCACAAGGGCGAAGAGCGACGCCGAGGGGAAGCGTTCGCACAGGACCTCGAGGGCCTTCTCTCCGCCCCGCATGCCGGTGAGCCAATCGTGCACGAACGCCAGGCGCACTAACGGATCGCCTCGCAGTAGATATTCCGGATGCGGCGCACCGAGGTCTCCCACGAAAAAAGGCGCGCGCGCTCGAGGCCTCGGCGCCGCATATCGCGCCGTGTGGTCTCGTCGGTCAAGACTGTGTAGATCCCGTCGGCAATCGCGCCGGGATCGTACGGGTCGACGAGGAGCGCCGCGTCGCCCGCCACTTCCGGAAGGGAAGACACATTGGACGTGACGACCGGCGTGCCGCTTGCCATCGCTTCGAGCGGCGGTAGACCGAAGCCTTCGTAGAGCGACGGAAACACAAACACGCCGGCCAGTCGGTACATGACAGCCAGCGTCTCCTCGGGAAGGTACCCGAGAAACCGCACGTATTTGTGCAACTGGTAGCGATGAACCGCCCTGCGGAGGGCGGCGTACTTCGACACCTCGTCGCCGATCACGATGAGCTTGAGGTGATCGAGGCCGCGCCGGCGGACGAGGTGAAACGCCTGAATCAGCCGCTCGAGGTTCTTGTGCGGCTTGACGTTGCCCGCGTAGAGCACGAACTCGTCGTGCAGTTGAAACCGCTCCCTGACGCGAACCACATCCTCCTCGCGCGGCTCGATGGCGAACCGCTCGTCGTATGCATTGTAGATGACGTCGATCTTTTCGGGGGCCGTGTCCACGAAGCGCAGGATGTCGCGCTTGGAGCTCTCCGACACGGTCATGACACGCGTGGCGCGCTGAGCCGCGATGCCGATCGACGTGCGGGCGTAGGCCAGTGCCGCGCGGTTGGGGAGGTATTGCGGAAACATAAGATGAATGCAGTCATGGATGGTCACGACCGAGCGGCAGCGCACGAGCAGCGGCAGGACGTAGTGCGGCGCGTGAAACAGCGACACGCCTTCGCGCATGAGCGTCAACGGCACCCGAACCTGCTCGGAGACCGAATAGTTGCTGGCGCTCTCGGCGATCGCGCGAAAATTCTCGCCAAGCAGAGTCAGCGACTCGCGATCTTCCGCGCGGCAGATCAGAACGAATTCGGTGTCGCGGTCGAGCCGCGCCAGCTGGCGCAGGAGATTGCGGATGTAGGTGCCGATGCCGAAGTCGTGGAGCTTGCGGGCGTCGATGCCAATCCGCACCGCGCGATCATAGCAGTAGGGGTAGGAAGGCAGAACAGCGACGAGCGACGCATCGACGCGGCTATGAGCGCAGGCTCGCCGTGAGGTCCGTTCCTCGAACGAGCAGGAGCAGGCGGAGGAACGGCGCCCAGAGCGGGTGGTGCTTCTCGTAGAACGCGAGCCGGCTACGCGCGTACGCCTGCCTGGTGGGCCCCGGCGCGCTGGCCGCCGACTGTCCACGCAGATGCGCGACCTCAACCGACGGCATGAAGAGGATTCGACGCCCCCGTGCTCGAATCGCTGCACAGAAGTCGACGTCCTCGGTGTACATGAAATAGCGCTCATCGAAGAGGCCCACGGCCTCCGCGTCGGCCCGCCGGACGAGCAGGCATGCGCCGCTCACCCAGTCCACGAACTGCTCACGCCGCGTCATCGCCTCGACCCGGGCCGAGATCCGGGCATCACGCCGCGCCTGTCCGGTGACGAGCCGCTTCTGGCGCCATTCGTTCCACGGCCCGATCATGCGGCCGAAAGACAACTCCGCGCGCCCGTCGCCATCGACCAGGCGCGGTCCAATCACGGCAATGTCGCCATCCTGCGACAGGCGCGACAGCAGCTGGTCGATCGTTCCCATTCCGTGGGCGTCCGGACCCGGAGTGACGACCGTATCGCTGTTCAACAGTAGGACGTAGGCGCTGCGGCTTGCCCTGAAGCCAATGTTGTTGGCGCGCGCGAAGCCGACATTGGATCCGGCCTCGATCACTCGAACGCCCATCAGCCGGGCCGCCTCCGCGCTGCCGTCGGCCGACGCGTTGTCCACGACGATCACCTCGCTGTCTGATCGAAGAGGGGCGGCGGCGAGAGACGAGAGGCAGCGCTCGAGATCTGCCTGTGCGTTGTAGCTGACGATGATGATCGACAGATTCGGCCCGCTCATGGCGTGCTCTCCAGCAACGCCAGCGTCTGGGAGGCGGAGACGGACCAGACATACCTGGCGAGCGCGCGCGGGGCGGCCGCCAGCACGCTCGCCCGCGCCGCGTCGTCAAAGAGCGCCGTTTCGAGCCCGCGCACGATGCCGGGCGTATCACCGGGACGCACGTAGAGCGCGGCTTCCCCGCAGCTCTCCCGCGCCACTGCTGTATCCAGCACGACCGGTGGAACGCCTGCGGCGAGCGCTTCGAGTGGCGGCAGGCCGAGCCCTTCATATTCCGAAAGGAATGCAAACGCCCGCGCTTGCGTATAAAGCTGGTGCAGGCGTTGATCGGTCACGTATCGATGCCAGCGTACCTGGCGATCCAAGCCTTCGGCGGCGATGAGGTGCGTGATGTCTTCGTAGGGGTAACTACGGTTGTCGCCCACGAGATCAAGCGCCGCGTCAGGTCGGCGTCGCACAATGGCCCCGAAAGCACGCACGAGGTCGGGAACATGCCGGCGGTTGAAGATCGATCCCACGTAGAGCACGCTGTTGCCGGCCGGTGACGCTCGCTCGCAGCCCCCCGGCCCCGGAATGGCGCCGGTCACGCCCGGTGGGATCACACGAATCCTGTCCGGCGGCACATTCAACCGTTCGATGAGCTCGCGGCGGGAGAACTCCGAAATGGTGATAACCGCGCGCGCTTTGGCCGCCGCTCGACGGCTCAACAGTCGTCGCCTGGCGCCCTCCCGCAAACGAAACCACTCGGGGTGCGCAACGAACGACAGATCGTGAATCGCGACCACCGTGGGCGCCTCCAGCGCGAGCGGGGTCGAGTACGCGGGCGCAAACCAGACGTCCAGGTGGTCGCGCGATGCCACAGCCGGCAGCTGCACCTGTTCCCAAAATGTCCCTCCCCTCCCAGGAACGGTGCGCGTCGCGAAGCGCCTCGTATCGAGCCGCATCGGGATGTCACTCGGCGCATACAGCACGAATTCGTGGCGGCGCGCGGTCGGGTCGGCGCTCCATTCGCGCAGCAAGCCGCCGAGGTATCGTCCGACGCCGGTGACGTGTCCCGTCAACTCGCGCGCGTCAACGCCGATGCGCATGGTGCTCGATCGCCTCTTGATACGCGTCGTAAACCGTTCGTGCCGTCACGTCCCACCGGAACGTCCGGGCGCGCGCGACGCCACGGGCGGCGCACTCCGAGGCGAACGTCCGATCACCGAGCAGCCGCGCGATGGCGTCCGCGATCTCCTCCGGTCGATCGGGATCGACGAGCAGCCCTGCATCGCCGAGCACTTCGGGGAGTGCCCCGCGACGTGCGGCCACGACGGGCACGCCAATCGTCATGGCCTCCAGCACCGGAAGCCCGAAGCCCTCCTCGAACGACGGCAGGACTAGCAGGCGCGCCCCGCCGTACAGCTCGCTCCGTCTGGAGGGATCGAAGTAGCCGACACGCCGGACCATGCCGGCGAGCGGGGTGCGCCCGATCCGGTCGAGCCACCTGCGCGCCTCATCAGTAGCTCTCCCGGCGAGAACGAGCTCGGGCACCCTTGCCATTCCGGAATGCGGATTGCGGATTGCGGATTGAGATCTGTCCAACAACAGTTCGTAGGCGTCGAGGAGGCCGCCGATGTTCTTTCGCGGTTCGAGCGTCCCCACGAACAACACGTAACCGTCCGCCGGCGATGTCGCGCGAACGGGCCAATCGGGAGCGCCGGGAGGACACAAGGCAATCCGCTCCTTCGGGACTCCGAACCGGCACTCGACCTCACGGGCAGTGAAGTTCGACGACACGAGGATCCGATCCGCCCGGTGCGCGTGCCGACGGGCGAGCGCCGGATAGTCGCGCCGCACTTCGGCGCGCGTCCGCTCAGGATGCTCGAGGAAGTTCAGGTCGTGGATCGTGATGACCCGCGCTGCATGGCGCGCAGGAAGCATCAGTGGATGCGACGAGTGGGTCACGTCGTAGCGCCGGCCGGTCAGCAGCTCGGCCGGCGGCCACTCGAGACGATGCCACGCGAGATTCAGGACGCGGACAGGGACACGCCGATCGATCACGGAAACAGGACCGAGCTCGCTGACATTGACCAACCGGTCTTTCCAGGAGCTCGAAAACAGCGAGATCTCGAGCCCGTGGCTCCCGTTTGCCGCGTACTCCATCGTCAACGCGCGGACGAGCTGGTGGGTGTACTCGCCCGCGCCGCTCCGTTCGCGCAAGGCCGGCCGGTAGTCAATCAGGACCCGCACTTGTTTAAGTCGTTCCGAGTCAGTATCTTATTGTGAAATGAAAATCGCCGTCGTCGGAACAGGGTACGTCGGCCTTGTCCTGGGCGCGTGCCTTGCCGAAAACGGCAACACGGTCGTCTGCGTCGACAAGGACCGGTCGAAGCTGGACACGCTCGAGGCGGGGTTGATGCCGATTTATGAACCCGGCCTCGAGGAGCTGGTGCGGCGCAATGGCCATGAGGAGCGCCTGAGCTTCACGACCGACCTCATGGAGGCCGTCCGATCGTCGTCGATCGTGTTCATCGCCGTCGGAACGCCGCAGGGCGAAGACGGGTCCGCCGATCTCCAGCATGTGATGTCTGTCGCGCGCGACGTCGGCCGCGCGATGAACAAGTACACCGTCGTGGTCGACAAGAGCACGGTCCCCGTCGGCACCGCGCGCAGGGTGCGGGAAGTCATCAGGCGGGAAACCGAGCAGCCATTTTCGGTCGTCAGCAATCCGGAGTTTCTGAAGCAGGGCGCGGCCGTCGAAGACTCGATGAAGCCCGATCGCGTGGTCATCGGCATCGATCCTGGCGATGAGCGTGCCGGCGAGATCATGCGCGAGCTGTACGCGCCCTTCACCCGCACCGGCGCCCCGATTCTGATGATGGACACGACGAGCGCCGAGCTCTCCAAGTATGCCGCGAACGCCATCCTCGCGACGCGCATCTCGTTCATGAACGAGATCGCCAACGTGTGCGAGCTGGTGGGCGCCGACGTGGACGACGTGCGCCGAGCGATAGGGTCTGACCGGCGCATTGGATCGTCGTTCTTGTTTCCCGGCGTGGGCTACGGCGGCAGCTGCTTCCCCAAGGACGTCAAAGCGCTGCTGAAATCCGCCAGCGATGAAGGCTACGATTTTCGAATCCTGCGCGCGGTTGAGCATGTCAACCAGGCGCAGAAAGAACGACTGGTCGCAAAGATGGAGCAGTACTTCGCAACCTCGAACAGAAAACTGTCGGGCAAAACGATCGCGGTGTGGGGGCTCGCGTTCAAGCCGAAGACCGACGACATGCGGGAGGCCCCGTCGATTCCGATCATCCAGCACCTGCTCGCGCGCGGCGCGTGCGTGCGCGCGTACGACCCCGCCGCGACCCCCGTCGCGAGGCAGGTCTTCGGCGGTCGGATCGTGCTGTGCGAGAAGAGCTACGACGCGCTCGCAGGGGCGGATGCCCTTGCCATCGTAACCGAATGGAACGAATTCCGTGAACCGGACTTCGACCGGATGCGCGCGTTGTTGAAGACCCCGGTTGTCTTCGACGGCCGCAACATCTATTCGCCGGAGCACATGCGCGCGCTCGGCTTCACGTATTTTTCCGTTGGCCGGTAAAGCCCGCGCTGTCCTTGTCACGGGCGGCGCCGGCTATATCGGCAGCCATGCGTGCAAGGCGCTCGCGCGAGCCGGCTATCAGGTGGTGGTCTTCGACAACCTCGCCGCGGGACACCGCGCCGCGGTCAAATGGGGAGCGCTCGTCGAGGGCGATATCACTGATGCCCGCGCGGTCACCTTGGTTGGCGACGTCCTGCGCCGCCACGAGATCTTCGCCGTCATGCACTTCGCAGCGTTTCTGGACGTCGGTGAGTCGGTGCAGCGGCCGGCGAAATATTACCGGAACAACGTCATCGGCGCGCTCAACGTGCTCGAGGCGATGGCGGCGGCTGGCGTCAGACACTTCGTCTTCTCATCGACGTGTGCCACCTACGGGGAGCCGATCGAGACGCCGATCATGGAAACCCACCCGCAGCGGCCGATCAACAGCTACGGCGAATCCAAGCTGGCGGTCGAGCGGGCGTTGCCGCACTTCGAGCGGGCCTATGGGATGAATGCGGTCGCGCTCCGGTATTTCAACGCCGCCGGTGCCGATCCTGATGGCGAGATCGGCGAGGATCATTCGCCCGAGATTCACCTGATTCCACGCGCAGTCGACGCCGCAACGGGCGGTCCGGAGCTGCGGGTGTTCGGCGACGACTATCCGACGCCGGACGGCACCTGTTTGCGCGACTATGTCCACGTAACCGACCTCGCGGACGCGCACGTGAAAGCGCTGGAGGCGATCGTGGAGACCGGCAAATCAGCTGCATATAACCTCGGCACGGGCCGGCCGCACTCGGTACGCGAGGTCATCGGCGCCGTCGAGCGCGCCACCCGCGTCGAGGTCCCGTGGACGCTCGCCCCGCGCCGATCGGGGGATCCCGCAGTGCTGTACGCGGCCGCCCAGAAGGCCCAGGCGGAGCTGCATTGGACGCCTCGTTTTGCCGATATCGATGCCATCGTGGGCACCGCCTGGACATGGCACCGCGCGCATCCCGGAGGCTACGGAGGACGCGATCGGGGTCCGCATGGCTGATCAGCAGGCGACGCTTCAGCGTCTCTTCCGATACGCCAGACCGCATCGCCGGCGACTCGTATGGGCCTTCGCCGGAATGATCGTTTATGCCGTCGGCTCGGCCGGCATCGCCTACCTCGTGAAGCCGATCTTCGACAGCGCGCTGCCAAATCAGGAGGGCGTGGCCGCCATCGCCTGGGGCATCGTGGCCGTCTACCTGCTCAAGGGCGTCGGCTCGTACGTCTCGTCCTACCTGATGGTCGACGTCGGCCAGCGCGTGGTCATGGATCTGCGGAACGACGTGTTCCGCCACATTCTCGGTCAGTCAGCGGGCTTTTTCTCGCACGGCGCGACGGGACGGCTGCTCTCTCTGTTGAACAACGACGTCGGGCAGGTGCAGCAGGCCGTGTCGGAGACGGCAGGTGACCTTGCGCGCGAGTCGTTGTCGCTCGTCGGCTTTGCCGGCCTGATGTTCTATTACGACGCGCGACTGGCGCTCTTCTGCATGATCGTCGCGCCGCTCATCGTCTATCCCTTGATTCGCCTGGGCCAGCGCGTGCGCCGCACGACGCGCCGGAGCCAGGAGGCGCTCGAAGAGCTGTCGCACTTGAGCGCCGAAGCGTTCACCGGGCATCGGATCGTCAAGGCGTTCCGCACTGAAGCGCACGAGGCGGACAAATTCGCCCGCGCGGGCTACCGCTTGTTTCGCACGAACATGAAGGTCACGGCGGCGCTCTCCACGCTGCCGCCGCTCATGGAGCTCATCGGCGGGTTCGGGATGGCCGGCGCCCTTTGGTACGGCAGCCACGAAATTGCGACAGGCGACCTCACACCAGGGCAGTTCGCCGCCTTCTTCACCGCGGTCTTCATGATGTACAGCCCCGCCAAAAAGCTGAGCCGCGTCAACGCGAATCTCCAGCAAGCGATGGCCGCGTCGGAACGGATCTTCGACATGCTCGACACCCACACGGAGGTTCGTGAAGAGCCAGCCGCTCCGACTCTTGCGCGCTTTCAGAAGGAGATCGAGTTTCGAGACGTCGGCTTCGAATACGACGAGGCGCCGGGCGCGATTCTCCGGGGCGTGTCGTTCCGCGTGACGCCGGGCCAGATGGTCGCCATCGTCGGTCGCAGCGGCGCGGGCAAGACCACGCTGGTCAATCTCCTGCCTCGCTTCTACGACATCAGCTCCGGCTCGATCCTCATCGACGATGTCGATATTCGGCGCGTCACGCTGGCTTCACTGCGCGACCAGATCGGCATCGTCACGCAGGACACCGTCTTGTTCGACGACAGCATCGCGACGAACATCGCGTATGGAACGAAGACCGCCACGCGCGAGCAGGTCGAAGCGGCGGCACACGCCGCGCACGCGCACGACTTCATCGTGGCATTGAAGCATGGCTACGAGACCGTGATCGGCGAGCGCGGTCAGCGGCTGTCGGGCGGCCAGCGTCAGCGCATTGCGATTGCCCGTGCGCTCCTCAAGAACGCGCCGATTCTCGTGCTTGACGAGGCGACATCCGCGCTCGACGCCGAGTCGGAGCTGCTAGTGCAAGAGGCGCTCACGAACCTCATGTTGAACAGAACGTCATTCGTGATCGCGCACAGGCTCTCGACGATTCGTCGCGCCGACGCGATCATCGTGCTCGAGCGGGGCCGGGTGGTCGAGGTGGGCAGGCACGAGGACCTTCTGGCATACCCCAACGGGACGTACGCCACGCTGTACCAGCTCCAGCTGCTCGAAGGCCGCAAAGCCGAGCGGCGCATGGTGCCGTCATAGGTCGCGTAGGTCGGGTGGTCGCGTAGGTCGGGTGGGCCGGGTGGATGGCCTGGTTCGGCTGGGGCCCCTCCGCCATTGGGAACATGATCAAGTCGATGACCGGTTTCGCGTCGGTGACGCGCGAAGATGAGCGCGCGACGGTTGCGGTAACCGTCCGCGCCCTGAACGGGCGGTTTCTCGATCTTCAGCTTCGGATGCCGCAGTCGCTGGGCGCGACCGAGCCCGACGTCCGGGCGCTGGTCGCCAAACGCGTCGCGCGCGGACGCATCGAGCTGAGCGTCGCGCTGCAACAACGCCAGACGCCTGGCGTCGAGGTCGAGTTCAACGAAGACTTCGGACGCGCGCTCGAGCTGGCTTTGAGTCGAGCCAAAGCGCACGGCCTTGTGGCGGGCTCACTTACACCAGGCGATCTTCTTCGACTCCCGCAGGCGATCACGATCCGCGAAAAACAGACCGACAGCGATAAAGAGGCGCAAGCAGCCCTGGCGGGCCAAACGCGCGGCGCGGTCGAGCAGGCGTTGGCGGAGCTCGACGTCATGCGCGCGCGCGAGGGGGAGCACCTTCGAGCCGACCTCGACGCCCGCCGCACTCTGGTCGCCGACCTGGTCGAGCGCATCGCCGTGGCCGCTGAGGAAGGCCGCGGCGCGATGGAACAGCGTTTGACCGAACGCGTTCGCGAACTGCGGGCCGAGCTCCAGGCCGACGAGGTGGCCGTCGCTCAAGAGATTGTCCGGATGGCCGCGCGGTCCGACATTAGCGAGGAAGTGTCGCGCTTCCGAGCTCACGTGTTGCATTGGGTGACGCTCTCGGACAGCACTGAGTCGTGCGGACGCAAGCTCGACTTCCTCTTGCAGGAGATGAATCGCGAGGTCAACACCATGGGATCCAAGGCTGACGGCCTTCGGGTCTCCGAGCTCGTCATCGCGGCCAAGGCGGAGCTCGAGAAGATGCGGGAGCAGGTCCAGACTGTCGAGTGACGACCCGCGCAGCTCCCCCGGCCGTGGCCTGCTGTTCATCGTGTCTGCCCCCTCTGGCGCCGGAAAGACGACGCTGGTCGAACGGCTGGTTGAGCACACACCCAACCTCAAGATGTCGCGGTCGTACACGTCTCGCGCCGCGAGAGACGGGGAAGCCGACGGGGTAGACTATAATTTTGTATCCCGGTCGCGTTTCGAGGAGATGATTGCGGCGGGCGAGTTTCTGGAGTGGGCCGATGTATTCGGCAACCTCTACGGAACACGAGGTGCGGACACTGAACGGCTGCTGGTTTCGGGCCGCGACGTCGTGCTCGTCATCGATGTCCAAGGCGCGCGGAAAGTCCGGGAGCACGGGATTTCAGCCACCAGGGTGTTCGTGATGCCGCCGTCGCTCGCCGTGCTCGAAGAACGGCTTCGGGGCCGCAGCAAGGACCCCGAAGCGGCGATCCAACGGCGGCTGGCGGTCGCGCGTGACGAGGTGGCGTCGTTCGCGGAGTACGATTTCGTCGTAATAAACGACGAGCTGACTGCCGCCGTCGACCGTCTGAGGAGTATCGTCATTGCCGAAAGGGCCCGGCTGCGGCGAATGTGGACAGAGGCCGAAAACATCGTCAGGACATTCTCATGATTGATCGCAGCAAGTTGACGAACTCGTTCGAATTCGTCGTGACGGCCGGCGCCCGCGCGCGCCAGCTGCTCGCCGGATCGACGCCGCGCGTCGAGGTGGGCGACCACAAGAAGACGACCGTGGCGCAACGCGAGGTTGCCACCAAGCAGGTCGAGAAAATCGAGGAAAACGCCGGCCTCGGTTAGCCGGTCACGCTATGCTGATTGCGCTCGGAGTGACCGGCGGCATTGGCGCTTACAAGGCCGTTGAGGTCGCGCGCGGACTGCAGAAACGCGGCCACGATGTCGTCGCGATCATGACCCATTCTGCGACACGCTTCGTGGGCCCGGTCACGTTCGAGGCGATCACCCGGCGTCCAGTGATTACCGACCAGTTCGCGTCGGGGATGAACGCGGATATCGAGCACATTGCCATCGCGTCTACCATCGATCTCCTGATCATTGCGCCCGCGACGGCGAACATCATCGGGAAGCTCGCCAACGGCATCGCCGACGATTTTCTCTCGACCCTGTACACCGCAACGCGCGCGCCGGTCCTCCTGGCTCCGGCGATGAACACGCAGATGTTCGAGCACGAGGCCGTCCGCCGGAATATGGACACCCTGGCGTCACGCGGCGTCCGCTTCGTCGACCCCGGCGAGGGCTATCTCGCGTGCGGGTGGATCGGCAAGGGGCGGCTCGCAGAGCCCGATCAGATCGTTCGGGCGGCCGAAGCGGTGCTGCACCCCGACGGTCCGTTGCGCGGCAAGCGCATGCTCGTTACCGCTGGTCCGACCCACGAGGATCTTGACCCGGTCCGCTATATCGGGAATCGCTCGAGCGGGAAGATGGGATTTGCGATTGCGGCCGAAGCGGCGCGCCGGGGCGCGATCGTGACGCTCGTCTCAGGCCCCGTGGATACTGCCGGCCTCGCCGGTCTTGGCGGCCTCGTCCAGCCGGCAGCTACCGAGGTCATCAAGGTGCGTAGCGCCGAGGACATGCACCGCGTCGTGTTGTCGCGCGCTGATGAGACGGATGTCGTCGTGATGGCGGCTGCCGTCGCCGATTACCGTCCAGTTGAGAAGGCCCCTCAGAAGATCGTCAAGGGAGCCGGCAGCGCCGACACGCTGACCGTCCTGCTTCGGCGCACGCCGGACATTCTCGGCGATCTCGGCGAACGCCGCGTCGCCCGGGGGGAAGGACCCGTGCTCGTCGGCTTCGCGGCCGAGACGGAGAACGTCATCGCCCGCGCCACTGCAAAACGCGAGAAGAAGCACGCGGACCTGATCGTTGCCAACGACGTCTCGCGGTCGGACCGCGGCTTCGACGTCGACACCAATGCGGTCACGATCGTCGGACCGGACGGGACCGAATCGTTCCCCGTGCAACCCAAGACTCAGATCGCGGCGCGGATTCTCGACCGCGTCGAGAAGCTCCTCAGTGGATCGCGAAGCGCTCAGGGAGCATCTCAAATTCGCGGCTGAGCTCGGCGTGCCGGGCATCAGCCAGGATCCCCTCTGGCGCCGCCGGCCGGGCGAGGACCCCACGGCCGTGCCCCTTGTCCTTACCACCCCCGCCGAGGCGCTCGCCATCGTGCGCGCTGAAATCGGCGACTGCGTCCGCTGCAAGCTGCACGCGCTCGGGCGCCGTCAGATCGTGTTCGGCGTCGGAAATCCCGACGCCGACCTGATGTTCGTCGGCGAGGCGCCTGGCGCCGACGAAGACATCCAAGGAATCCCGTTCGTGGGTCGAGCCGGTCAGTTGCTCACGAAAATCATCGAAGCGATCAACCTCTCGCGCAACGACGTCTACATCGCCAATGTGATCAAGTGCCGCCCGCCCGGCAACCGCAACCCCGAGCAGGACGAAGTCGACACGTGCGAGCCGTTTCTCTTTCAGCAGATCGACGTCATCAAGCCGAAAGTGATCGTGGCGCTCGGCACGTTCGCGGCGCGCGCGCTGCTGCGCACTCTGGACCCCATCTCTCGCCTCCGCGGACGCGTGTACGACTATCGGGGCGCGAAGCTGATTCCGACGTTTCATCCGGCGTTCCTGCTGCGCAACCCCGCGTCGAAGCGCGAGGTATGGGAAGATATGAAACTTGTCCGGAAGCTCCTCGAGTCGTGAGCGTCTCGTTCACGTTGCGGTTCCAGTTCCCGCTCTCGATCTCTTGACTTACGCTGTGCCGGACGGTGTTCCGACGCCCGCGATCGGCGCGCGCGTCGTCGTGTCCCTCGGTTCCCGGATCGTGACAGGCCTGGTCGTCGCGACGAACGTCGGCGCCATGCCGCGCGGCGAGCTCAAGGCTATCAAAACGCTGCTGGACGATGCGGCATTCGTGCCGGCGGACGTCGTTCAGCTTGCGCAGTGGACGGCGGAGTACTACGCGTGCGGGGTGGGCGACGCGATTCCGATGCTGGTGCCGCCGATGGCTCGCGGAGCACGCGTCGACGCCCACAAGACGCGGCGCGTGGCGTCGATTACCACCGCCGGACTGGAGGTCCGCGGTATCGCGGGGCGCGTAGGGGCAGAGGGCGCCGGGATGAAAGCTGAGGTGCCAGAAATGTCCGAGCGCGTGGCGCCCCCGGTGGTGAAACACAGGCCCGCCACGTTGAAACAGAGCGATGTGTTGGACTTGCTGGCCGGCGCGCCGCACGGGATTGCGACCGGTGCGCTTGCGGCGCGAGGCTTCACCGCAAACGTCATGTCGCGGCTGGTGCGCCGTGGGTACGTCAGCGTGCGGCAGGAGCGGGTCGAACGAGACCCGTTCGCGATCGGCGCGCAGTACCAACCGGGCCAGGCCATACGCCGACTGACTGACGAGCAGGATGCGGCGCTGGGGCGGCTGCGGGCGCTTGCCAGCGCGGGTCAATTCAGCGTCGCTCTTCTGCACGGTGTGACCGGCAGCGGCAAGACGGAGGTCTATTTGCGGCTGGCTGCGGCGGTCCGCGATGGGGAACGGCGGGTCCTGATGCTCGTGCCGGAGATCGCGCTGACTCCCGCGGTTGCCGCGCACTTTCGCGATGCGTTCGGCGAGCGTGTTGCGATTCAACACAGCGGATTGTCCGACGGCGAACGCCACGACCAGTGGCAGCGCATCCGCCGCGGCGACGTCGATGTCGTCGTCGGGACGCGCTCAGCGGTGTTCGCGCCGCTGGAGCGGCTCGGGCTCATCGTGGTGGACGAAGAGCACGACGCGTCGTACAAGCAGGAAGAGAGCCCTCGCTATAACGCCCGGGACGTGGCCGTCGTTCGGGCCCAACGCGCCAACGCGCTCGCCGTGCTCGGATCGGCCACTCCGTCGATGGAGACCTACCACAACGCGATCACAGGCAAATACGCGCGGATCGTGCTCGAGCGCCGCGTCATGGACCGGCCTCTGGCCTCTGTCA
This sequence comes from Vicinamibacterales bacterium, assembly GCA_035510155.1. Taxonomy (GTDB): domain Bacteria; phylum Acidobacteriota; class Vicinamibacteria; order Vicinamibacterales; family CAVVIG01; genus DATKHR01. Next base: position 40,023 of record DATKHR010000290.1, read on the forward strand.
CGGTTGTCGACATGCGTGAAGAATATGCCGCCGACGGCCCCGACGTGATCTTGAGTCGCGCGCTGCGTGACGGCCTCGCGTCGCGCCTGGCCCGCAACGAGCAGGCGCTCGTGCTGCTCAACCGGCGCGGTTTTGCCACGGCCGTGTTCTGCCGGCAATGCGCCGGGACGCTCGAATGTCCCAACTGCAGTGTTTCGCTGGTTGTGCACGGCGAAGGACACGGCCGGCGTGCGCGGTGTCACTACTGCAACTACACGGCGCGGGTCCCGTCGACGTGCCCGCTGTGCGCGGGGCCGTACCTGGAACAGAAGGGGTACGGGACTGAACGCGTCGAGTTGGAGGTCCGCAGAGCCTGTCCCGGCGCGCGGATCGGGAGGCTGGACCGCGACGCCATCCGACGCAAAGGCGCGCTCGCTACGCTGCTCGCTCGCTTCCAGGCCGGAGACGTCGACGTGCTGGTTGGCACCCAGATGATCGCGAAGGGGCATGATTTTCCACGCGTCACGCTGGTCGGCGTGGTGTCGGCGGACGTCGGACTGGGCATCGCGGACTTTCGCGCCTCCGAGCGAACGTTTCAGCTGTTGACGCAGGTTGCGGGACGCGCCGGCCGGGGCGACCTGGCGGGCGAGGCGATCGTCCAGACGCTCTATCCGAGGCACTACAGTATCGAGCTCGGGTGCCGTCAGGACTTCGTCGCGTTCTACCGCAAGGAGATGCAATTCAGAAGAACGATGCGGTATCCGCCGGCCTCGTCGCTGGTGAATGCCGTCGTGCGGGCGCGAACCTTTGCGAGCGCAATCGACGACGCCGCGGACATCGCTCTGCGCGTGCGCGCGGAGGTGGAACACTCCCGAGATGTCGCGCGGCATGAAGTGCGCGTGCTTGGACCCGCACCGGCGCCGCTCGGCAAGCTTCGAGGCGAATACCGCGCCCAGATTCTGCTGAAAGGGCCCAATCGGAAGAAGATCCGTGACGCGCTACGTCGCGCTCTTGCGACGCGTCCAGACGTCCTGCGGCGGGTCATCGTCGACGTCGATCCCTTGTCGGTGCTCTGACCGAGTCGGGTGCTCGAGTCGGTCAGGCACGCCGGGGTGGGCGATTCGTCCCGGTCGTCACCGTCGAATGAGGTCGACGGGACGGAACGGAGCCGGCGTGAAGCTCACCGCGAAGATGATGAGCGCCAAGACCGCCAGTACCATGCGGGTGCGACTGAGGGGCACGTCCTCGTCGGGCACGCGTGGATGCCGAAAGCCAAAGGCGAACAGCATGCCGATGCTCATCGCCGTCCACACAACCAAGCTGCTCGAGAAGTACGACAACCCGACAGCCACGCCGACCATCGCGATGGTGACGTAGGTCGATCGCTGGCCGAACACGGCGTACGACACGTGGCCGCCGTCCAATTGGCCGATCGGAAAGAGGTTCAAGGCCGTCGCCAGCAGACCAAACCAGGCGGCGAACGCCACCGGATGCATGTTCAAGGAGTACCCGTCCGGCGCCGTCCCCCAGAAGAGCCACGAGGCGAATCGGAAAAGCAACGGTTCGCCCAGGTCAACCAGTCCCGGCGTATCGGGCGGCACCCGCACCACGTGTGACATCCATACGCCGATGAACAGCGCCGGAACGGCGACGGCGAATCCCGCAATGGGCCCGGCGATGCCGATATCGAACAGCATGTGCTTCCGTGGAATCTGTTCGCGGATGCGGATGAACGCCCCGGCCGTGCCGGTCAGTGCGATGGGAAACGGCAGGAAAAAGGGAAGCGACGCGTCCACGTCATAATAGCGGCACGCAAAATAGTGCCCTAGCTCGTGGCAGCCAAGAATGGCGAGGATTGTCCCACTGTACCAGAAGCCCCGGAGTACAAGCGCTGGAAGTGGCAGCGGCAGCTGCAACGACATGGTGCCCGAGAAGTCGTCGAGAAAGCCGGCGTAGTGCAGCGCGCCTGCCCACGTCGTCGATACGAGGGTCAGCAAAAACAGGAGAGCGTTCAGCCCGCGGCGATCTTGGAATTTCTGACGCGCTGGCCAGGGCTGCTCCGGCGTCAGGGGGCCGGAGTCCTCGTGAGCCGGTTCCACTAACCGATATTCTGGAGGTCTTTGCCCGGCTTGAAGCGGATGGTTCGTCCCGGTGGGATCCGAACTTCCTTGCCAGTGCGTGGGTTGCGACCGATCCCGCGCTTGCGCGGCTTCACCTGGAAGACCCCAAAGCCACGAAGCTCGATCCGTTCGCCGCGTTGCATGGAGATCCGCATGGCGTCGAAGACCGCGTCAACCGCCACCTCGGCTTTGACTTTGGTGATGTCGGCAATCTTCGACACTTCGTTGACGATGTCGACCTTGATCATGCTTAGGGTCTCCAGACGGCTTGTAAATACTATATAGTGTGAGACTTACGCTGTCAAGGCTGAGGCTAAGTGGACTTGTGAATGCCGCGTAAAGCGCCATCGGTGGTCCTTGTGGGCCGACCGAACGTCGGGAAATCGACGCTTTTCAACCGCATGACGGGGAGCCGGCGGGCGATCGTCGCCCCCGTTGCAGGTACGACGCGCGATGCCCTGGCTCGTCCGGTTGTCTGGCAGGGTTCGTCGTTTGAGCTCTTCGATACCGGAGGCTTGTTCGGGGCCAGTGAGGATCCGCTTCACGCGCTTGTCGTCGCGCATGGTCGTCGCGCGATCCGCTCGGCAGACCTGCTCGTGCTGCTGGTCGACGGCCGCGAGGGCCTGGTTCCGGCCGACGAACAAATCGCGCGCGAGCTCAGGGAGACCGGTCGTCCTGTCCTGCTCGCCATCAATAAGATCGATGACAAGCGGGCGCGCGATTCTGTGGAGTTCTACCGCCTGGGTTTCGAGCCCGTGTTTGAGGTGTCGGCCGAGCACGGTCAGGGTGTCGCCGAGCTGCTGGACGAGATCGGCAGTCGGGTCGGCGCACATCGTCCGGTGCACGCTGCCCTCCGCCGTCCCCATGATGCGCGCGAGAGAGGGCAGCCCGAAGCCGGCGGCGACCACGAACAAGAGACCAAGGACCAATCGGAAGCGGATCAACTAGAGGGGAACGAAGAGCCGCGAGAGACGAGAGTCGCCATCGTCGGCCGTCCCAACGTCGGCAAGTCCTCGCTGGTCAACCGGCTGCTTCACGCCCAGCGCGTGCTCGTCAGCGAGCTGCCGGGCACGACGCGCGACGCGATCGACGTCCCTTTGACCTGGCACCGGCGACGCTTTCGGATTGTCGACACGGCCGGCATGCGCCGCCCAGGACGGGTGGCTCGAGGCGGCAAGGTCGAGCTCGTGAGCGTCGCCCTCGCGAAAGAGTCCATCGCTGATGCCGACGTCGTCGTCCTCATGATTGACTCGAACGAGGGAGCGACGGATCAGGACGCCGCCATCGGCGGGGAGGTGGATCGAGCAGGCCGCGGCATCGTCATCGTCGCCAACAAATGGGACGTGATGAAGGGGGGAGGGCCCGAGAATTTGGCGAAGGCGTTCGACGATCGGGTCCGGCGGAAGATGCGGTTCCTCGACTATGCGCCGATCCTTCATGTCTCGGCGCTTACCGGCGAGCGCGCCGGGAAAGTGATCGAGACGATTGACAAAGTCTCGGCCGCCCGACGCATGCGCATCTCCACGCCCGCGCTCAATCGGTTCGTTGAGGCAGTGACCGCAGCCCATCCCCCCGTGAGTCCTGGGCGAAAGCACGTGAGGATCCTTTACGCCGCGCAGATCGGCGTGGCGCCCCCGTCATTCGTCTTCTTCACCAATGTGGCGACGACGTTTCATTTTTCGTACGAACGGTTCCTGGTGAATCGGCTGCGCGAGGAATTCGGGTTCGTCGGCAGCCCCATCCGGCTTCAGGTCCGCCGCCGCGCCAAGTGACCTCTGACAAGATGGCCTTCGACAAATGACCAGTACATCGTTATCCCGTGACGGGCGGGTGCGCATCGTGGTCGCGACCACCGTGCTGCTCTCATTTATCTCGTTCTGGCGCGCGGCGGCCATCGTTCTGAGCGACCTCGGATCGACCGCGTTCTACGTGGGCGGCATTGTCGAGCAGGCGGTCGGAAAGGCCGCGCCCTGGTTCATTCTCGGGGTGATGTGCTTTTCGTATGCGGTGCGCGCCGTCTACATCGAGAGCTCGGCGATGTTTGTGCGAGGCGGCGTCTACCGAGTGGTCAAGGAAGCCATGGGCGGGACGCTCGCGAAGCTGTCGGTTTCGGCGCTGCTCTTTGACTACGTCCTCACGGGTCCGATCAGCGGCGTGTCTGCCGGGCAGTACCTCGTTGGCCTGTTGAACGACCTGCTCCACCGGGCGGGGAGCGCGCACACGCTGCCGGTTGGTGCGACCGCGGCGTTCGTGGCCATTTTGATCACCGCGTATTTCTGGTGGCGCAATACGCAGGGGATACACGAGTCCAGCGAAGACGCGCTGAGGATCATGAAGGTGACGACCGTGATGGTCGTCCTGATGATCGGCTGGTGCGGCCTGACGCTCTTCTGGCAAGGCGGGGTGTGGCCGCCAGCGCCCGTCCCTTCGAACATGCACTTTTCGGATGATGGTTTGGGTTGGCTCAAGGGAACCATCTGGCCGACCTTCACCGCGATCGCGATCCTCATCGGGTTCGGCCACTCGATTCTCGCGATGAGCGGAGAGGAATCGCTTGCCCAGGTGTATCGGGAGATCGAGCATCCGAAGGTCAAGAACCTGCAGCGCACGGGGTTGGTGATCTTCGTTTACAGCGTGGTTTTCACGTCGCTCGTCAGCTTCTTTGCCGTGGCCATCATTCCCGACGGCGTACGCCCGCGGTTCTACGACAATTTGATTTCGGGTCTCGCGATGAACGTCGTCGGGCCGCTGTGGGCGCGACTGTTGTTTCAGGCGTTCGTCGTGCTCGTGGGCTTCCTGATCCTCGCCGGTGCGGTGAACACCGCGATCGTTGGATCCAACGGCGTCCTCAACCGAGTGTCCGAAGACGGCGTCCTGACCGATTGGTTCCGGCTGCCGCATAGGAAGTACGGGACGACGTACCGACTCATCAACCTGGTCGTCCTTCTCCAGATCGCCACCATCATATTGAGCCGAGGTGATGTCTACGTGCTCGGCGAGGCGTACGCGTTTGGTGTGGTGTGGAGCTTCGCGTTCAAGGCGCTGGCGATGGTGGTACTCCGGTTCAAGGAACCCGACGCGCCCCGCGAATGGCGCGTGCCGTTCAATGTTCGGATTGGTGCCCGCGACATCCCGGTTGGTCTGGGCCTGATCGCGCTGATGCTGTTTGGTGCGGCCGTGATCAATCTGTTCACGAAGCAGATGGCGACCGTGTCGGGCGTCGCATTCACGCTGCTGCTTTACACGGTGTTCATCACCTCCGAGCGAGCCACCGCGAGCCGGCGCAAAGTCGCCCACAAGGAGCATACCGATCAGTTTCAGTTGTTGCGGGAAGCCGAGGTGGGGCTCGAGGAGCTGCGGGCACGACCCGGGTCGGTTCTCGTGCCGGTGCGGGACTACAACACGCTGGCCCACCTCGATTATGCCGTGCGGGAGACCGACACGGATCGTCAGGATGTCGTCGTGCTCACGATCAGGCTGCTCACCGGTCCGGACGCCGGCATGCAAGACATCGAGCATCAGGAGCTGTTCACCGACTATGAGCAGCTGCTCTTCACGCGGGTCGTCGCAATCGCCGAGCGCCACGGCCGCAGCGTGAAATTGCTCGTCGTGCCCGCGACGAACGTGTTCGACGCCGTGGCGCAGTCGGCGGTCCGCATCAGGGCCCGCGAAATCGTCATTGGCGAGTCCGCGAAGATGAGCGCGGCGAGCCAGGCGCACCAGCTCGGCGAGGCGTGGGACCGCGTTCCCCACGATGCGTCGCTGGCGACGCGGCTGGTGGTTTACGCGCCTGACGGCCGCGCAGCAAGATTCTCGCTCGGCGCGCACGCGCCGGAGCTCTCTCCTGAGGACGTGGAGCGGATCCACAGGCTCTGGCTGAGTGCCGTCAAGACGCTTGGCACCGATGTGCACCATCGAGACATCGTGACGGCCGCGCTCGGCGCGTTCGAGGAGCAGCTGGACGGCCGCGGACGCGACGCCGCCGTTGAGCGTTTGAGACGGCAGATGCGCCCCTGAGGCAGGTCGAGAGGCCGAACGGATCGCTTGCGATACCATGGCGGGCGTGCCGACCACGCTGACTTTGCCAATCAGACGCCTCGCGCATGCGCGGGGGCTTCCACTCCCAGCCTACATGACGCCGGGCGCTGCGGGCATGGATCTCCATGCCGCGATTGACGACGATCTGCGCCTGGAGCCGGGGGCGATTCTGCTGGTGCCAACGGGATTCGAGGTGGCGATTGCCGAGGGCTTCGAGGGACAGGTTCGACCGCGTTCGGGGCTTGCCGTGAAGCACGGCATCAGTCTACCCAACGCCCCGGCGACGATCGACGCCGACTATCGGGGTGAGATCCGCGTGCCTTTGATCAACCTCGGGCGGGACCCGTTCATCATCTCGCGCGGAATGCGGATCGCGCAATTCGTCGTAGCGCCGGTCGTGCACGTGTCGTGGCAAGAAGTGGCCGAGTTGCCGGCGACCGCGCGCGCAGGCGGTGGCTTCGGCCATTCTGGTATCTAGCACCGAAGCAGCATAGACCTGCTATACTTTTTTTCGAGCCCATGCCGGAAGTCGTCGCTCAGGTACAGATTCCCAAGCGCGCCCTGTTCAAAGCGGCCGAGGTGTGCGACCTGGTCAAGGTCCAGCCGTACGTGCTGCGGTCGTGGGAAGCGGAGTTTCCGGATCTCGGGATCACGAAAACCGGAGGTGGACCGCGCATTTATCGGCGCGCGGACGTCCAGCAGGTCTTGCGGATCAAGCATCTGTTGCTCGTCGAGGGGTTGACGCTGGCCGGCGCCCGCCGGCGGCTCGAAGACGAGACGTCGCCCGTGGCGGCGAACGCGCCGGTGATCGACGAACTGATAGGGCAGAACGCGCGCGAGCGACTCACGGCGGTGAAGCGCGGATTGCAGTCTATTCTTGAGTTGCTCGCGGGGGCGAACGGCGGTGAATTTCGCCTCGAAGCGCCTTCCTTGGGGCGTCCAAGGCCGGCCGCCCGGGTGACGCGCTCTGCAACCCGAGCGAGGGTCGCGCGTGGAAGGGTAGCGGCGACCAAGCGCGGGCACGAGGCGAAACGAAAGCATTGAGCAAGATCGGGATGTAGCGCAGCCTGGCTAGCGCACCTGACTGGGGGTCAGGGGGTCCCGGGTTCAAATCCCGGCATCCCGACCA
>DATKHR010000291.1:0-2054 GCA_035510155.1 Vicinamibacterales bacterium
GCGTTCGACCATATCTGTTGGGACGGCTGCATGTTCCCGAATGAGACGATGATGCAGGCTGGGACGTGGAACGACGTCCTTCGGTTGCTCGTCGACGTGAGAAGCGCGCACGGCTGGGACGCGCGCGTTCCGGCGGCAGTGCAGGCAGGCGTGCCATGACCAAGAAGCCGACGCTCAACATCGGTCTGGTTGGCTACGGGTTCATGGGGCGCACGCACTCGAACGCGTTCCTCCAGGCGCCGCGTTTCTTCGACGTCCCTTACGAGCCGGCGCTGAAGGCGGTGTGCGCGCGCAACGCCGATCGCGTGAAAGCGTTCGCGTCGACCTGGGGGTACGAGTCGTTGGAGACCGACTGGCGCGCGCTCGTCGACCGCAAGGACATCGATCTCGTCGACATCGCCAGCCCGAACGACACGCACGTCGAGATCGCAGTCGCCGCCGCGCGCGCGGGCAAGATGGTGATGTGCGAGAAGCCGCTCGGGCGGAGCGCGGCTGAGGCGGAGAAGATGGTCGCAGCCGTGGAGTCTGCGCGCGTGCCGAACTCGGTCTGGTACAACTACCGCCGCGTACCGGCCGTGACGATGGTCAAGCAGTTCGTCGACGAAGGCCGGCTCGGCCGCATCTTCCACTACCGCGCGCAATTCCTGCAGGACTGGACGATCTCGAAAGATCTGCCGCAGGGCGGCGAAGGGCTGTGGCGCCTTGACGTCTCGGTCGCGGGCAGCGGCGTCACGGGCGATCTGCTCGCACACTGCATCGACACGGCGCTGTGGCTGAACGGGCCGATCGACGACGTCACGGCGGTGACCGAGACGTTCATCAAGGAGCGCACGCATACGCTCACGGGGCGCGTCGAACCGGTCGGCATCGACGATGCGAGCGCGTTCCTCGCCCGGTTCCGGAACGGATCGCTCGGGCTGTTCGAGGCAACGCGCTACGCGCGCGGGCACAAGGCGCTATACACCTTGGAGATCAACGGCGAACACGCCTCCGCGCGCTGGGACCTGCACGATCTCCACCGCCTGCAGTGGTTCGATCACCGCGACGAGGGGCGGCTGCGCGGCTGGCGCAGCGTGCACGTCACCGATGGCGACCATCCATACATGAAGCACTGGTGGGTGCCCGGTCTCCAGATCGGATACGAGCACACGTTCATCCATCAATTCGCCGATTTCCTGCAGGCCGCGGCCGGCGGCCGGGCGCTGGCGCCAACGTTTCGCGACGCGCTGGCGACCGACTACGTCACCGACGCCGTCCTGAAGTCCGCGAAGACCCGCCGTTGGGAGCACGCGGCCGCGCAGCAGGCGGAGGCCGTATGAAACAGATTGTTGTTGTGCTGGCGACCGCGGCCGCCCTCGCCGGGGTCATCGCCGCCCAAACGCCGGGACAGGAGGGCCGCGGCCGCGGAGGGCGCGGCCAGGGTCCGCGCGGCGCCGACCCGCTCGTGCTCGACGACCACGCCGGGTTCCAATCGATCTTCGATGGGAAGAGCCTCAAGGGCTGGGACGGCGACCCGTCGTTCTGGCGTGCAGAGAACGGCGTCATCGTCGGGCAGAGCACGGAGCAGAACCCGATCAAGCAGAACACGTTCTTGATCTGGCGCGGCGGCGAGCCGGCCGATTTCGAGCTGAAGGTGGAGTTCCGGGTGGACGCCACCAACAGCGGCGTGCAGTTCCGCAGCATCCACCTGCCGCCGGGACCCGATATCGGCAAATGGGTGATGAAGGGCTACCAGGCCGACATCGACTTCGCGAACCAGTTCACGGGACAGATCTACGAGGAGCGCGGACGCGGGTTTCTCGCGATGCGCGGTCAGGCCGTCTACGTGCCGGACGGCGGGCGCCCGAAAGTGATCGGCAACCTGCAGAAGTCGCCCGACGAGCTCAAAGCGATCATCAAGGTTAACGACTGGAATCAGGTGCACCTCATCGCGCGCGGCAACACCATCATCCAAATCCTGAACGGCGCCGTCACCAGCATCGTGGTCGACGATGACTCGACGAATCGCGCGCTCGGCGGCCTCTTGGGTTTCCAGCTGCACGTCGGGCCTCCGA
>DATKHR010000292.1:0-6075 GCA_035510155.1 Vicinamibacterales bacterium
GGACCCCAGCAAGCCGCCGCCCGCTCACCGAGTCGATCATCCCGATCCTCCCGATCCTCCCGGCCATCTGGCTGACCCTCGGCGTCCTCGGCATCATCGGTCTCGTGCGCGTCACCGCCCAGGAGCCGGTCGCGCCGCAGCCGATCACGAAGGAGCAACTGCAGGCGGCGATTGCCAAGCTCGGCGACCTCGACTACACGACCCGCACGAACGCATCGCGGACCATCCGCCGCGCGCCGCCGGCGCAGGCCGTGCCGGCGCTCCTCCAGGCGGTTGCAGAGCATCCCGATGGCTACGTTCGTTACCGTGCGCTCGTCCTCCTGACCGGCTTCAACGATCCGCGCACGAAGGATTCGATGCGCGCGTCGCTCACGAGCCCGAACGATCGGCTGCGCACGGTCGCGTACAGCTTCTTCGAGCACAACCCGGACCGCACGCTTCTGCCTCAGTTTCTCTTAGCTCTCGAGAAGGAGCAGGGTGAGTTCGTCCGTCCCGCCGTCGTTCGCGCGCTCGCTGCGCTCGGGCCGGACGATCAGCGCGTTCGCGAGGCGCTCCTCCGCGACGTGACGCGCGGCGACGATTTTTTCCGAAGCGCGGTGGTGGAGGCGCTCGGTGACTACAAGGCCCAGTATGCCTACGATGCGTTGACCTCGGTTGCCAAGCGCGAGGGGCCGCTGCAGGACGATGCGGCGTTGGCGCTGGGGAAGATCGGTGACAAGCGGGCGCTGGACACGTTGGCCGCGCTGCAGCGATCGGCGCCTCGCCAGTCACAGCCGTCCGTTGCGGCGGCCATCTGCCTGCTCGGGATCAACTGCAGCTCGCATGAGAACTACCTGATCGAGACGTTGAAATTCTCGGATAAGAACATCGGCTACCAGGAGTTGCTCAGAAGCGCGGCGGCGGGGCTGGGCGCGCTCGCCGTTGCCGGGCACGCGGAGGCGGCGGATGCCCTCTTTGAGGTGGGCATCCCATCGCGCGATCCGACCCGCGCGCCGGTGGCGCTGGCTGTCGGCACCTTCGCTCTGCGCAACACGCCGTTGATGGTCGGCAAGCTCGAGGCGCGTGCGGAGAGCGGCAAACCGGCCGCGCTCGATGGGGCCATCGCGCTCCTGGCGGACGGCTTCGACATGCTCGAGGAGGACCTCGAGAAGGAGCGTTTCTTCGTGCTCGTCCGACGGACGTTCTGGGAGTCGGCCGCCGCCTCGCCGCGCCGGGCGCTGATGCAGACGCTGATCGGGAAACTGGATTTTTGAAAGCCAAGCCCGATCAGTATCGCGAAGCCGGCGTGGACATCGATGCCGGCAACGAGACGGTCCGCCGCATCCGAGGCATCGCGCGGTCGACATTCACGCCGGGCGTGCTCTCCGAGATCGGTTCGTTCGGAGGGCTCTTCAAACTCGATTCGGACGCCTACGCGGCGCCGGTCCTGGTCTCGAGTGCTGACGGCGTCGGCACCAAGCTGAAAGTGGCGTTCATGACCGGCCGCCACGACACGGTGGGCGCGGATCTCGTGAACCATTGCGTGAACGACATTCTGGTGCAGGGTGCCGAGCCACTGTTCTTCCTCGACTATCTGGCCACGGGCCGTCTCTCGCCTGCTGTTGCGGAGCAGATCGTTGGCGGCGTCGGGCGCGCGTGCCGCGAGAACGGGTGCGCGCTCATCGGCGGCGAGACGGCCGAGATGCCGGGGTTTTATGCAGACGGGGAGTACGACCTCGCCGGGTTCATCGTCGGGATCGTCGAACAGCAACAGATTATCGATGGACGCGCCGTGACTCCCGGTGATGCGGTGATTGGATTGCCGTCGGCCGGCCTGCATACGAATGGGTATTCGCTGGCGCGCCACGTATTCTTCGACGTCGCCGGGTGGAGCCCCGGGACCTTCATTCCTGAGCTAGAACTGACCGCGGGCGACGCGCTGCTGGCGCCCCATCGGTCCTACCTGCCCCTTGTCCGCCCGCTGTTACGGCGGTCGTGGGCCAAGGGGCTCGCGCACATTACGGGCGGCGGCGTGACCGAGAACCTCCCCAGGGCACTTCCCGACGGATGCGGAGCGGTGGTCGACACGCGCGCGTGGGAGACGCCGCCGATTTTCCGGCTCCTTCAAGAGCGCGGCGGCATTTCGCGCGACGAGATGTTCCGGACCTTCAACATGGGGATCGGCCTTGCCGTCGTTTGTCAGGCCGAGGACACCGATCCGGTCATCGCCGCGATCGCCGAAGCGGGGGAGCCGCGCGCACGACGTATCGGGTCGGTCGTGCGCGACGACCGCGTCGTGCGCTACCTGTGAGCCGGCGGCTCGCGGTTCTGATCTCCGGACGCGGATCGAATCTCCAGGCCATCCTTGACGCCATTCGTGACGGCCCCCTCGACGCAACGATCGCCGTGGTCATCTCCAACCGAGCGGAGGCGCGCGGGCTCGCCCGTGCGCGCGCGGCAGATGTCGAGGCGCTGATGCTCAGCCCGGCGTCCTTTGCGCGCCGAGACGACTACGATCGCGCGATCGCCGCAGAGCTCCGCCGCCGGGATGTCGACCTGGTCTGTCTCGCGGGCTTCATGCGCGTCGTTGGGACGCCGCTTATGGAGGCCTTCCCGAATCACATTCTGAACATTCATCCTTCGCTGTTGCCTGCCTTCCCGGGGCTGGGCGCCCAGCGGCAGGCGCTCGAGCACGGGGTGTGCGTCACGGGTGCGACCGTACACCTTGTGACGCCAGAGCTCGATGGTGGACCGATCGTCCTGCAGGCGGCCGTGCCCGTCCTCGCAGACGACACGGTGGACTCGCTGTCGGCCAGGATCCTGACCGAGGAACATCGGATCTATCCGGAGGCGATTGGGCTGGTGCTCGATGGTGGGTGGGCGATCGAGGGCCGGCGTTTCGTCAAACGCAGAGCGTCAGAGCTCTAAGCGCGTTCGAGCGTCAGGACAGCGACCTCGGGCGGGCAGTTCACGCGAACAGGCACGTACACAGTGCCGATTCCACGACTGACGAACATGGTCGTCGATCCCCGGCGGCCGATCCCCGCGACGACCGGGAACTTCTGCGCCGCCGGCGCGCCAATCACGGGGAGAACGACCTGGCCGCCGTGGGTATGGCCGGCGAGTACCAGCGGGATGTTCAAGCCGGCCGCTTCCGTCAGGCGTCGCGGATCGTGAGCCATCAGGATGGTCATCGGCGCCGCCTCCCGCACGAGGGCTGCGATGTCCGCGCGGCGCTTCGTCCAGAAACGCACGCCGACAAGATCCAACGTTTCACCGCGGAGCGTCAACCGTGTGCGCGCGTCGCGGAGCATCTGTACGCCGTTCCGCGTCAGCGCGGCCGGCATGTCGTGGTCGTCATCGTGGTTGCCGAGGATGCCGAAGATGCCGTGCGGCGCGGACAGCGGTGCGAGCGCCTCCGCGGAAGGCTGCACGAATTCGCGGTCTCCCCACGTCACGTAGTCTCCTCCGAGCACGATGAGGTCGGGGCGCTCGGCCATCAGCATCGAGACCGCCGACGTGACGTCCTCCTGGGAGACCCACCGGCTGCGATGGACGTCGGTGAGCAATCCAATGCGCAGGCCGCTCAGCCCGCCGGGAAGGCTTTGGACGGCCACGGTGGCACGCGTGACTTCGAGCTCGTGACGCCCGTAGAGAAAACCGTACGCGCCGCTACCGGCGACGGTGCCGACGCCTGCCGCGACGAGGGTTTTCACTGCGGCGCGTCGAGTGATGACCATCGACTGGTATAGTAGCGGATTCACCATGAGTCTTTTCGACGAGCTGCAGTGGCGCGGCATGGTGTACGACGCGACCGACGGACTGCGCGAGCTCTTTGCCCGCCAGCGGGTCACCGCGTACATTGGGTTCGATCCGACCGCGCCGAGCCTGCATGTCGGATCGCTTCTGCCTCTGATGGCGCTTGCGCGTCTGCAACGCGCGGGACACTCACCGATTGCGCTGGTTGGCGGCGGCACCGGCATGATCGGCGATCCAAGCGGCAAATCTCAGGAGCGCACGCTCTTAAGCCGCATCGAGATCGACGAGAACGTCGCGGGCATTCGCCGGCAGCTCGAGCGATTTCTGGATTTTGGCGACTCGCGGAGCGCCGCGGGCTCCGGCTCCAGCAATCCGGCGCGCATCGTCAACAATGCGGACTGGCTGGCGACCCTCGATCTTCTCGGCTTCCTGCGCGACACCGGCAAGTACTTCACTGTGAATTCGATGCTCCAGAAGGAGTCGGTGAATCGGCGCCTCGAGAGCGCCGAGGGGCTCTCGTTCACCGAATTCAGCTACCTGCTGCTGCAGGCACGCGACTTCCTCGAGCTGTTCGACCGTTTCGGCTGCGCGGTGCAGCTTGGCGGCAGCGACCAGTGGGGCAACATCACGGCGGGGATCGAGTTGATCCGGAAGCTGCGGGGTCAGAAGGCGCACGGACTCGTCATGCCGCTGGTCACGACGGCGTCTGGCGTGAAGTTCGGCAAAACCGAAACCGGCACCATCTGGCTCGATCCGGCACGCACCTCGCCGTTCAAGTTCTACCAGTTCTGGCTCAATGTGGATGACCGGGACGCGGTGACGTATCTCAAACACTTCACGTTTCTCGACCGGCAATCGATTGACGCGCTCGAGGCGGCGACGAAGGCGTCACCCGAACGGCGCGAGGCTCAGCGTGTTCTTGCGCGCGAGGTCACCTCCGTGGTGCACGGGCACGATCAGCTCGCTCGAGCGGAACACGCCTCGTCCGTGCTCTTCGACGGAGACCTTTCGACGCTCGAGGCGGACGACGTGCTGGCGGTGTTCGAGGATGTGCCGTCAACCGACATTGCCTCGAGTGAATTCGTAGATGGGATCGGGATTGTCGATTTGATTGCGCGTGTGCGGCTCGCCGCGTCGAAGGGCGACGCCCGCCGGCTCGTCCAGTCGGGCGGAGTCTATGTAAACAACCGGCGCGTTTCCGATGTGCAGGTCCGGCTGACTACAGAGGCGGCGATCGGAGGCCGGCTGTTCGTGTTGCGAAAGGGGCAGAAGCAGAATCACGTTGTCCGACTGACGTGAAAGGCGCGGCTGCGGCTGATGTGAGACGCGCGCCCGCCTTGACGATCCGTGAGAGGTACGCGATACTGAGTGGTCCTTCGGGTCGCAGAAGTCCTGCCAGCGCGGTCCCCGAGCTCAACCCTTTTCGCCTCATGAGTTGGCGAGCAGCAGGTTGACAAGGGTGCGACGAACTAGTAACCTTAGAAGGTTCCCCTGACGACGGTCAACGATCTGCCGGTGACGGCCGACGTTGGCGTCTTCGAGGAGCGGCAGCGGGCGAGTCGGCTGCCGGGGGTTGGGCGCCCCGAAAGGGCCCGGGCGATCTCAGAGATCGCCTTCCGGTCGGTTCTTTGAAAACTAGATAGTGCGTGCAAGCACACACACAGACCCTGTCGAGGGGGCGCAAGCCTCCTTTGACAATGAGAGTCAGCGCGTGGGACCGCAGCAATCGGCCAACGGAGTCGTCAGTCCGTGCCTCCTGGATGACACGACAAGATCCAGAAGGTGATTTCGTCGACTGGTGGTCACCACGATAGACGAACGGATTGAGCAACGCAGAGCCAATCGGCCTCGCGTTAAACAGTTGCTCCTCGGCGAGGCGGCGCGAGCCGCCGCGTCGATGGACAGCGAACTTAACATGAGAGTTTGATCCTGGCTCAGAATCAACGCTGGCGGCGTGCCTAACACATGCAAGTCGAACGCGAAAGTCCCGCAAGGGATAAGTAGAGTGGCAAACGGGTGAGTAACGCGTGGGTGACCTGCCTTCGAGCGGGGGATAACGTTCCGAAAGGGACGCTAATACCGCATGACATCCCGCCTTTCAACAGGTGGCGATCAAAGCTGGGGATCGCAAGACCTAGCACTCGAAGTGGGGCCCGCGTCCGATTAGCTAGTTGGTGGGGTAACGGCCCACCAAGGCGACGATCGGTAGCCGGCCTGAGAGGGCGGACGGCCACACTGGGACTGAGACACGGCCCAGACTCCTACGGGAGGCAGCAGTGGGGAATTGTTCGCAATGGGCGCAAGCCTGACGACGCAACGCCGCGTGGAGGATGAAGA
>DATKHR010000293.1:0-12988 GCA_035510155.1 Vicinamibacterales bacterium
CCGTCGGACGCTTCCTTGTAGTACAGGAGGGTGTCCATGTCGACCGGCTCGTAGACCTGGCCGGCGTGCGAATAGATGCCGACCTGGCGGAACAGCGCCTCCATGCCGAATGTCCGCGCTTCGTCGGGGACGATCGGGACCACGAGCGAGCCGAGATCCTTATCCCTTAAGAGCTTCGACAGAAGGCGCACGAAGACCATGGTGGTCGACGCCTTGCGGCCTTCCGTGCCCTTGAGGAACTCCTCGAAGGGCTCGCTCGGGACCGACGCGAGCGGCTGGCTGCGATTCCTGCGGCTCGGGACGTATCCGCCGAGCGCCTTCCGTCGGGCTTTCATGTATTTCATTTCGACGCTATCCTCGGCCGGCCGGTAGAACGGCGTCCTCGCGACGTCATCATCGGACAACGGAATCCCGAAGCGCGTCCGGAACGCGCGCAGCTCCTCTTCGTTCATCTTCTTCTGCTGGTGCGTGATGTTCTTGCCTTCGCCGGCTTCGCCGAGGCCGTAGCCTTTGATGGTTCGAGCGAGGATGACGGTTGGTGCTCCTCTGTGCTCGACCGCTGCTTTGTAAGCGTTGTAAATCTTGATCGGATCGTGCCCGCCGAGCGACATCTTCTTGAGCTGGTCGTCCGACAGATGCTTGACCATGTCGAGCAACCGCGGGTCCGCGCCCCAGAAATGCTCGCGCACGTAGGCGCCCGACTCGACCGCGTACTTCTGGTACTGACCGTCGACAACTTCGCCCATGCGCTTCACGAGCAGGCCGTCGCGGTCTTTTGCCAGCAAGGGATCCCATTCGCGGCCCCACAGAACCTTGATCACGTTCCAGCCGGCGCCTCGAAACGCCGCTTCGAGCTCCTGGATGATCTGGCCGTTGCCACGCACGGGGCCGTCCAGGCGCTGCAGGTTGCAGTTGATGACGAAGATCAGGTTGTCGAGCTTCTCGCGCGCCGGAAGCGTGATGGCGCCGAGGGCCTCGGGCTCGTCGGTTTCGCCGTCGCCGATGAACGCCCACACCCTCGAGTTCGATTTCGGCTTCAGCCCGCGGTCCTCCAGATAGCGAATGAAGCGAGCCTGGTAGATCGCCATGATCGGGCCGAGGCCCATCGAGACGCTGGGAAATTCCCAGAAACCAGGCATGAGCCATGGATGCGGGTAAGACGACAGACCACCGCCCGGCCGCGTCTCGCGCCGGAAGTTCTCGAGATGCGTCTCGTCGATCCGCCCCTCGAGGTACGCCCGCGCATAAATACCGGGCGCGGCGTGGCCCTGGAAGAAGATCACGTCGCCATCGCCCTGCTCGTGACCCTGGAAGAAATGGTTGAAGCCGACTTCGTACAACGTCGCCGCCGACGCATAGGTCGAGATGTGGCCGCCGATGCCTTCCTCCGCCTTGTTCGCGCGGACAACCATGGCGGCGGCATTCCAGCGGACGAAGCTCTTGATGCGGCGCTCGACGTCGGGGCTCCCCGGCATGAGCGACTGTTCGTCCGTGGAGATAGTGTTGATGTAAGGTGTGTTCGCGGTGAACGGCAACTTGACGCCGTTCTGCCGCGCATGGACCGTGAGCTCGCGAAGCAATCGGGCGACCTTTGCCGGGCCGCCGCTCTGCAGCACATAATCAAGCGACTCGAGCCACTCGCGCGTTTCAGTGGCATCGAGCTCGGCCTGGTCTTTCGGGGCGATGTATCGCAACGTCAAGATCCTTTCGACTATGGGCCAACCACTCATTGTACACCGTGACAAAGGACAGCCATGCGCTCTGCACTCGCGTGCTCGACGTTAATCCTCATCGTCATCTGCAGTGGAGCGGGCGCGTCCGGCACGTCGAGTCGGACCGGCGGGTCGAATGCGGCAACGCGGACGAGCGCTCCACCCCTCGCGCCTGCAGGAGTCGACGTGAGCGCGCTCGACAGAAAAACCGACCCGTGCTCGGACTTCTATCAGTTCGCATGCGGTGGATGGATCGCCAGCAATCCGATGCCGCCCGATCGACGCTCGTATGGCCGCTTCACCGAGCTGCAGGAGCACAACTTCGAGATCCTGCGCAAGGTGCTCGAAACGCCTGCCGCGAACGCAGGCACCGACGCCCGCAAGGCCGCCGAGTTCTACGCCGCGTGCATGGACGAAGCGGCCATCGAGCGCAAGGGGCTCGCCCCGGTCACCGCCGATCTGACGATGCTGGAGTCGTTGCGCAACCCTGACGATCTTGGCGTCGTCCTCGCGCATCTGCACGAGATCGGCGTGGTGGCCTTCTTCCGTTTTGGTGCCGAGACCGACTTGAACGACGCCACCATGCAGATGGCTTACGTGGATCAGGGCGGCCTCAGCCTGCCGGATCGCGATTTTTATCTGAACGACGACGAGCGCTCGCGCGACATTCGCGCGAAATACGAGGCGCATGTCGCGCATATGTTCGAGCTGGCCGGCGAGGAATCGGGCGACACTGCGTCGCATGCGAAGGCCGTGATCGCGCTCGAGACCACGCTCGCCAGGGCCTCGCTCGACCGCGTCTCCCGCCGCGAGCCCTCGAACAGGCAGCATCGCATGACCCTCAACGATCTCCAGACGATGACGCCGCGCTTCGACTGGAAAAAGTACGTGGGAGCCGCGGGTGCGCCGAAGTTTCAAGCGCTGAACGTGGCGGCGCCTCCGTACTTTCGCGCGCTGAACGGCCTCATCGAGACCGATTCGGTGGACGCTGTGAAGGCGTATCTGCGATGGCATGTGTTGCATGCGACCGCCGAGCTGCTGCCGAAAGCGTTCGCAGAGGCTGACTTCGACTTCTTCAGTCGAACGCTCGCGGGCCAGCAGGTCCAGGCGCCGCGGTGGCGGCGATGCGTCATCGATACGGACCGGCGGCTGGGGGACGCGCTCGGCAAGGCGTTCGTCGAGCAGGCGTTCAGCGCGCAGGCCAAAGCCGACACCCTCAAGATGGTCGAGGACATCAAGAACGCGATGCGCCAGGACATCGACGGCCTTCCCTGGATGAGCGGTCAGACCAGGAAATCGGCCCTCGCAAAGCTTGGGGCCGTCGAGGATCGCATCGGTTACCCGGACACGTGGCGTGATTACTCGTCGCTCATGGTCGCGAAAGACGATGCGCTCGGCAACGAGCAGCGAGCGATCGCGTTCGAGCGGGCCCGCGCGCTGAAGAAGATCGGCGAACCGGTCGACCGGAGCGAGTGGAGGATGACAGCTCCAACGGTCAACGCGTACTACAGCCCCGATCGGAACAACATCAACTTCCCGGCCGGCATCCTGCAGCCGCCGTTCTACCGCGCAGGGCGTGACGCTGCGGTGAACTACGGCGCGGCCGGAGCCGTGATCGGTCATGAGTTGACCCACGGCTTCGACGATCAAGGACGCAAGTTCGACCCCGAAGGCAACCTGCGCGACTGGTGGACCCCCGCCGACGCGAAGGCCTTCGAGGAGCGGGCGAGCTGCGTGACCGATCAGTACTCGGCGTACACGGTTGGGGACGCCGCACATGGTTTGGAACACGTGAATGGGAAGTTGACGCTTGGCGAGAACACGGCGGACAACGGCGGCCTGCGCCTGGCGCTGATGGCGTACCAGAACGGGCCCGGCGCGCGATCGAGCGCAAAGATCGACGGCTTCACTCCCGACCAGCGGATCTTTCTCGGCTGGGCTCAGATGTGGTGCGAGAACACACGCCCCGAGGCCGAGCGTCTGAAAGCGCAGACCAATCCGCACGCGTCCAACAAATACCGTGTCAACGGGCCCGTGTCGAACATGCCTGAATTCGCGAAAGCCTTTCAGTGTAAGGCTTCGGCGCCGATGGTGCGGCAGAACCCGTGCCGCGTGTGGTAGGCCACATCACATGAGCGGGCTGCTCGACGCCGAGCACGCAATCGTGACCTGTGAGCGGTGCCCGCGCCTGCGGGAGTATTGCGCGCGCGTGGCGCGTGAGAAGCGACGCGCCTATCGTGACGACACCTACTGGGGCAAGCCGGTGCCTGGCTTCGGCGATCCGCGTGCGCGGATGCTCGTCGTCGGCCTCGCGCCTGCTGCCCACGGCGCGAATCGAACAGGGCGCGTCTTCACCGGCGATGGCGCGGGCGGATCGGGAGACTTCCTGATGGCGGCCCTCAATCGCGCGGGCTTCTCGAACATCACCACGTCCGAGCACCAGGGCGATGGACTGCGGCTGCGTGGCGCGTTCATCGCTGCGGCGGTCCGGTGCGCGCCCCCCGGTAACAAACCTGCGCCCGAGGAGATCATGCGGTGCCTTCCGCACCTCGACGCCGAGACCGCCGCTCTGCCCCGCCTTCGCGTCGTGGTCGCGCTCGGCAAGATTGCCTTCGATGCCTACCTCCGGCTCCTCGCGCGCCGCCGCATCGTCATCCGTCCGCGACCCGCATTCGGGCATGGACTCACGTACTTGCTGCCGAACGGCCTGACGCTGATCGGCTGCTATCACCCCAGCCGCCAGAACACGAATACCGGAAAGCTGACGGCGGCGATGATCGACGCGGTGTTCCGCAGTGCCGTCGCAATCTTGAAGCGCCGGGGCTGACGCCCGAGGAACATCCCGCGTTTGTCGGTGTCCAACGCGTTAACGGTGTTCAACGCGTTACGGGAGGCGCCATGCCGCGCACCTTCACGCTGGTTTCTGTTTGCGTCCACGCTGCCGTCCTGGGATGTATCTACGTCGCACAGGCCATCGACATCGGACCGCTGCCGATCCCTCGGGAAGCGCTGGCGTTCACCGGGCGTCTTGTGAAGATTGCGGACATCGCGCTGCCCGCGGCCCCGAAGCGGTTGACAACATCGTCGTCGCCCGTGTCGCCGCAAGCCGCACCGATCGATGCGCCGCCGGTCGTGATGCTGGAGACAGGACGCGAGATGGACAGCTCCACCGCCTCCACTTCCTCACTTCATCCCCAGGGAGGTGATCCGACTGACGGGGGCGGCGGGACTCGCGACGTCCCGGGCTCGGACGCGATTCCCGGTGATGCGCTGCCTTCGCTCCCACCACCGCCGCCGCAACAGCCGATCCACGTGCACTCGGGGATTCAGCCGCCGCGAAAGATCGCGGACGTCAGCCCCACCTATCCGACGCTGGCGCGAGCTGCACATCAGGAAGGCATCGTGATTCTCGAGGCGGTGATTGACACGAGAGGCGCCGTCGAAACCGCGCGCGTGCTGAGAGGTTATGCGCTGCTGGATCAGGCCGCCGTCGAAGCGGTTCGCCAGTGGCGTTTCACGCCGGCGCTGCTCGACGGACAGCCGGTTCCGGTCGTGATGACCGTCACGGTTATTTTCACTCTACGGCCGTGACGACTGGACGAGGATCCGCGCGAGCGTCGGTCGATCGATGTTGCCGCCGCTCATCACGCAGACGACCCGTTTCCCTGCAAAGCGCGAGCGCGCGACAAGCGCGGCCATGAGCGGCGCGGCGCCGGCGCCCTCAGCAAGGTTGTGGGTTGTCCGCAGCGCCAGCCGCACGCCTTCGGCGAGCTCGTCTTCACTGAGCGTCATGATGTCGTCGAGCTCTCGCTTGAGGATCTCGAACGTGAGATCGAAGGTCACGCGTGTCGCCATGCCTTCGGCGAAGGTCTCGGCCGTTTCGCCGGTCACGCGAGCGGCGCCCTTCCATGACCGCGTGAAGGCGTCCGCGCGCTCCGCCTGGACGCCGATGATTCTGGCCCGGCAGCCCAGTCCGGTTCGCGCGATCGCGCAGCCACACGCGCCGCTTCCGCCGCCGATCGGCACCAGAACGACGTCGGCGTCCGGCAGAGCTTCGAACACTTCGAGCGCGTAGGTCCCCACGCCCGCGATGAGCATCGGCTCGTTCGCCGAGTGGACGTAGCGAAGCCTCCGCTGGTGCTGCATCTGTTCGACCTTCTCGCGCGCCTCGTCAAAGTCCTTCCCGAACTCGATGACATCCGCGCCAAGCGCCCGCATCGCGGCGTTCTTCTCCGGGTTGTTGCCAACCGGCGTCACGATGGTGCAGGGGACGCCCTCGCGCTGGCACGCGAGCGCAATCGACTGTCCGTGGTTGCCCGTCGACGCCGTGATCACGCCGCGGCGCTCATCGGGCGAGAGGCTCGCGATCAGGTTTACGCCGCCACGCACCTTGAAGGCGCCGGTCGGGTTGTGGTTTTCGTGCTTGACGTAGAGATCGAGTCCGGTCTCCTTCGTGAGCAGCGGATGCCGCATGAGCGGCGTCGGCCGCACGACCTGGTATACCCGCTCGCGCGCCGCATAGATGTCGCTCAACTGTGGGTTTGTCATGCATCAGCCGCCGCAGGGTGCGCAGCGTGTGCCACTGGCACGATGAGGTCGGGGCGATCGGTGATGAGCCCGTCGACGCCCCACGCGATCAAGCGCCGCGCGTCTCCCACAGTATCGATCGTCCACGCCTGAACGCCGAGGCCCGCGCCGTGCGCATGCCGGATGAAGCGCTCGGAGATCACCCGCGTCGGGCCGGCAAACTCCGGAACCTGGTAGCCATGGTACTTTCTGGGACCGACCGGCCACCGGAGCTTCGACCTGTAGAGCGCCCAGCGCACTTCCTCGCGCGCTGCGCTCGTGGCAAGGGCCGGCTCGAGCGCCCGCACCGCGCGGAGGGCCAGGTAACCGAAGGATCCCACGCAAACGCGGTCCACGGCACCCGCGTCCCGGATCGTCCCAACCGCCGCGGCCGCCAGCTCACGATGATTGAGCTTCAGCTCGACGATGACCCGGGTGTCCCGATATGCTGCCAGGACCGAGGCCAGCGTCGGGACGCCCGCGCGACACAATTCGTCGGCCGTCCGCGCCGCCACGGCGCCCTCGAGCGTGGTGGTGCGGCCCAGGGTCCGATCGTGATGCACGACCACCACCCCGTCGCGGGAAAGGCGGACGTCCAGCTCGATGCCATCGGCGCCCAGGGCGAGGCCATTGTCGAACGCCGCCATCGTGTTCTCGGGGGCCAGGGCGCCGCCGCCACGATGCGCAAAGACCAGCGGCCGGGTCGACGCGAAAAATGGGTGCAGCATCTGCTATAGAATCGATTTCATGGCGGCCATTCAGACGCTCGGCGAGCTTCGACGATCCGGGTATCGCTCGCGACCCGTCAAGCAGGAAATCCGCGACAACCTGGTCTGCAAGCTGCGCTCGCGGGAAGCGCTGTTCCCCGGCATCATCGGCTACGATGAAACCGTCATTCCGCAGCTCGTCAACGCGGTCTTGTCACGTCACAACTTCATCCTGCTCGGCCTGCGCGGACAGGCGAAGAGCCGGATCCTGCGAGGCCTCGCCGAGCTGCTCGACGAGAGCATCCCTGTCGTGCCCGACTGCGAGATTCACGACGATCCGACCGCGCCGATCTGCGCGGCGTGCCGGACCCGCCTGGCTCGCGAGGGCGACGATCTGCCCATCGCCTGGCTGATGCGCGACGAGCGCTACGTCGAAAAGCTTGCGACGCCCGACGTCACCATCGCGGACATGGTGGGCGACATCGATCCCATCAAAGCAGCACAAGGCGGCCTCAATCTGGCCGATGAGCTCACGATGCATTATGGCCTACTGCCGCGCGCCAACCGCGGCATCTTCGCCATCAACGAGCTGCCGGATCTGGCGGGCAAGATTCAGGTCGGCCTCTTCAACATCCTTCAGGAAGGCGACGTCCAGATCAAAGGGTATCCGATTCGGCTCAGGCTCGACGTCATGCTCGTCTTCACCGCCAACCCCGAAGATTACACCGCGCGCGGCAAGATCATCACGCCGCTGAAGGACCGAATCGGATCGGAAATTCGCACGCACTACCCGGTGACCCGCCACAACGCGCTCGCGATCACAAAGCAGGAGGCGTGGACCGACCGGGGCGGAGCGATAGAGGGCGAGATCCCGT
Source organism: Vicinamibacterales bacterium (assembly GCA_035510155.1). GTDB lineage: Bacteria > Acidobacteriota > Vicinamibacteria > Vicinamibacterales > CAVVIG01 > DATKHR01. The sequence goes on from DATKHR010000293.1 coordinate 7,861, forward strand.
CGTATGTGCGCGAGGTCGTCGAGGAAGTGGCGTTCCAGGCGCGCGCCGATCGCAAGATCGACAAACGCTCCGGGGTCAGCCAGCGGCTGCCCATCACGACGCTGGAGCTCGTCGTCTCCAACGCTGAGCGGCGGGCGCTCGCCAACGGGGAGTCGGTTGCCGTGCCGCGCGTGACGGATGTCTACGCGGCGCTGCCGTCGATTACCGGCAAGTTCGAGCTGGAGTACGAGGGCGAGCTGCGCGGCGCCGAGCAGGTGGCGCGCGACCTGATCCGATCGGCGGTCGGCACGGTGTTCACCGGCGTCTTCGACGGTGTGGATACCCGCCGGGTTGTCGAGTGGTTCGACCTCGGCGGGACGCTTCCGCTCGGTGACACGATCTCCGCCGATGAGCTGCTGGCGAGGACCAAGGGGGTCCAGGGACTGCTCGAGCTGGCCGAGCGGGCCGGCCTGCCTCCCGGCGCCCCGGCACCGCTCGTCGCATCGGCCATCGATTTCGTTCTCGAGGGCCTGTACGCGCAGAAGAAAATCGGCCGCAGCGAGGAGCGCGGGTATTCGGCGGCCGAGGGCGCTTCGCGGCGGCAACCGCGCCGCGAGGAGCCGACGCTCGACGAGGAGATTAGGATTCCAGGCGCCAAGAAGAAGTACTACAACTAGTCATGGCTGATGGCTCAAGACTCGTGACCGACGAGCGACGAGCGACGAGTACCGAGTGAGATACCGTTACACCAAGTTCATCGCCGACGAGCTCGACGATCTGGATCTCGAGGATCTCGTGTCGAAGCTTTCCGACTTGCTGCTGTCGAGCGGCTTCAGCAATCCGTACAGCTCCGATGACAACGATCGCACGATGCAGGCGCTGCACGATGCGATCCTGGACGCGTTGTTCAACGGCGGCGTGCTGCCCGACGAAACGATCGAGCGTCTGCTCGGCGATCCGGCCGATGCGGATCAGGCCGACGCGCGCTCGAAGCTCGAGGAGCTGATTCAGCAGATTATCGAGCGCATGACCCGTGAGGGTTACATCTCCATGCCGCCCGATCTCGACGCCGAGCGCGAGCGGCGTCAGGGGCGCGGCCACATCGGGCCGGCGAGAGACGAGCCCGCGCCCGCTACGTTCCAGGTGACCGACAAGGCGCTCGACTTTCTCGGCTACCGCGCCTTGCGCGATCTCCTGGGGTCGCTCGGCAAGAGCAGCTTCGGCCGCCATGATACGCGAGAGCAGGCAACCGGTGTCGAGACAACGGGCGCGACCAAGCCGTACGAATTCGGCGACACGCTCAACCTGGACGCCACGGGCACGCTCCTGAACGCGGTGCAGCGCGAGGCACGCGCGCGCCTGGAGGGCGCCCTCGCCGTCGATGCCGAGCCCGGACCGGCAGGCCCCATGCGTATCCACGTGACTCATGAAGATCTGATGGTCACGCAGGGCGAGTATCAGAGCTCGTGCGCAACCGTGCTGATGCTCGACTGCAGCCACTCGATGATCCTGTACGGCGAGGACCGCTTCACGCCGGCCAAGCGGGTAGCCTTGGCGCTCGCCCAGCTGATCAAGACCCAGTATCCCGGCGACGCGCTGAAGGTCGTGCTGTTCCACGACTCAGCCGAGGAGATTCCCCTGGCCGAGCTGGGCCGCGTCCGGGTGGGTCCCTACTATACGAACACGCGCGAAGGCCTGCGTCTGGCGCGGCGGATCCTCGACCGGCAGCGCAAGGACATGCGGCAGATCGTCATGATCACCGACGGCAAGCCGTCGGCGCTCACGCAGCCCGACGGACGCATCTACAAGAACGCCTTCGGCCTCGACCCGTTCATTGTCTCGGAAACCTGTGCGGAAGTCGCGGCCTGCCGCAAGAGCGGGATCATGATCAACACGTTCATGCTCGCGCGTGACTACGATCTCGTCAGCTTCGTCCGCCGCGTCGCCGAAATCTGCAAGGGAAAGGCGTACTTCACGACGCCCTACACCCTCGGACAATACGTCCTGATGGACTACATGGACAAGAAGACCAAGACGATTCACTGACGATGACGCGTTCACAGTCGGCAAACCGCAATGCGCAATCGGCAACCGCAATCCGCAATGACTGACCTCCTTCCCCTGTTTCCTCTGCCGAACGTGGTCCTGTTTCCAAACGTGTTTCTCCCGCTGCACATCTTCGAGCCGCGCTATCGCGAGATGGTTGCGGACGCATTGTCCACGGATCGACTGATCGCCATGATGCTGCTGCGCCCCGGCTGGGAACGCGACTACGAGGGGCGGCCGCCGGTCTACTCTGTCGGCTGCAGTGGCGTCATCACGCACGCGGAGAAGCTGCCCGACGGCCGCTTCAACATCGTGCTTCGCGGCGTCGAGCGCGTCCGGCTCCTCGAGGAAGACCGGGCTCGCAACTATCGCCGGGGACTCGTCGAGCCGCTCGGCGAAGGACTGCTCAATGCGCCGCAACGGGCGGAGATCCGGGCGTGCCGCGCGAAGTTGGAATCGATGCTGGCTCCAGCGGTCGAGAAGGCCGGGGCCGACGTGAAGATGCCGACCACGATGTCCGACGAGGACTTGATCAACGCGCTGGCTCAGTATCTCGATCTCGAGCCGCTCGAGAAGCAGGCGCTGCTCGAGCAACCGTGCCTTCGCACCCGGGCCGCTTCGCTCGTCGAGCTGCTGGAGATGAAGATGATGGCAGCGCGAATGCCGGGCGGCGTCCACGTTGCCAACTGACGATCAATTGGGCCGCGTGCTACGCTCGAAACGTCATCCGCGCGCCGAATGCGATGCCGTCGCGTAACCCGCCGACATTGGGGCTCACGTGGAGGCGGTGTCCCGGCGAGGCGGTGACGAAGAGCTGGAATCGACCCTCGGTCTGATTCCTGGTGTACAACTGCAGCGACAGCGAAACGACATTGAACGGGCGCTGCCCGATTTCGTGCTGCGTCTCCGCCACGAGCGATTTCTGACTGCCACGCCAGAGAGTCCATCCGGTGTGCAGATAAATCGGCCGAACGTAGCGAGCCCCGCTCCCGTTGAACCTGAAATTAATCGGCTCGACAGCGGCGTCGAGCTCCGGCGTCAGCGGATAGGCGGGGAACTTCCAGGACCCCTCGATGAAAGGGACGTTGTATTCGGACGGATCGTCGACCGCCGGGGCAGCGCGCCCCAGAGCGCTCTCTTCGGCGAGCTTCTTGTCGAGATCCCGCGTCAGATGCGAGCTGAGGTGCGCCAGCCCTGTCGACAGCGCGAAATCATCGGAACGCCTGTGGACGTAGGCAACATGGAAGAGATAACCCGTGCCACCCACGCCCACTTTCGAGCCGATGTTCTCTGTGCCAGCCGTCTGAAAGAGGCTTCGAAAACTCACGGCGCCCGAACCCTTCCGAACGACCGTCACGTTCAACGCCAGGTGAGCATCCCAGGAGTAGTACGGCGAGAAGATGGTGCGCGGCGGCGTGTATTTCTTGAATGCCGCGTTGAAGGCCGCGTCGGGGAACGCGCCCTCGGCTTGCGTGTCGCCCGTGGAGTCGCTGGGAACCTGGGCTTCGCCGATGGTTGGGACGCACAGACACAGCGCGCCGGCGAGCGCCGCCGAGACGATCGGCCGACTGCGTTTGAAGGATGCGGCGCCTGTCCCTGACGTCGACGCGATCGACGTCGTCATGGGGACAGCCGCAGTCTCCGGCGAATCACGTCGATGATCTTCTCGCCGTGGAAGCGGCCGTTCTCGATGAAGATGGTTCCGGTGTCCACACCGGCAATCGCGCCGCCGGCTATGAAGAGGCCCGGCACGTTCGTCTCGAACGTCTCCGGGTCGTGAATCGGCGCCTCGCGTTCGTTCAGTCGAACGCCGGCGCGGCACATCAGGCTCGAGTCGGCCCGGTACCCGGTCAGGAGATAGACAGCATCGGCCGGGATCTCGTCCTCTCCTGACCCTCCCGCAACCACGACGGAGCTCTCCCGAATCTCCTTCAGCCGAGCGTTGAACCGGGCCGCAATCGATCCCTGCTTGATTCGGTTCTCGATGTCCGGCCGTACCCAGTACTTGATCGTTGACTTGAGCTCGGCACGGCGATGGATCAACGTGACGTGCGCGCCCGCGCGAAAGAGCTCCAGGGCGGCCTCGGCGGCCGAGTTGCCTCCGCCAACGACGACAACGCGTTGGCGGTAGTGCACGTGCGGATCGCTGTAATAGTGGTGGACGTGGGGCAGCGCTTCTCCCGGAACGTCGAGCATGACGGGATGGTCGTAATACCCAATCGCGAAGATGACATTTCGCCCGCGGCGGAGACGCCGGAGGTCCTTCCCGGAGCGCGTCTCGACGGCGAAAACGTGATCCCCGCCTGTTTCGGGGGAAGACCGGCTCGCCCCACCCGCCCTTGCCGCCTCCAGCGTCTCCGACGTGACAGCAATCGCCCGCTCGTCGAACGAAATCTGCAGATCGTATGTGTCCACTACCCGGCGGTAGTAGCGCAGCGCCTCCGGCCGGGTCGGCTTGTCATAGGGCGACACGAACGGCAGACCACCGATTTCGAGCAGCTCGGGGGTTGTGAAGAACACCATCTGGGGCGGAAACCGGTAGATCGAGTTCACCAGCACGCCCTGTTCGAGGACCTGGTAGTCGAGACCTTGGACTTTTGCGGCAATCGCGGCAGCGAGACCCGATGGACCGCCGCCGATGATGATGACGTCGCGGACGGACATGGCACCTCATTGTAGATTGCGGATTGCGGATTGCCGATTGCGGATTTAGGATGCGGACAAGGAGTTCCCGATGATCCTCGAGATCCACGGCGGGCCGCACGCGGCATACGGCAACGTGTACACGCACGAGTTCCAATGGATGGCGGCGTCAGGCTACGTGGTACTGTTCACCAACCCGCGCGGGAGCACGTCTTACGGCCAGGAGTTCGGCAACATCATCAAGTATCACTACCCTGGCGACGACTACAAGGATCTGATGGCAGGCGTCGACGAGGTCCTCAGACGCGGCTATGTGGATCCAGACCGGCTCGGTGTGACCGGTGGCAGCGGCGGTGGGCTGTTGACCAATTGGACAGTCACCCGGCTGACGGCGGCGAGATGATGTTCGGCGCGTTGAAGTACCGGCGGATTCCCACGGTCATGGTTCGGTTCCCGCGCG
>DATKHR010000294.1:0-2304 GCA_035510155.1 Vicinamibacterales bacterium
CGACTTCAGCTCCTGATACAACTGTCCCACGAACCGGTCGGCGGTCATCGGCGTCGCGCCCGTGACTTTGGCGTCGAACTCGCTCGTCGGTTTGGCCGCAATCACTTCCTCCTGCGTCTTGTTCTGGCGCATGAGCGCCGCGACCTTGTCGCGGACAGCAACCATCATCGCCTTGTGGGCCGTGACGGCCGCCTTGTCAACCGTTGCGCCATGGCCTGGAATGATCTTGGTGTCCGGACGTCCGGTCTTGAGGATCAAGTCGAATCCGGCGAGCATGCCGTTCATCGTGCCGCCGTTGGCCCGATCGATGTTCGGGTACCCGGTCGAACGGTAGAAGTCGCCGGTCATGAGGACGTTGGCGTTGGGGAAATAAACCATCGTGTCGCCGTCGGTGTGCGCGACCGGCACCGCGATCAGCTGCACGTCTTCCCCGTCCATGTGAATCGTGAGTGCCCCGTCGTAGGTGAGCACCGGGAGGGCGATGGGCGGCGCGGGAACGCCCGGCTGACCGTTCGCCTGCGGCGCCGGCTTCGCAAGACGCGTGCGGAGGTTTTCGCGCGCGATGATGACAGCGCCGAGCTTCCCGATGTTTTCGTTGCCGCCCGTGTGGTCGCCGTGGACGTGCGTGTTGACGAGAAACCGAATGCGGACGTCCGAGATCTGCTTGATCGCCGCGACGATCTTGTCGCTGAGCGGCGCGAACTGCGCATCGACCATCAGCACGCCGTCGGGGCCGGTGAGGACGCCGATGGTGCCTCCCTGCCCCTCGAGCGTGTAGAAGTTCGACGCCACCTTGGTCGTCTTGATCTGGACCTGGCTGAAGTCGGGCTGCTGCGCGCGCATGCGGACGCCGCTGCCGGCGACGAGCGTGAGCGCCGTGACCCAAATGCCGCAACGCCTCGTTCTAAGCATCTTCTCCTCCGCCGTTCTCCCGTTTTTCACGGCTTCCCGGGTTGGCAAAAAGCACATGATACGGCTTCTCGACGGCGAGGGAGACTCGATTTTGACTTACAAGGATTTGAGATACTCCACGAGATTCGCCTTGGCCTGTTCGCTGAGATTCAAGCCGAGCACCTGATCGTAATGATCGACGACGGCACGGAGGTCGGCGAAACGACCATCATGATAGAAGCCGCCTTTTTGCCGGGTGAAAAGACCGGCCAGCGGCGTCGTGCGGTACATGCCGTCAGGCGACCGGCTCGATTGAAAATCGTCGATGCCGATCTCGGACGCGGAGTGCATGTTCCACCCGGGCTCGGTAAAGAGCGGTGGAACATGGCACGATGAGCAGCGCCCCGCCCCGTTGAACACGTCCTTGCCCGCTCGCGCTGCGCTCTCGTCAAAGCTGCCGTGCGGCGGAACCGGCGCGGAGAGCGAGAGCTGATACACCTGCAGCGCGGGAAGCTTCGACGTGATCAGATCGGGATCGTGCCGCACGTTCCCGAATCCCGCGCGTGCCGCAACCGGAAAGCGCACGGGATCGTTCAATCGCGCGTCGACGAAGGTGCCTTGTCCGTGCATCTCGAGGTTGGCGACGAGCCCGTTCCAGTGCGGCACACTGCCCCAACCGGTGTAGGTATGCAGGTTGACGCCGGCGAGACCAAAGGCGGCCGGCAGCAGCGTCGCCGAGGTCCGGCCGTCCGGTCGAAACGCCTTGCCGTCGAGAATCAGTTCCGCATCGAATTTGCCCGGCCCCCAACTACCAAGTACTGCGCGCACCGTCTGCTGATCGGTCTTCAGAAGATCGGCGATGGCCTGAAGATCGGGCGCAAGCGCGACGATCGCGCCGACATTCAGGTCGCGATTGGGCCATCCGTCGAGCCGGCGTCCGATGCCGAATGCCACGGAGTTATCAACGGTCGAATGACAGAGGGCGCAGTTGATGCCGACCGTCGCCAGTCCGCCGTCGCTCCCGCGCTGCGCGGTGACGCCCACCACCGCGTTTCGGTCGAGGAGCGCGAGCGTGACCGCCGGATCGTTCAGGTTCACGTGACCTTCTTTGATCGCGTCGATTGTTTCCGGTAGGAGCGCCTCTGCATCGACTTTCAGGCCGACTGAGAGCGCGGTGGCCGGGCTGACGCCCGGGCCGACGCCGCCGAAGCGCTCGCCCGCGATCGCGCGATGCAGCTGGAGCGTCCCGCCCCAGAACGCTTCATCGCCGAACGTGTCGTGCCTGAAAATCCGGCGGCCCTCGTCGACCATCCGGACGGAGTTCTGTGCAACTGGATCGTCGGACGACTGCCGGCCGCGCCCGACACCCACTGTGACGAAGAGAAAGCTGGCGAAGAAGACGAGACACACCCA
>DATKHR010000295.1:0-2911 GCA_035510155.1 Vicinamibacterales bacterium
GGCGACGCCCGGGGGGATCTGTGTCAGCCGCGTGGTGCGCGACCAGGTTCGCGACAAGCTCGGTTTTGCCTTCGACGACAGGGGCGACCAGCAGGTCAAGAATATCGCGCGCCCGGTCCGCGTATTCAATGTGATTATGACCGGAGACATAATGACTTTAACCTCGGCTTCCGTCAGAGCACCGCCGCCGCTGCCCGACAAGCCGTCGATTGCTGTTCTGCCGTTCGAGAATATGAGCGGCGATCCTGAGCAGGAATACTTTGCCAACGGGATGGTCGAAGAGATCATTACCGCGCTCAGCCGTATCCGCTGGCTGTTCGTTATCGCTCGCAATTCGAGCTTTGCATACAAGGGACGATCGGTCGGCGTGAAGCAAGTGGGACGTGAGCTAGGTGTTCGCTACGTACTCGAGGGCTCGGTGCGTAAGGGTGGGAACCGGGTGCGTATTACTGCACAGCTAGTCGAGGCCGAGACGGGGGGCTCGCGCGGTATGCACGTCAACGTGCGTATCCAGCGGCGCTGGAGTTTCCAGCAGGTGCGACGCGCGGCGCTGGCCCTTGCGCGTGAGGTGGAACGGCGCGCGCCCGACCTCGCGAGCAGCAAATGGTGGAAGGAGGAACGGCATCGGGTCTTCCTCGACTACAACCAGAACGCCAAAGACCGGACCGTAGCCTCGGCCTGGTCGGTGCGGCCCACGGCCGACGCGCGCGTGTCGATGCCTCTAGAGTGGGACGAGGTGGCCGACTGCGATCCTGCGGCATTCACGCTGGCCACTGCGCCGACGCGGTTTGCGGAACGCGGCGACGCGTCGGCCGGCATCGACAGCGCGGCGGGATCCCTGGACGCACTCCTCGATCTGTCTGCATCGCAAGAGGCTGCAGGCCTCGGAGATGCGCCGTGGCCGCCGCACTATAAGAAGCAACGTTACGAGCCGCCGCGCGTCGCGCCGTCACGACGGAAGGCCTCGGGCTCCAGCACTGAACGCCGCGGCCACCGCGAGTCTACCCAGCCACTCATAACCGTCGCTAAGGCTGCACGTATGGCGGACGCGCTCGTCGGCCTCGAACGCTGGAAGGCCCGGTATCCGGAAGCGGCGGCGCGCCTGCACGTGGACGATGTCCTCGTCGACTCGATGCGCGGCCGCTCGACCAACTGGACTCGCATCCGGATCAATCTACGCAACGTTCCCGAGGGCGAGCGCCCGCCAGAAGGCCCGTCCGAACCTGACTATGATCCCTGGTCTACGGCGCCGCGCGGCTGACTACGGTCGCGCGCGCCGAAAACGCGGTCCAGCTCGTAGGCGGGCGTGACTTCCAGCTGATCGTAGCGGCAGTCCTGCGGGCGCTTGTCTGGACGCCAGCGCCGGAACTTCGCGGCATGTCGAAACCGAGTCCCCTGCATGTGATCATATGCGACCTCACAGACGCGCTCCGGCCGGAGCGGCTCCCAGCTCAGATCTTTCCCGCGGTTCCACCGGCTGGTCGCACCGGGCAGCCGCTGTCCCTTCGCGCTGACTTCCTCCTGTGCCACGGCCCAATCCCGCCATGGATGCTCTTCGAGCGCGGCCGCGCGCAGCGGCGTCAGCTCGACGACGAGCTGCTTGCGCACTATGGCCGTGAACGCCGCGGCGACCCCGACATGGTGGAGCGTGTGATCGTCGTCGTACAGGCCGAGCAGGAGTGAGCCGATCATCGTGCCGGCACCCTGCTTGTGCCAGCGGAAGCCGGCGACCACGCAGTCAGCCGTGCGCTCGTGCTTCACCTTGATCATCGTGCGTTCCCCGGCGCGATAGGGCGCGTCGAGACGCTTTGCCATGACACCATCGAGCCCCGCACCCTCGAAGCGACGGAACCAGTCCGCCGCAAGCGCTCGATCGCGGGTAGCCGGGGAGAGGTGTACCGGCGGCGCAGCACCAGCCAGCACGTGCTCGAGCCGTTTGCGCCGCACGGCGAGCGGCGCGTCGCGCAGGTCATCGTCGCCCAGCGCGAGCAGATCCCAGGCCACGAACGAGGCCGGTGTCTGCGCAGAAAGCAGCTTCACCCGCGACGCGGCGGGATGGATGCGCAAGAGTAGGGTCTCGAAGTCGAGCCCGCCGACCCCGACGATCACGATCTCGCCGTCGACGACGCAGCGTTCGGATAGGGTGGCGGCCAGTGGGGCGATGAGTTCCGGGAAGTATCGGTTCATGGGCTTCTCGTCGCGGCTCTGCAGTAGGATCTCGTCGCCGTCGCGAAACACCAGCGTTCGAAAGCCGTCCCACTTGGGCTCGAACTGCCATCCCTCGCCGCCAGGCAAGACGTCGGCGGCGCTGGACAACATAGGGACAAGAGGTGGAGCGAAGGGCAGGCGCATCACTCAATACTCGAGGAGGTGTCTAACACCTCGACACGCTCTTAAGATACCGGATCTGACCGTTACTCGCGTGCCTTGTTGAATGCGTCGATGTTGATTTTTCATTTTCCCATTTCTCGGTTCTTGTCCTATGACATCACGCCACGGCCAATGGCCGGACCCGTGGGCCGGTGTGACGGAATGCTGCAGTTTACTGGCCGTACATCGAGAAATCACGGGCGGAGGCGAGGCGTCTCCATGACGATTGCCTACCGGAGCAACAATATGAAGATCTACCTTGCCGGACCACTATTCAGCGCCGCAGAGCGTACCTTTAACAACGAGTTGACCAGATTGCTCCGAAATAAAGGACATGAGGTCTGGCTGCCGCAGGAGTTCGAGCAACGGACAATGACGGCAAAACAAATCTTCAACAAAGACAGTCGAAGGCATCGACTGGGCCGAGGTCGTCGTCGCCAATATGGATGGCCCGGATCCCGACTCGGGGACGTGCTGGGAGTGCGGCTACGCCTATCGCAAAAAGCCGGTCATTCTGTTTCGAACGGACTTTCGCGCTGGC
>DATKHR010000296.1:0-31639 GCA_035510155.1 Vicinamibacterales bacterium
TCGGTAAAGACCACCTCTTGATCGTCGGGCACCTTGAATCGAATGGCCGCCCGCTGGCCCGCGGCGAGCCGGGCGTGAACCTCCTCGGTCAGCAAACGGCGGCACGTGCCGGCGTACCGCGCGGGGCGGCCGGCGGCAACCGCCTCCTGGCGATCGGCTTCGAGTTGGTCGGCACTGCAAAAGCAGTAATACGCGCGAGACGTGCTCATCAGCTCTTTCGCGTACGACTGATACAGATGCAGGCGCTCGGACTGGCGATACGGTCCTCTCGAGCCGCCGATCTCCGGCCCCTCGTCCCAGTCCAGCCCCAGCCATCGCAGGTCGCGGACGATGGCGTTCTCCGACTCACGTGTGGACCTCTCGGTGTCGGTATCCTCGATGCGCAGGATGAAGGTCGCGCCCGATCCCCGCGCGAGCAGCCAGTTGAAGAGCGCCGTGCGGGCGTTGCCGACATGGAGCCGGCCGGTCGGACTCGGAGCGAATCGGACTCTCATGACTGAGCTCGAACGAGCGCGACCGCATGCGCCGCGATCGCCTCGCCGCGTCCGATCGCGTCCAGACCTTCGTTCGTCTTGCCTTTGATGCTGACGCGGGCCAGGTCGACCCCAAGGGCCGCCGCGACCGCCGCGCGCATCCTCTCGACGTGCGGCTGGACCTTCGGTGCCTCGAGAATCACCGTCACATCGACGTTGCCGATCTCGAAGCCGTGTTCGGCCACCATCGCCACGGCGCGCGCGAGCAGATCGAGGCTCGAGGCGTCCTTCCAGCGCGGATCCGTATCAGGGAAATGGCGGCCGATATCGCCCAGACAGGCTGCGCCGAGAATCGCGTCGGTCACGGCGTGGCACACGACGTCGGCATCCGAGTGACCCTCCGCGCCGCGAGGCGATGGAATCGTTACCCCGCCCAGAACCAGCGGGCGGCCCGCGACGAGCCGATGCAGGTCGTAACCGGTGCCCGCGCGTCCCGTGCGCACGGGTTTCGGTCCCGGTTCGTCGCGCGCGGCGGCAATCGCTTCGGCGACAATCAAGTCGTCGGGCGTGGTGATTTTGATGTTCGACGACTCGCCCTCGACGATCTGCACGGGCTGACCGGCGCGTTCGGCGAGCGCCGCCTCATCGGTCGCTTCGAGCCCGCGTTCACCCGCCTCCAGCGCGAGGCTCAGGACATCGCGCCGAAACGCCTGTGGCGTCTGAGCCAGATAGATTGTCTCGCGTCTCAGCGTCTCGGCCACCATGAGGCTTCCCGTGGCCTCCCGGCTGGCGACCCTCTTCACCGTGTCTCGGGAAGGCGACGCCGCAAGGGCCGCGCCGCACAACGCGGCGGCATCGATCGTTCGGCTGATCAGATTCGCCGACACAAACGGTCTCGCCGCGTCGTGAATCACGATGACCTGGCTCTCGCGCGCGGCCTCCCGGAACGCATTCGCCACCGAATCCTGCCGGCGCGCGCCGCCCGCGACGATTCGCACGTGCTTGGCCGACTCCAGGTAGGACGGCGGGTGGGCGGCGAGCTCCCGCGGCAGCGCCACAATCACCTCACTGACCAGTGGGTGGCCGACGAATGCGCCGACGCTCAGTTCGAGAATCGGGCGTCCGCCAACGAGACGCAGTTGCTTGAAGGGCTCTCCGCCGAGGCGCGCGCCCCGACCTCCGGCGGCGATGATCGCTGTGACAAACATCGACTCTGACAAGCGTCCTGAGACAGCAGCCTGGAATTATAACGTGGCGAACTGGCGGGCTTCGACCTCCGCCGCCACGATAGCGTGGACGCGGTCGGCGAGCGCCTTGGCATCATGGACTGACGCCCGATCGAGGGACGGTGGCTGAATCGGATCGTGAACGATCAGTTGAACATCGGCAGGCTCGGTTCTCAGACGCCCCTTCGGCATGACGTTGCGCGTCCCGACAATGGCCAGCGGAACAATCGGCAAGCCCGCCTCTATCGCCAGCATGAAGCTGCCCGCCTTGAAGCGCGCCGTGTGCCCGTCCGAGCTCCGCGTGCCCTCGGCGTAAATGATCAACGACAGCCCCTCGGACACGAGGGCGCGCCAGCGTTTCAGGATGCCGTCGCGGTCGGGGTGGCGCCGATCCACGAAGAGATGTCCTCCGCGCCGCAGGTGCCATCCGAGAACGGGGAAGCGCGCCAGCGACTCCTTGGCGATGATGCGCAACTGATACGGCAGCGACGCAAACACCACCGGCGTGTCATAAATGCTCTGATGATTCGACACGAAGACGTACGTCGTACCGCGCGTGATTCGATCCAGTCCCTCGACCCGTACGCGAACGCCTGTCGTCTTGAGGATCAACCAGGACCAGGCGCGCGCGCACGCATGGGCGAAGTACCCGCGCCGATCGAAGAGGCTCGACAGGATGGACGCTGCCCCCAGCACGATTGTGTAGACGGTTATGGCGGGAATCAGAAACAAGACCGTCCGCCACCAATGGTACGGGGGCCAGCGCACGGTGCGATCCGCAATCGGATGATCCGCGATCAAGGGAGCCGCGAACCGCGATCCTACTACGTCTGCTGCGGCTGAATCGGGACCGGCGCGGGCACTCGCATCCGCGCCGGTTCCTGCCGATCGCTTCTCTCACGCTCGGTGGCCGACAAGGGCGCGAGCGCCTGCGCGGCGACGACCGCCTCGATATGCCGGCCGAAGATCATCTTCCCGGCTGTGGTCTGCAGCACGCTGGTGACGACGATATCAATCGTCTTGCTGATCATCTTGCGGGCATTGTCGACGACCACCATCGTTCCATCGTCGAGGTACGCAACACCCTGGTTGTATTCCTTGCCTTCCTTCAGGATGAACACCTTCATGATCTCGCCGGGCAGCACGACCGGTTTCAGCGAGTTCGCCAGCTCGTTGACATTGAGCACCTCGACGCCGCGAAGCTGCGCCACCTTGTTCAAGTTGAAATCGTTGGTGACGATTTTGCCCTGGAGCGCGCGAGCGAGCTCGATGAGCTTGAGGTCGACCTCGCGGATGTCGGGGAAGTCCATGTCCGAGATACTGACTTCGACGGCCGCCATTTTCTGAATCCTCTGCAGGATATCGAGCCCGCGGCGGCCGCGATTGCGCTTCAACGAATCGGAGGAGTCGGCGACCAGCTGCAGCTCCTTCAGTACGAATTGCGGGATGACCAGCGTGCCGTCGATGAAGCCTGTTTCACAGACGTCGGCGATGCGGCCGTCGATGATGACGCTCGTATCGAGAATCTTGTAGCGGCGCTCCGGGCCGGCCGCGCGGAACAGACCGATGAGGCGCGCCGGCTCCAGCCACTCGCCGTGCTTGGCGCCGAGAACCAGCCCGAGATACGGCAGGACGAGCAGGATGAAGCTGTGCAGGAACGCGACCCGTCGGTCGGCGCTGTCAGCCCAGAACAGGCCGGCGCCGATCGTCCGCGCGATGCCGAGGCCGATGGCGCACCCGATGAGCGCGCCGAGCACGCGAGTCATGGCGGTCTCCCGCAGCCGGCTCTCGAAGAGAACGATCAGCCCGGCAAGAGCGAGCGCAAACCCGATATTGGCGGGAAGGGCGACAGGGAGTGGTTGGAGGATGGTCGCGGCGTACGCGACGGCGGCCACGAACAGACCACGCGCTAAAACGAACCAGGACATAGGGTAACCCCGCGGATTGGTCAATCAAATGGCTATGAGCCCTTAAGATGTAAACAATTGTAAGGGCGATGTTGCACAGCCTACCACAGAGAAGGGACCTACGAGCCCAGAACGACGTCCAGCGCTTCGCCTAACGTTCTCACCCCAACCAGCTCGCATTCGCCGTCCTTGTCCTCCCGGCTGTTCTCGAGCCCCTCTTTCTCGACCCGGCCTTCGGCTCGCAGCGGGGGACTGAGATTGGCTTCGGGCACGATGCACCGCTGGAATCCCATCTGCGCTGCCTCGCGCACGCGCAGCGCGGCCTGGGTGATACCGCGGATTTCGCCGGCCAGGCCGACCTCGCCGAACATCGCGGTGGTGGGCGGGATCACGCGATTCCGGACGCTCGACGCAATCGCGGCCAGGACGCCGAGGTCCGCGGCCGGCTCGTCGATCGTCATGCCTCCTGCCACGTTCACGAACACATCGTCGCCCATCAGGTTCAGCCCCGCGCGTTTCTCGAGCACGGCAAGCAGGAGCGACAATCGCTGCTGATCGATCCCGCTGGCCATGCGGCGCGCGTTGCCGTAGAGGCTTGAGCTCACGAGCGCCTGCACCTCGACGAGGATGGGACGCGATCCCTCGATGGAGCACAACACGGCGGAGCCGGCGGCATTCGTCGGCCGCTCCGCGAGAAACAGCTTCGATGGGTTCGGCACCGGCCGCAGACCGGCCGACGTCATCTCGAACACGCCCAACTCGCTGACGGCTCCAAAGCGATTCTTGACGGCGCGCACGACGCGATGGGAGTGGTGGCGCTCACCCTCGAAATACAGCACCGTGTCCACGACGTGCTCAAGTGCCTTGGGGCCGGCGAGCGAGCCGTCTTTGGTCACGTGGCCCACGAGAAACGTCGGGACATTCTGTCCCTTGGCCACGAAGAGCAGCTGTGTCGCCGCCTCGCGGACCTGGCCGATGCTGCCCGGCGCGGATTGGAACTTCAGCGTGAAGATCGTCTGCACGGAGTCGACGATGACGAGCGACGGCTGGATGCGGACGATTTCTTCGAGGATGCGCTCCAGACACGTCTCGGCGAGGAGATAGAGCGGCGCCTGCCCGACCGCGAGACGCTCGCCTCGCGATTTGATCTGGTGCTCGGACTCCTCACCCGAGCTGTACAGCACCGGGCCGCTGGAGCGCGCGACGTTCGCGGCGGCCTGCAAAAGCAGCGTCGATTTGCCGATGCCCGGCTCGCCGCCGAGGAGAACGAGCGATCCGGGCACGATGCCGCCGCCGAGAACCCGATCGAGCTCGCCGATGCCGGTCGTCAATCGCGCGTGCCGCTCGAGCTCGATCTCCGCGTAGAGCCGCGCCGACCCCGTGGCGCCGGCCAGCGCGTACCGGTGACCGCCCGTGGGCGACGCGGCGCCGCCATCCTGTTGGGAGCGTTCTTCAACAAATGAGTTCCATGCGCCGCAATCGCCGCAGCGGCCGAGCCATTTCGGCGCCTGCGACCCGCACTCCTGACAGACGAACACGGTTTTTGGCGGCTTCACGATTCGTACACCCGTTCGATCCTGCTCCCGATTCTGCACAAAATCTCGTACGGAATCGTCCCCATCTGCGCGGCCATCTCGCGCACATCGATTCGGGCGTCGCCCTGCGTTCCGATGATCACGACCTCGTCGCCCGGCGAGGCGTCGAGGTCCGTCACGTCGGCCATGAGCATATCCATGCACACCGAGCCGACAACCGGCGCGCGCCGGCCGCGAATCAGCACGGCGCCGACGCCCGCGAGTCGAAGGTCCACCCCGTCCGCATAGCCCGCCGGAACGATCGCCACGCGCCTGGGGCCGTCTGCCGCGAATCTCGCGCCATAACCCACCGTCTCGCCGGCCCTCACACCTTTCACGGCGACGACCCGGCTGCCGAGCGTCATGATCGGCGACACAGGAATCGTCGAGCCGAGCGGTGGCGGCACGAGCCCGTACAACAGGAGGCCTGGACGGACGCGGTCCTGCCACACCCGGGAATCACGCAGCATCGCGGCGCTGTTCGCAAGGTGTCGATAAGGACGGCGATTCATGGGCGCGCAGAGATTTTCGAAGTCGCGGAGCGCACGTTCGAACCGCAGGCGCTGCTCGTTGAACAGGCCGGACTCGGGATCGTCGGCCGTCGCGAAATGCGAATAGATCGCGTCGAGCTCCAGGTTCGGGCTGGCCAGGAGCTCCGGGAGCGTGCGGCGGAGATTGTCGAACCGGAAGCCGAGGCGGTTCATGCCTGTGTCGATCTTCAAGTGATAGCGGAGCCGCTCTTTGTGCTTCGCGGCGGCCGCCTGGACGGCGCGCGCGGCGCTGGGTGTCGAAATCGTCGGCGTCAGGCGGCAATCGAACAACCCCTCGAGGTCACTGACGCTCAGCGCGCCAAAGACGAGAATCTCGGCACCGACGCCCGCCGCGCGCAGCGCCGCGCCTTCTTCGATATCGGCGCAGGCGACGAGATCCGCGCCGGCCGATTCGAGCGCGCGCGCGACCTGCCCCGCGCCGTGCCCGTAGGCGTTCGCCTTGACGACGGCAATGATGCGCGGCGGCTCCAGCCGGTCCCCGCGCGGCGCCGATTCGAGGTACTCGACGAGCGCGCGGTAGTTGGATTGAAGCGCGCGCAGATCAACGCGCGCGACGGTCGGCCGAATCATGGCGCCATCTCGCCGACTACGGGTTGCCGATTGCGAGGTTTTCGAATCGGGTGAACTCTCGGATGAAGGCGAGGCGCACGATGCCGGTCGGGCCGTTACGCTGTTTGGCGACGAGGAGCTCGGCGACACCTTGCGCGTCGGTCGGCGGCTGCGTCTTGTCGGCGTACATGTCTGCGCGGTAGATGAAGACCACCACGTCCGCATCCTGTTCCAGCGCGCCGGACTCTCTCAGGTCCGAGAGCTGCGGGCGATGGTCCGACCGCGACTCCGGCGCGCGGCTGAGCTGCGAGAGCACGACGACCGGCACGCGGAGCTCTTTCGCCAGCCCCTTGAGCGCGCGTGAAATCGAGGCGAGCTCGAGCGTGCGATTCTCGAACCGCCCGCGGCCCTGCATCAGCTGGATGTAGTCGATGACGACCAGGTGGAGCTTGTGCTCCGAGGCCAGGCGCCGGCATTTTGCCCGCATTTCGAGCACGCCGATCGCCGGCGAATCGTCGATGAAGATCTTCGACTCGCTCAACGCGCCAATCGCGCGCGAGAGCTTGCCCCAGTCGCGCTCCCCGAGGAATCCACCGCGGAGGCGATGCGCATCGATGCGCGCCTCTCCGGTAAGCATGCGAAGAAACAGCTGCTCCTTCGACATCTCGAGGCTGGAGATGCCGACGGTCATGTCGGTCTTCGTGCCGACATGCTGGGCGATGTTCAACACGAGGCTCGTCTTCCCCATCGACGGCCGTGCAGCCACGATCACGAGATCCGACGGTTGCAGGCCCGATGTCATCTCGTCGAGATCGGTGAAGCCCGTCGGCACGCCGGTAATCAGCCCTTTGCGCTCATGAAGCCTTTCGATCGTGTCGAGGCTGCCTTGCGCGAGCTCCTTGAGCGACACGAACCCGTCGCGGATCTTCCGATCCGCGATTGCGAAGATGGCGTGCTCCGCCTGATCGAGGATGGCGTCGGCGTCTTCTTCGGCCTCGTAGGCGGTGGCGAGGATCTTGTTCGCCGAAAAGATCAGGCTGCGGAGGGTGGCCTTTTCCTTGATGATACGGGCGTAGTGCTCGACGTTGGTCGAGCGCGGTACGCCATCGACGAGCGCCGCGATGTAGGCAGGCCCGCCGACCTCCTCGAGGTCGCCCGAACGGCCCAGCTCCTCTTTGAGCGTGACGAGATCGATGGCGTCGCCGCGCTCGGTGAGCGCGACCATCTTGTTGAAGATGCGTCGATGGGCCTCGCGAAAGAAGTCGCCGGCGTCGATGACCTCCGCTGCGAGGTTGAACGCGTCGTTGTGCAGCAGGATCGCGCCGAGCACGGACCGCTCCGCTTCGAGATTGTGCGGAAGCGTGCGCTCAACGACAGCGACGTCGGCCATGTCAACGCTAGTTGGGCGACTTCTCTTCCTTCTTGTCTGCTTTCTTCTCCGGCTCTCCCTCGGCCACGACTTTGACCTTGACGGTCGAGCTGACGTCGCGCTGCAGCCGGATCGGCACATCGATCACGGTGAGCTTCTTGATCGGCTCCCGCAGCTGGATCTTGCGCCGGTCGATCTCGAACCCTTTGGCGGCGAGCGCGTCAGCGATGTCGCTCGCCGTGACCGAGCCGTAGAGCGCCTCGGTCTCGCCCACCTTACGCGCGATCTCGACCTCGACGCCGGTCATCCTCACCGCCATCCCTTCAGCGGTCTTCTTCTCCTCGGCCTCTTTCGCCTCGAATTTCGCGCGCTCGCGCTCGATGCGCTGCTTGTTGCCGTCGGTGGCAACGAGCGCCAGCTTGCGCGGCAGGAGATAGTTGCGTGCGTAGCCGTCCGCGACCTTGACGATCTCGCCGCGGCGCCCGAGGTTGTCGACGTGCTCCCTGAGAATGACTTCCATGTCGTGACTCGTTTCTCGGCTCGCGGCCGTCAGTCCGTCACATACGGCACGAGCGCAATCTGCCGCGCCCGCTTGATCGCCGTTTGCAGCTTGCGCTGGTGCATCGCGCAGGTGCCGGAAATGCGCCGCGGGAGAATCTTGCCGCGCTCGGGTACGAAGGGACCAATGAGTTTGACGTCCTTGTAATTGATATCGTCAATCTTGTCCGCGCAGAACTTGCAGACCTTGCGGCGACGAAACAGCGTACGCCGCTGCCCCTGTGTCTTGTCGGTCGCCTTCTTGTCGTTTTTGCCCCGCGGGCCGGATCGCCTCTGACCAGCAGCCATGCTTTAGACCTCCACTCCATCGAATCGATCGTCGTCGAGGTCGTCACGCTCGAACGAGCGCCCCTCGCCCGGCTGGCGCTGCGGCGGGAGCCCGCGCTTGACGCGGCGGCGCTCGGACGCCGACTGGCGCCTCGTCCGCGTGCGCTCGACCACCTTCTTTTCCTCGTCGACACGGACGATCATGTGACGGACGACCTGTTCCATCACCCTCAATCGGCGGTCGATCTCCTTCATGAGCTCACCCGAACCGTTGATCACGTCGAGGACGTACACGCCTTCCTTGTGACGCCCGATGTCATACGCCAGCTTCTTCCGGCCCCAATTCTCGCTCTTCTCGATCGCGCCGTGCATGCGCGCGACGACGGCGGCGATCTGCTCGTGCAACTCGGCGGCCTGCTGTTCCGTGGTGTCGGGCGGAAGAATGTAGACGAGCTCGTACTGACGGCTTTCGATGGCTGCGGCTGCTTCAGCGGTCATGATTACTCCCAATCCTCAATCCGCAATCCTCAATGAGGTCATTCTGTTGTCGCCGGATCGCCGCCGTTGTACTGGTTCATCACCGCGGCGATCCCGCCGGTGAGGAACGTTTCCGCCGCGTCGGCGGCCCGGGTAATCATCCGCGCCACATCGGCGGCTTCCTCTTTGTCGAACCTCGCCAGCACGTGGTCCGCCAGATCCGTGCGCGAATCGCCGCGCCCCACGCCGAGCCGCAGTCTCGACACATCGGAACCCAGATGCTCGATCACCGACTTCAGGCCGTTGTGCCCGCCCGCCGATCCCCGCGCTCGCGCTCGCAGCTTCCCCAACGGAAGCTGCACCTCGTCGAGAATAACGAGCGCGTCGGCGACGTCGATCTTGAAATAGCGCACGAGCTCGCCAATCGCCTGCCCGCTCGCGTTCATAAACGTGACCGGCTTGACCAGCAGAACATCGTCGCTCTGACCCGGGAGCCAGTCCCTCCGCCCCGCCCGGCATCTGGCGACGAGGGCGTCGGCCGGCGCAGACTCGAAGTCGGCGGTCGCGCGCCTGGCCAGCTCGTCCACGACATCGAAGCCCACGTTGTGCCGCGTCCCTTTGTAGCGCGACCCGGGATTGCCCAGGCCCACGATCGCTTTCAAGACTCGGTACTCGTCGCTCGTGGCTCGGTACTCGCAGCTCGCAGCCCGTTACTTCTTCTTCTCGTCTTTCTTCTTCTCGGGTGCGGCTTCCTTTGCTTCGCCTTCTTCTTCCTTCTTGCCCTTCTTGATCAGTTCCGGTTCGGCGGGCGCGGCGGCCGGAACCGCAGTGGCGGCGGCGGCCTCCGCCGGCGCCGGCGCTTCTTCCGCCTTCGGCATGATCACGTGGACCAGCATGGCGTCGCCCTCGGTGACCGGCTTCCACTTCACGCTCGTGGCGACATCGCGCACGCGAATGCCCTGGTGCAGCATCAGCTCGTTGACGTCCACCTCGATGTGCTCGGGAATGTCGGACGGCAGACAGGCGACCACGATTTCGCGCCTGACGAACTCCAGGATGCCGCCCTGCTGCTTGACGCCCTTCGGCTCGCCCTTCACGGTGATTGGAACGGTCACCTCGAGCGTCCTGTCCATCGCAACGCGATAGAAATCGGCGTGCAACACCTGGTGCGTGACCGGATCGAGCTGGAACTCCTTGACCAGCACCCGCGTGTCGCCGCCATCCGGCAGCTTCAATGAGATGAGCGTGTTCGCCCCGGACTCGGAGTGCAGGATCTTCAGCAGCGCCCGGGGCTCGACCGAAATCGGCGTGGCGTCCTTGCCCTCGCCGTACAACACGCCGGGGACGCGGCCGGCGCGGCGCGTGCGCCGGGCCTCGTTCTTTCCGAAGGTATCGCGCGCCGCCGCCTCGAGTATGGTCTCCATTTCGTCTCGTTCCCCTCAGACAAACAACGAAGAGACCGACGTCTCCTCGTGGATGCTCTTGATCGCCTGGCCGAGCAGGCGCGCCACCGACAGAACCTTGATTTTGTCGCACGCCTCTCCCGCCGGCGAGAGCGGGACCGTGTCGGTCACGATCAACCGGTCGATCGGCGAGTCCTTGATGCGCTCGATCGCCGGACCGGACAGCACACCGTGCACGGCGCAGGCGAACACGCGCTCCGCGCCGTTTGCCTGGAGCGCCCTCGCAGCCTTGGTAATCGTACCCGCGGTGTCGATGATGTCGTCCTGCAGAATGCAGGTGCGTCCCTCCACGTCGCCAATCACGTTCATCACTTCGGCGCTTCCATCGTCGGTGCGCCGTTTGTCGATGATGGCCAGCTCAGCGCCCAACCGCTTCGCGTACGCCCGCGCGCGGTCCGCCCCGCCGGCATCCGGCGACACGAGGGTCACGTTCGCGTGGTCGAGCCGCATCAGGTGGTCGATGATCACCGGCGCGGCAAACAGATGATCCACGGGAATATCGAAGAATCCCTGGATCTGCGCCTTGTGCAAATCCATCGTCAACACCCGGTTCGTTCCGGCGGCGCTCAACACGTTCGCCACGAGCTTCGCCGAAATCGGAACGCGCGGCTTATCCTTCCGATCCTGACGCGCGTAGCCGTAGTAGGGCAGCACCGCGGTGATGCGCGCAGCCGACGATCGGCGAAAGGCGTCGATCATGATCAGCAGCTCGACCAGATGCTGATCGACCGATCGGACACGTTCGCGTCCGTCTTCCACGTAATGGCGGCGGCACGTCGGCTGCACGATGAAGACATCCGTGCCGCGGATGTTCTCGTCGATCTGAAACGACACCTCCGTGTCGGGAAAGCGCCGGAGGCGGGACTGGCCGACCGGGACACCCAGGAACGAGGCGATCTCGCGGGTCAGATCGGGATGCGCGCTGCCCGAAAAGACTTTCAATTCGCCGAACCCGGTTGCCATGAATGGGTCACCCATCGCGACATGTCCCTGTTCGCTCTTCTTCCCGACCCTCACTCGCTCGCCTTGCGGACACGAGGGTGACTCCGCGCTGCACCTCTCGGTGTAGTGGCTGGGGCGGAAGGATTCGAACCTTCGAATACGGGATCCAAAGTCCCGCGCCTTACCGCTTGGCCACGCCCCAACATGTTCTGGCTGATTGACGAAGAGGTCGACCCACGCCGGGGAAGGGGCCCCCGGAGCCCCAATGCACGGCTCGAAGCACCTAGCGCAAACAGTAAGTCTATCCGATGGGCTCAGTTGCCGGCAAGTCTCTCGTACGCCCGCCGACTGACCGTTCGCGTGACCAGGACTCTTGGTGTGAAACGGCTGACACGACGATTTCCCAAAGCGGCGAGAGCGGCGGCGGCTCGAATGGCTGCGGCCCGCTCAGCGAAGAGGCCGAAGACGCCCGATCCGCTGCCGGACATGGCTGCACGCGAGGCGCCCGCCCCCTCGAGCGCGCGAACAAGACGTGCGATCTCAGGATGATGCCGACTGACCGGGCCTTGCAGGTCGTTTGTGACCGTCAGCCTGGACCGCTCGCTCCGCGGTCGCTCAGCGCGATCGGCGTCGAGCCATGAAAACGCTTCTGTCGTACTGACGCCACACGCGGGGATCGCGAGCACAATCCACGCCGCCGGATGGTCGACGAGCGGAAACAGCAGATCGCCGCGCTCGAGACCGAGCACGGTT
The DNA here is from genome assembly GCA_035510155.1 of Vicinamibacterales bacterium. Taxonomy (GTDB): domain Bacteria; phylum Acidobacteriota; class Vicinamibacteria; order Vicinamibacterales; family CAVVIG01; genus DATKHR01. The sequence goes on from DATKHR010000296.1 coordinate 12,110, forward strand.
CCTCCTTCGAAGAAGTACGGGAGATCGGCGCCAAGGGCCGCAGCAATCGCGCGCTGCCGCCCTTCCGCCACGCGCCACTCGCGGCCAAGCGCGCGAATCACCGCCACCGCGTCGCTGCTGCCCCCACCGAACCCCGCATCCATCGGTATCCGTTTGCTGACATGGATCGACAGGCCCGGGGGCGCTCCTCGCCCACGTGACCTCGCAGATCGCCCGGCGACCTTCCACACCGCCTCAGCCGCCCGCCACACGAGATTTCGGCGGTCGGTTGGGCACCGCGGATCATTGCACGTCAACGCAAACGGACCGGCCCACTCCCGGATCGTCAGCGTGTCGTGCAGCGCGACGGACTGGAAGACGGTGCGCAGCTCGTGGTAGCCGTCGGATCGGACGCCGAGCACGCGCAGCGACAGGTTAATCTTTGCGAAGGCCCGGACGCGCATCGTGCAGCTCTTCGAGTGTCATGGGACGCGCCGACCGCGGAACATTGACATGGAAGACGTCTGCCCCGAGCGTGTTGTTCACCTCGACCTGCGTCAGCGCGAGCCGGAGATCGAAGTGGCGGGAATCGTCGGCCACAAGACGAATGGCCCGCGGCAGACCGTCTTGAAAGTCGCGATACTCCGCGCGCCACGCCAGCGCGAGGCCGCCGCTCGCGTCTCGGCCACCGACCGAGCCGCCATGGAGGATCGCGGCGACGTGCCATGGCCCGGACCTCGTCTCCCGCCGCAAATAGACTTCTGTGGGACCGTCCTTCACCACACGCCAATCATCTCCCAGCGACCGGCCGCTCTCAGCCTCGGGCGCCACGGCGCACGCGGTGAGAACCGTTCGCAGCTCGGCAGCGTCGATCGGCACGCCGGTGATCGCTTCGAGGACCGCCTCGGGCTGGCTGTGTTGGACCACGCGGTCCTCGCGTGGCAGGAGCAGTGTGGCGTCGTCACCGCGCGCGACGAGGATGAACACCGGCTGACCAAACGGCGCGGCAGCTTCGATTCGAGCCGACGCCGGCGCCGCCACGCCGACCAGCAGCCGCCCGCGCAGGCCCTCGCCGCCAATCGATCCGGTGGCGGCGAGCTCCGCGCTGAGCGTCCTCACCCCGCGGCACGTGACCGTTGCCTCAGCAACAGCGTCGCGCACGTCGGTTGCTGGCACGCCAGGGCCCGACGGGAGCTTCAGCAGCGTCGGGGCGCATGCGGCGGCCGCCGAGCACGCCGCCGCCACTAGACCGCGAAGACACAGACGCACGCTTGAGGCTTCAATCTGCTATTTCTTTGATTTCTGCTACTTCTTTAGTTTTTGCTTCGCCGCCCGGACTTTCTTCTCGATGTCGGCGCGATCGATCGAATCGCCGTCGCCGCTCAACGCGCGGTTGAAGGCGGCGATCGCATCGTCATAGCGTCCCAGCTTCAAAAGCACGTCGCCATAGTGATTCTGGACGACGGAATTCGTCGTCAGTTGGTCGGCCGCGCGTTTCAGGTTTCCCTCCGCGAGATCGAGCTTGTCGGCCTTGAAGTACGCCCAACCGAGCGAATCGAGATATGACCCGTTGTTCGGCTCGATGTCGAGCGCCTTCTTCACGTAGTCGACCGACTCCTCGAGACGCTCTCCCCGCTCAGCCAGCATGTAGCCCAGATAATTAAGTGCCGGGGCGTTTTGCGGGTCTCGGCTGATCAGCAGTTTGAACGCGGCCTCCGCATCCGAAAACCGCTTCTGCCGGTCGAACGTGGCGCCGAGCTCGAACGCGATTGTGTTGTCGGCGGGGAACTTGGTCTGAGCGTCCTGGAGCACACGGATGGCTTGCCCCCCTCGCTCGACGTCGGCGTAGAACTGCGCCAGCGCGATGTACGCCGCCGGGTCGTCACCGTGCTTGTGCACGGCTTCCTCGAGGATCGCGGCGCCTTGATCGGTCTTGCCGGTGTGCCGAAGAGCCTGTGCCTGCAACCGAATCAGGCGGAGATCGTTGGGACTGTCAACGAGCGCCGCTTTGGTGACGTCCAGGGCTGCCCCGTACTTTTTGGCGGCGATCTGGGCGTCCGCGAGGTACGCCGCGACGGCGGGATCCTTCGGCGCAAGGCGATGGGCGTCCTCGAAGGTGGCGACGGCCTTGTCGTGCTGGCCGAGCTCCTGATAGGCGAACCCCAGGTGCGGGAGCAACAGCCCGACGTCGAACGACGGATCGGCCGGTTTGCCCGCGAACGGCGCAACAACCGGGGCGATCTCGTTCACCACGCCCTGAAAATCGCCACGACTCTCGAGCGCCTCCGACAACGCGTAGTATCCCCACGGACTCTTCGAGTTCTGCGCGATGACCCGGCGCGCCGTCGCCTCTGCCGCCTCGGAGTCGCCCAAGCGCCGCTCGGTCTGCGAAAGCAGGTACAGAAGGCGCGCCTGCTCGCCCGGACGCGGCGACGAGAGATCCTTGAGCAAATCGCGCGCCTTCATCAGGTTCTCGCGCCCTCCCGAGTTAACGAGCGCCGAGGCATAGCGGGCGCGCAGCTCCGTGCTCCGCGGCGCCTGCTGCACGGCACGTCCGTACACCTCCGCCGCGTCCTTCCACCGCCGCTCACGCTCGTAGAATTCGCCGAGTGTCGGGAGCAGCCGCGGGTCGCCCTGCGTATGCTCCTCGAGCCAGGCAATGGCGTCCCGATTCCGTCCGGCCGCGGAGTACGCCTCCGCGAGCAGCAGCGGTCCATCCTGCCACCCGGGCTGCTCGTCCACGAGGGTCATCAGAACCGGAATGGCCTTGTCGTACTGCCCCGTCGCCACGTACATGCGAGCCAGCGTGGCGCGCACGTTCGGATCGGCCTCGGTGCCGAGCCCGGCAATCGATGCCTCGAGGTATTTGATGGCTTGCGCGGCATTGTCGCCGCTCCGGTTGGTCTCCGACAACGCGGCGTTGATGATCCCCAGCACGCGATTGCCCTCGCGGTTGCCTGGCGCAATCTTCAACGCCTGCTCCGCCAGCGTCATTGCCTCCTGGACTTTGTTCTGCCGAAGGTACAGCCCGGCGAGCTCGCCGGGAATCTCGGCGGAGGCAGCGTCGAGCTCCATGGCTTTCTTGTAAGCTACGATGGCGCCCGCATCATCGTCGGTCTGCTCGAGGTGATGGCCGAGAAGGAACTGCGCATACGCCTCGGCGACGCGGTCGGGTTTTTGCTGGGCTCGGGCCGCAAGCGGGACGGCCAGCGTCAACGACGCGACGAGAACGACCTTCATACATCTCGAATTGTTCCACAAAAGGGCGGAGGTGTCATATAGTCCTGCCTATGCCGGTCGACCCCGAACTGCTCGAGATCCTGGCGTGCCCGAATTGCAAAACGCCGGTCACTCTCGTCAGAAACGGCGCCGCGCTCAAGTGCGCCACGTGCAAACGTGTGTATCCCATCAGGGATGACATCCCCGTCATGCTGATCGACGAGGCCACGATCGAAGAGCAGGAATCCTGAGTTTTTCCCGCATTCTGCTGGTTCGTCTTCGCGAGATTGGCGACGTTGTCTTCACCACGCCGGCCGTGCGCGCCCTCCGCCGCCAGTTTCCCGGAGCGAGCATCGTTTATGTCGTCGAGCCGCACGCGGCCCCCGTCGTGCTCGGCAACCCGCACCTGAACGAAGTCATCGTCGCCCCGCGCATCGGCGGCGTTCGAGGGTTCGCCGCAGACCTCGCGCTTGGGCGCCGCCTGCGCGCCGGTCTGTTCGACCTGGCGATCGACTTCCACGGCGGTCCGCGTGCCTCACTGCTGACCTGGCTGAGCAACGCTCGCGAGCGAATCGGCTACGAGATTGCCGGGCGCAGCTGGATGTACACGCGTCGGGTGGCGCGGTCCCGGGCGCTCGCCCCTCGTCATTCCGTCGAGAACCAGTGGGACCTCATCCGGCCTCTTGGCATCGATCCGCCCGACCGCGAGCGCGACAGTGTGGAAATGGCGATCGGCGACCACACCATCGCCGCCGTTGCGCGGCGGCTGTCCGCCGCGGGTGTTGCCGACCACCACCGTCTCATCGTCATCCACGTGAGCGCCGGCAATCCTTTTCGCCGATGGCCGCTCGAGCACTTCATTGCCCTCGCGGCGGGGCTCGCCGGAAACACGGAGCGGCGCGTCATCGTGACTTCCGGACCGTCCGAACGCGAGGCGGCGGCATCGGTGGTTGCCGGCGCCCGCGCGGCTCTCGGGCCGGCGGCCGCCATGCGCGTCCTCTCGTGCGGTGAGTTTTCGCTCGCGGAACTCCGCGCGTTATTCGACCGGGCCGCGCTCTACATCGGCGGCGACAGCGGCCCGTTGCACATCGCCGCGACCTCCCGCGTTGCGATTGTCGCGCTGTATGGACCGACGATGCCGGCGCGCTCTCGGCCGTGGCGAAGCCCGGCTTGGTCGACGGCATCGGTCGACGCCGGAGACCTTCCATGCCGGCCTTGCGATCAGCGGACCTGCCAGCCGGGAGACTTCCGATGCCTGACATGGATTCCTCCCGAGCGCGTCGTCGCCGCCGCGCTAAGATTGATGAACGGGGCGACGTCCCCGCAAGACCTCCATGTCTAACAGCATCGCGCTCGAACGGCCGCAATCGCTCGTCGAAGCGAAATCGCTCCGGGGGCCCCTGTCCTCCCAACGGTTCGAGTACATCGGCGTCGCCGCGCTCTTTATCGTCGCCGGCACGGTGCAGTTCTCGATCGCGATCGCGCAGATCTTTCTGTCCATTGCGTTCCTGTGCTGGCTCGGTGCCCTGGTGGCCGGGCGCGAGCGCTTCGAAGGGCCGCGCTTCTTCTGGCCGCTCGCCTTCTACGCGGGGGCCACGCTCGTCTCGGCGGCGTTCTCTTACGATCCGCGGGCGAGCTTCATCGATTCCAAGCAACTCGTGCTGTTCGCGCTGGTCCCGATCGTGTACCGATTCGCCACCGGCACGCGGGGACTCACGATGATGACGGTCGTCGTGACGTGTGGAGCCATCAGCGCGGCGATCGGCATCTTTCAATACGGCATTCTCCACTACGACCATCTGGGTCAACGCCCGCAGGGGACGCTCGGCCATTACATGACGTACTCCGGGCTCCTGATGCTGGTCATCGGGATCGCGACCGCGCGCGTGCTGTTCCGGCCGGGGGAGCGAACGTGGGCGGCGCTCGTCATCCCGGCGCTCTGCGTCGCCGTGGCGCTGAGCTTTTCGCGCAGCGCGCAGGTGGGCGTGTGCGCTGCCGTTGCCGTGCTGTTCGCGCTGAAGGATTTCCGACTCTTCGCCCTCGCGCCGGTTGTGGCCATGGTGTTCTTTGCCGTTGCCCCGGCTCAGATCTCGCAGCGATTTGTCTCCATGTTCAACCAGAAGGATCCGACCCGGCTCGACCGTGTCGCGATGATCCATGAGGGCGAGCGCATGATCGCCGCACATCCATTGACAGGCGTCGGTCCGAACATGGTCGAGCCGCTCTACGCGAGATACCGGGGAGAAGACGCCGTCAACAAAGTCAATCCCCATCTCCACAACGTGCCTCTGCAGATCGCCGCCGAGCGTGGACTGCCCGCGCTCGCGATCTGGATCTGGTTCGTCGTCGCCGTGGTGCGCGATCTCTGGAACCGCTTTCGCGATGGCCGCCAGCCGTTTCTCGCGGCCTCGGGCCTCGCCTGCGTGGCCGCGCTCTTGACCGCGGGACTCTTCGAGTACAACTTCGGCGACTCCGAAGTGCTCATGCTCTTTCTGATCATCATCACGCTGCCCGCCGCTGCCTCCCGGGTGTTGGGGACCGCCTCGACCGACCCTGCATGACGCGTTCACCGACCGCGCAGCTCGACGCCCGGCGCGCCGAGGCGCTCGTCCGCCAATTCGCGAGCCAAAAGATTCTCGTCGTCGGCGACGTGATCCTGGATCGGTTCATCGTGGGACGGGTCACGCGCATCTCGCCCGAGGCGCCGGTCCCCATCGTGCGGTTCGAGTCCGAGTACGTGCGCCTGGGCGGCGCGGCCAACGTCGCCCACAACATCATCGCGCTCGGCGGCTCGGTTTCCCTCGTTGGCGTTGTCGGCATCGACGCGGCGGCCGAAAAGCTCGCCGGTCAGCTCCAGAGGGCTGGCGTCGAGGCCGGCGGGCTGATTCAGGACGCCGGGCGACCGACGACCGAGAAGGTTCGAATCGTGACGGAACGGAACCAGCAGGTCGCCAGGATCGACTACGAGCACGACGTCGACGTCAGCGTGGACGTCGAGCGGCGGCTCGCGAGCCGAAGTGCCCAAGTGGGCCGGGGGGCCAAGGCCATCCTCGTCTCGGACTACCTCAAGGGCGTGGTCACGCGACCGCTCGTCGAAACGCTCCTCGCCGATCGCCGGACTCTGGCCGCCGGCGCTGCCGGCGACCGTCTCCCGCCGTTGATCGTCGATCCCAAAATCTCGCACCTGCCCTGCTACGCCGGCGCAACCCTGGTGACGCCGAATCATCACGAAGCGGAGACCGCGACCCTTCGCCGGATTCGCGACGACAATGACGCGCGCGAGGTCGCCCGCGATTTCCGCCACCGCGCGCGCTGCGAGTCGGCGCTCATCACGCGCGGGGAACACGGCATGTGGCTCTCCACGAACGACGTCGAAGCCGCCATCCCGTCGATGGCTCGCGAGGTGGCGGATGTGACCGGCGCCGGCGACACCGTCGTGGCAACGCTCGCGCTCGCGCTTGCCGCCGGCGCGACGATGCTCGAAGCTGCGGTCCTCGCGAATCACGCAGCGGGCGTTGTCGTCGGGAAATTCGGGCCCGCGACCCTGACGCCCCTGGAACTGACCAGCACCTTCAGTGCCTGAAATGCCGGCGGCCGGTCACGACCATGGCCAGCCCGCGATCGTCGGCGGCCGCGATGACTTCTCGATCGCGGACTGATCCTCCCGGCTGAACCACTGCCGTCGCCCCGGCCTTGGCAATCGCGTCAACGCCGTCACGGAACGGAAAGAAGCCGTCCGACGCCGCCACCGAGCCCTCGAGCGACACGTTCGACGCGGCGGCCTTGGCCACAGCGACGCTGACCGCGTCGACCCGGCTCATTTGACCGGCACCAATCGCGAGCGTCCGTCCGGCATCCGTGAAAATCACCGCGTTCGACTTGACGTGCGCCGAGATACGCCATGCGAAGCGCAGGGCCTCCCACTCATCGGGCGTCGGTTGGCGGCGGGTGACAACGGTTCCGGCGGATGGCAGCCACACCTCGCGTGCCTCATCGACGCCGTCGCGTTGCTGCACGAGCACGGCGCCAAGGATCGACCGCAGCTCCAGGTCGCTCGCCGCCGACGCGATCATGTTGGCCATCACGACGCGCATGTTGGGCTTGCGCGCGAGCACGGAGCGCGCCGGGGCCTCGATGCCGGGCGCGATGACCCCTTCGATGAAGGTGGAGACGATGGCCGCAGCCGCCGCCTCGTCGATGGGACGATTGAGCGCGACAATGCCGCCGAACGCGGCGAGGCTGTCCGCGTCGCGAGCACGCAGGTAAGCGTCCGCGGCGGACGACCCCGTTGCGGCGCCGCAAGGATTCGTGTGCTTCACAACGACCGCAGCAGGTTCCTGGAACTCGATCACGATCCGCGCGGCCGCGTCGAGATCGAGGAGATTCGTGTACGACAGCTCCTTGCCTTGAAGAATGTCGGCCGCGCCCAATCCGAAGCCGGCACCCGTGCCGACGCCGCCGCGATACCAGGCGGCCTTCTGATGAGGGTTTTCGCCGTATCGCAGGTCGCGGACCTTGTCGAGCGTCAGGGCCAGGCGGGTGTCGAGCCCCGTGACGTCGTGGACGCGTGCCCCAGGCACGGCCTCAGCACCGCCAGCCGACACCGTGCCGGCCTCGTTCATGGCGAAGCCATCGCCCGTGAAACGCACGGATGCCAACGTCGCGGCGATGGTCGTGTCGTACGCGGCGGTGTGGGCCAGAGCTTTCCGCATCAGCTCGAACCGGAATGCGACGTTCGGCGCGTCGAGCGCCGCCAGGAGCGCCGGATAGTCACGCGGATCGACGACCACCCACACGTCGCGAAAGTTCTTCGCGGCGGCCCGAACCAAGCTGGGTCCACCGATGTCGATCTGCTCGATGAGCTCGTCAAAGGTGACGCCTGGCGCGCTGGCAGTCTCGCGGAACGGGTACAGATTGACCGCGACCACGTCGATCGGACGTATGCCGTGGGCCTCGATCGCGTGGAGGTCGTCCGCTCGATGGCGGCGGGCCAGGATGCCGGCGTGGATGTTCGGATGGAGCGTCTTGACGCGACCGTCCATCATTTCTGGAAAGCCCGTGAGGTCGGACACTCCGGTCACGGCAAGGCCCGCGTCAACCAGCGCACGCGCCGTGCCGCCGGTCGACACCAACTCGAACCCGCGCGCGGCCAGGCCGCGACCGAGATCGACGATTCCTGTCTTGTCCGACACGCTCAGGAGGGCTCTTGGCATAAACACGAAAGTCCAGTATCATCTTTGCCGACGCCGGGCGGGCCTGGCGCCGAAAGGGAAAGGCCGCATGACGCGGCCTTTTTTTTTGGTCCTTTTTTTGGTCAACGACGCGGCGACGCCGGCGTCGTAGCAAGCAGGAAGAGAATGATGCGCATCACAGGCAAGGTCAAGTGGTTCAACAACGCAAAGGGGTATGGCTTCATCGAGCGTGATGGAGGCAGCGATGTCTTCGTCCATTACTCGGCCATCCAGGGCGATGGGTTCCGCTCGCTCGAGGAGGGTCAGGCGGTGGAGTTCGAGATTGTCGACGGCCCCAAAGGCCCGCAAGCCGGCAACGTCACCAAGATTTGAACCCTGACATGGCTGATGGCTGGTGCATCGGTCATCAGCCATCGGCCATCAGCCATCCGCCCTTTAGCCATTAGCCATTCAGCCGTTCGCTATTCCTCGCCTTCCCATTTTTTCCAACGCCGCCCCTGAACGCGTCCTCGGCCCTGGCCTGACTCACCGAATCTGGCTACCGCGGGATGAGAAACCAGACGAGGGGGAGCCACAGCTCGCGCGCGTAGGGAACCGGGCGATCGTCAACCAGGACATCGGTCGCGTCGGATCGACCGACGATCTGGAACAGATCGCGCAGCTTCGCGGCGTCGCTCGACCAGAAGCGGGCGCGGTAGCGGCGATCGGCTCCGGTCCCGGTCTCACGGAACTCGGCCGAGCCGCGCGCAAGATCGAGCGCTCGCGGAAAATCGGGATCGTCGAGCGCCGGGAACACGACCGTAATTGAAAAAGGCCTCGGGCGCGCGCCGAACAGTGCCTCGTGCAGGTCGGGATCGAGCGACGCCAGCTCCTCGTCGGTCGGCTGCTCCGGCAGATCCGCGTACGGCCAGAAGCGCTCGAGCGGCCGGACTCTGGGTGGATCGGCACTCATCTTTTCGTCACGCAGGCAAAGCCCGCTGAGGGTGATGACATAGTATTGCAGAATTACAGGCGGCCATGCCCGACTTCAGCGTCATTCCGTCGATCGACGAGCTTCTGCGCCGGCCTGTCGTGCGGGCGCTCGAAACCCGCTACGGCAGCGCCGCGACGGTCGCGGCGCTGCGCGGGGCAGCCGCCGACGTGCGCCGTGCCATCACCGCCGGCCACGAAGTGGTCGGGGACCTGACGGCGGTGGTCAGTCGCATCGAAGGGGCCGCGACCGCCCGCCTCGGGGAAATGTTCCGGCCGTCACTCGAACCGGTCATCAACGCGACCGGCGTGATCATCCACACGAATCTGGGCCGCGCGCCGCTTGCGGCGGCGGCCATCGCGCGCGTTGCCGACGTCGCCGCGGGCTACAGCACGCTGGAATACGACGTCGGCCTGGGCGCTCGGGGCAGGCGGGATGCCCACGCCGAGCCGCTCCTTTGCCGCCTGAGCGGCGCGGAAGCCGGCGTCGTCGTGAACAACAATGCGGCGGCCACGCTGCTCACGCTGGCGGCGCTGGCCGCCGGACGCGAGGTCGTCGTCTCGCGTGGCGAGCTCGTCGAAATCGGCGGCGGTTTTCGCGTGCCGGACGTCATGAGGGCCTCGGGCGCCGAGCTGCGGGAAGTCGGCACGACCAACAAGACGCGCGCGAGCGACTATGCCGCCGCCGTCACCCAACGGACCGCTCTTATCCTGCGCGTGCACCCGTCCAACTTCAGAATGGAAGGGTTCACCGACCGCCCGACGCTTCACGAGCTCGTGGCGGTCGGAAAGCGCTTGAACGTTCCTGTGGCCGAGGATCTTGGCAGCGGCTTCCTCGACCCGCAGCGCGAGGGAGGGGCCACCACCCAACCTGATCCGGTCAGCCGGGTCGAGCCATCGGTGGCGTCGACCGTCGCTGCGGGCGTCGATGTGTGCTGCTTCAGCGGAGACAAGCTCCTCGGCGGCCCGCAGGCAGGCATCATCGTCGGCCGCGCCAGCCTGCTCGAGCTCATCCGGCGCCATCCGCTGATGCGGGCGCTCCGCGTGGACAAGATGACCTACGCGGCGCTCGAGGCCACGCTCGCCGAGTACGCCAGCGGGCGCGCGGAGTCGACCGTGCCGGTACGACGGATGCTCGCCATGAGCACCGATGAGATCCGCGAGCGTGCGGATCGGCTGGCGGTCGCTCTCGGGCGAAAACCCGATTGGCACGTGGAGGTCGTTCGGGGAGTTTCGGCCGTCGGCGGCGGCAGCGCACCGGGCGTCGACCTGCCCACGTGGCTCGTCGCCATCACGAAGACCGCTCTCTCGCCCGACGCGCTCATCGAGCGCTTGCGCGGACTGCCGAGGCCGGTGATCGCGCGAATTCACGACGACCGGGTCACATTGGATCTCAGAACGGTCGCCATAGACCAGGACGCCGCGCTCGTAACCCTGTTGGGCACGATTTGAGGGGAGGAGGCCGTGCCTCCTCTGCGGGCGCCTCTGGCGCCGTCTCAGAAGAGCGTGCCGATGGAGGCCGCGGCCCAGTCGAGGACGCGAGTCGGCAGGATACCGAGGTAGAAGACCAGAATGGCCGATACCGCCAGAGCGGCGCCCGCCAGCTTCGGCGTCGGCGGCGCGGCACCGGGTGACTCACGCGGCGTCATGTACATCATGACGACGATGCGCAGGTAGAAGAAAACGGAGACGACGCTCGTCAGCACGCCGATGATCGCCAGGCTGTCATAGCCCGCTTTGATGGCGGCGCTGAACACGTACCACTTCGCGATGAAGCCCGCGAGCGGCGGGAACCCGCCGAGCGACAGGAGGAAGATCGTCATCAACGTCGCGAGCCACGGCCGCTCGTACCAGAGCCCCGCGTAGTCGGCGAGTTCGCTGTTGTCGCGAAGGTCACTGCCCTCCGGCCTGGGCGCACTGTCATCCGCCTCGAGCACCGCGATCACGCCGAAGGCGCCGAGATTCGTCACGGCGTACGCGAGGAGGTAGAAGAGCACCGCCCCTTTGCCGACGTCGTTGGCCGCCACGAGCGCGACCAGCAGGTACCCGCCGTGCCCGATGCTGGAGTACGCCAGCATGCGCTTGACGTTCGACTGCGACACGCCAACGACCGTCCCGACAATCATCGTCGCGGCGGCGAGGACCGCGATCACGCCGCTCCATTCCGCCCGGAGCGGCTCCAGCGCAAACAGAAACACGCGCACGAACGCGGCAAACGCAGCCGCTTTCACGCCAGTCGACATGAACCCGGTCACGGCAGGCGGCGCGCCCTGGTACGCGTCGGGCGTCCACATGTGGAACGGCACCGCAGCCACCTTGAACGAGAAGCCGACGAGGAGAAACGCGATCGAGGCAAGTTGGAGCGGCGTCGTCGTGACCGACTGGGTCGCCATCAGGCTGGCGATGCGATCCAAGCGCGTGCTCCCCGTCAGCCCATACGTGAGCGCGATCCCGTAGAGAAAGAATGCGCTCGAAAACGCGCCGAGCAGGAAGTACTTGAACGCCGCCTCGGTCGACACCGGGGACGTTCGGCGGATGCCCGTGAGCACGTAGACCGCCAGCGACAGCACCTCGAGCGCCAGGAAGATCACGAGCAGATCGGTCGCGGTCGCCATCAGGATCATGCCGGCAAGCGCGAACAACATCAACGCATAGTACTCGCCGCCGGGCAGGCGCTCGCGAGCGACGGTCGGCCCGGACACCGCCATCGACAACAGCCCCACCACGATCAGAATCGATGTCACGAAGAGCCCGAAGTTGTCGGCCGCGACGACGCCAAAGGCCGCAGTGTTGTGGCCCCACAGCAGAAGCGTCGCGATGGCCGCACCAATCAGTCCGACCACGCCAAGGCCGCCGATCGGCATGCGCTCTCCCGGCTCGCGAAACGCTTCGGCGACCATTGCGGCAAGGCCGGCCGCGGTCACGCACGCCATCGGCACGATCGCGTTGAAGGAACCGGTCATCATCGGAAGGGATTCGGGGGTTGGGATTCGGGGAAGCGGCCGCCTTCCCGATCGGGATTCGAGACTCGGAGCTCGGGCCGACCGAATTCCGAATCACGAATCCCGAATCCCGCTTGGATGCGCTGAGGCGCGCCGCGCTGCACCTGGTTCAGCATGCGGTCGACCGCCGGCTCGATTGGCCGCAAGAACACGTTCGGGAACACGCCCATGACCACGGCCGTCGCGACGATCGGCACGATCGCCAGCCACTCGCGCGGTGCCAGGTCGGCGAGCTCCGCGTTCTTCGGGTTGCGTACCGGTCCGTAGTTGACGCGCTGAAACATCCACAGCATGTAGGTGGCGGAGAGGATCACCCCCGTCGCCGCAAACGCCGCAAGGCGCGGATCGGACCGGAAGGCGCCCAGCAGAATCAGAAACTCCCCCACAAAACCGTTGAGACCCGGAAGGCCGATCGACGACAGCGTCACCACCAGGAACGCCGCCACCAGGCGCGGCGTGATCTTCTTGAGCCCGCCGTACTCGGCGATCAACCGAGTGTGCCGCCTGTCCGACAACATACCGACGATGAGGAAGAGCCCGCCCGTGCTGACGCCATGGTTGAGCATCTGATACACGGCGCCCTGCACGCCCTGGATGTTCATCGCGGTGATGCCGAGCACGACGAAACCCAGGTGGCTCACGCTCGAGTACGCAACGAGCTTCTTCATGTCGGGCTGCACCATCGCGACCAACGCGCCGTAGATGATCCCGACAACGGCCAGCGCGCCAAGATAGGGGGCAAAGAAGATCGCCGCCTTCGGGAACAGCGGAAACGCGAACCGCACGAACCCGTACGTCCCCATCTTCAGCAGGACGCCCGCCAGAATCACCGATCCGGCCGTGGGCGCCTCCACGTGCGCATCGGGCAGCCACGTGTGGAACGGCACGAGCGGGACCTTGATCGCGAACGCGAGGGTGAACGCCAGAAAGAACCAGAACTGCAGGTGCGGCGGGACGTCAAGCGCGTAGAGGTCTCTCAGATCGAAGCTGTAGCTGCCGGCAGAGGTCCGGTGCAGATATGCGAGACCCAGAATGGCGAGCAACATCAGCACGCTGCCCGCCATCGTGTAGAGGATGAATTTGACGGCCGCATAGATGCGGCGGTCGTAGCCCCAGATGCCGATGAGAAAGTACATCGGCACCAGCATGGCGTCCCAGAAAACGTAGAAGAGGAACAGATCGAGTGAGACGAACACGCCGATCATCGCGCTCTCGAGCAGGAGGACGACGACGCAGAAGGCGCGTGTGTTCTTGTGCACCGATTCCCATGAGCCGAGCAGGGCGAGCGGCGTGAGGAACGCGGTCAGAACGAGCAGGACCAGGCTGATGCCGTCGACGCCGACGGCGTAGCTGATCCCGAAGGCCGGAATCCAATCGTATCGCTCGACGAATTGAAACTCAGGCGAGCCGGCATTGAAGCGGCTCCACAAAAGGAGCGTTTCGGCGAAGACGAGCAGCGAAACGATCAGCGCCACGGCTTTCGCCAACCGCTCGCCGCCGGCGTCATGGTCTCGCACGAGGAACAAGACGAGCGCGCCCGCGACCGGCAGCGCGACGAGCGATGAGAGGATCGGAAACGGCATCACGACCGCGCCTCGAACATCACCGCCATAAGTAGTACCCCAGGATCGCGACCGCGCCGAGAAGGAGCGATGCGGCGTAGGCCCGCACCGAGCCCGTCTGGACGCGCCGCAGCGTTTCACTGAAGCCAGCGACGAGCTGACCCACCCCGTTGACCGAACCATCGATGATCCGCACGTCCACGATCTTCCACAGGCCCTCTTGGGAGGTGATACGAACCGGCTGGACAATCGTCGCGTCGTAGACTTCGTCCACGAAGTACTTGTAGCTCAACAGGCGGTAGAGGCCGGAGAACCGCGCGGCGAGCGCATCGGCCGCCGCCCGGTGTCTCAGGAAGTAGTACGCCGCGATGCCGATGCCCGCAATCGCGACGCCCGCTGAGACCGCCATCAGCGTCAGCTCGGGCCCGGCGTGACCGGCGTCCTCGGCGCCTGCACCCAGGCTGGGCTCGAGGAACTGCGCGAACCGGTCCCCGCCTCCGAGCACCGCCGGCAGGCCCGCGTACCCAGCGACGATCGATCCGGCCGCCAGCACGACGAGCGCCAGCGCCATGGCCGGCGGCGCGTCGTGCAGGTGGTGAGGGCCCCCGACGGCCGCAGCAGGCTCCCGGCGCTCGCCATGAAAGACGAGGAAGACCAGCCTGAACATGTACACGGCGGTCAGAAGCGAGGTCAGCAGCCCGATCGACCACAAAACCGTGTGCCCGCCGGCGAACGCGCGATAGAGAATCGCGTCCTTGCTGAAAAAACCGGAAAGACCTGGTACGCCGGCAATCGCGACGGCACCCACAAGAAACGTCCAGTAGGTCAGAGGCAGCTCGCGTTTCAGGCCGCCCATTCGGCGGAGATCCTGCTCTCCCCCAATCGCGTGAATGACCGCGCCCGACGCGAGGAACAAGAGGGCCTTGAAGAACGCGTGGGTATAGAGATGAAAGATGCCGCCCGCATAGGCGCCGACGCCCATCGCGAGAAACATGTACCCGAGCTGCGAAACGGTCGAATACGCCAGGACACGCTTGATGTCGTTCTGCACCAGGCCGATCGTGCCCGCCATCAGCGCGGTCGCGGTTCCGATGATCGCGACGATCGTCAGCGTCTCCGGCGCGCGACTGAAGAGCGCGGCGTTGCGCCCGATCATGTACACGCCCGCCGTCACCATCGTCGCCGCGTGAATCAGCGCGGAGACCGGCGTGGGCCCCTCCATCGCGTCGGGCAGCCAGACATACAGCGGAATCTGCGCGGACTTGCCGGTCGCGCCGATGAAAAGCAGCAGCGTGATGAGCGAGAGCGTCCCGAACGCGGCTTCGGGGCCGATGCCGGCCACCGCGTGCGCCACCTCTTGAAAGTCCAACGTTCCAAAACGCACGAACACGAGCAGGATGCCAAGGAGGAACCCGAAATCGCCGATCCGGTTGACGATGAAGGCTTTCTTGCCGGCGTCCGCGGCCGATGGCTTCTCGAACCAGAAACCAATCAGCAGGTACGAACAGAGCCCGACGCCCTCCCAGCCCACGAACATCACCAGGAAGTTCGCCCCCAGCACCAGCACCAGCATGAAGGCCGCGAACAGGTTGAGATACGCGAAGTACGTGGCGAATTCGCGATCCCGCTCGTCGTGCATGTACGCCGTCGAGTAGATGTGAATGAGCGACCCGATTCCGGTGACGACCAGGATCATGACCGCCGACAGCGGATCGAGCCGGAACGTGAGCCCCACGCTGAAATCGCCCGACGTAATCCAGGTAAACGCCTGTTGCACGATCGAGCGTTCTTCCGGCTGGAGGGAGACGAGCTGCCAGACCGCAGCGATTGAGACCAGAAAGGACAGCAGAATGGCGCCACACGCGACGCTGCCCGAAACCTGCTTGGTCAACCGCCGGCCCAGGCTGGCGTTCAGCAGAAACCCAACGAGCGGAAGAACCGGGACAAGGAGCAGCATCAGGCGATCTGACAGGCGTTTCCGCGTTTCACCATCTCAAGCTCACGAAGCTGTCGGGGTTGAGCGACTCGCGGAGCCGGAACAGGCAGATCACGATCGCCAGCCCGACAGCAGCCTCCGCGGCTGCCACGGTCATGACGAAGAAGACGATGATCTGGCCGTCGGCGGCGCCGAGCGCCCGGCCAAACGCGACGAAGCTCAAGTTCACCGCGTTGAGCATGATTTCGATCGAGAGCAGGATCGTGATCAGGTTGCGCCGGACGAACACACCGGCGGTTCCGATCGAAAACAGAATCGCCGAGAGCACGAGGTAGTGGTTGAGCGTCACCATCAAGGATGCTCCGACGGGCCCGGAGAGGCCTCGCGGCGGGCAAGCACAACCGCGCCCACCATCGCAACCAGGATCAAGACCGAGGTCACCTCGAACGCAAAGGCATAGTCGGAGAACAAGGACCGGCCAATCGCGCCGACCGAGCCCACCGCGCCGCCTGGAAACTGTCCCGACTCGCCGCCGCCCTTGGTGAGCGCCCACACGAGCTCCACGATCAGCCCGACGGCCAAAGCCGCCCCCAAGCGCATCGGCCCAGGCCGGAGCAGCGGGTGCGTCTCTCCATGGGCCTCCCGGTCCAGGTCCTCATCGGTCTCCTCACGCGGCGCATTCAGGAGCATCACGACGAAGAGGAACAGCACCATGATGGCGCCGGCATACACGATGATCTGGATGACGGCGGCGAACGGCGCGTCGAGCAGCAGGTACAGCCCCGAGAGCGCCCCGAAGGAGGCAATCAAGAGCAGGACGCTATAGATAGGATTGCGCTGTCCGATGACGAGCAGCGACGACAGCACGGCGATCGTCGCGAACGCATAGAACAGTGTCGCCTCAGAGCTCAAAGTACAACACTCCAGCCGCGGTCACGAGCAGGTTGACGACCGACAGCGGCAGCAGCACTTTCCAGCCGAACCGCATCAGCTGGTCGTAGCGATACCTGGGAAGGGTCCAGCGCATCCAAACGTAAAAGAAGAGGATCGCCCCGACTTTGAGCAGGAACCAGAGCCAGCCAATCGTCTCGGACAGGAACGGTCCGTGCCAGCCGCCCAGGAAGAGATCGGTCGCGACGGCCGACACGGTCACCATGTTGATGTACTCCGCGAGGAAGAACATCGCGAAGCTCATGCTGCTGTATTCGGTATGGTACCCGGCGACCAGCTCCTGCTCCGCCTCCGGAAAATCGAATGGCGCGCGGTTGGTCTCCGCGATGCCCGCCGTCAGGTAAACGAGGAAACCAAGCGGCTGGAGAAAGATGAACCATCGCGGAATCACGCCGAACCACGTTCCGGCCTGGCGGTTGACGATATCGGTGAGCGAGAGCGAATTGGCGACGACGAGCACGCTTGCGAGCGCCAGGCCGTACGACAGCTCATAGCTGATCATCTGCGCGGACGACCGCAGTCCGCCGAGCAGCGAGTATTTGCTGTTCGAGCTCCAGCCCGCGAGCACAATGCCGTACACGCTCATCGACGCGATCGCGAACACCACGAGAATCGCGACGTTGACATCGGCGACCTGGAGCCGCAGGCCCTCGGGAATCAGCCCGAAGAGCGTGGTGTCCCCGCCGAACGGGACCACGGCAAACGCCGCGAACGCGCAGGTCGCTGAGATGATCGGCGCGAGCGCGAAGAGGAACGCGTCTGCGGCCATCGGCCGGAGCTCCTCTTTGAACATGAGCTTCACGACGTCGGCGAGCGGCTGCAGCAGCCCCTTGGGACCGACCAGGTATGGCCCCACGCGCTGCTGCAGGAATGCGGCGACCTTCCGCTCGAAATAGACCATCGCGGCTGCCGAGCTGAGCAGCATGAAGAAGACGAAGATCGCCAGGCCGATCTGTGCAGCCACAAGCGGCGTCATACGCCCACGGGCTGCTGCCGCGCGCGCCAGTCGGCCACGAGCGTGCAGCGGCGCTCCAGGATGTGCGCCTCGTACTCATGTCGGAAATGCGTCAGCGTCGTCACGACGGGCGTCACCGCCGCGTCGCCGAACGCGCAGAGCGTCTTGCCGCCGATATTGGCAGAGATGCTGGACAAGAGATCGAGGTCACGCGGCGCGCCCTCTCCGCGCTCGATCTTGCGCAGAATCTTGTAGAGCCAGTCGGTGCCTTCACGACACGGTGTGCACTTGCCGCACGATTCGTGACGGTAGAAATGGAGCAGGTTCTCGGCCAGCCAGACCATACAGGTGGTGTCGTCGAGGACGACGATGGCCGCTGAGCCGAGCAGCGAGCCCGCTTTCTGAATCGCGTCGAAGCTGGCCTGGACATCGAGCTGATCGGGCATCAGGATTGGCACTGAGGACCCGCCGGGTATCACCGCCTTGAGCGTCCGGCCCTTGCGAACGCCGCCCGCGTAGCCCTCGACGAGCTCGCGAAGCGTCACCTTCATCGACGCCTCATACACCCCTGGGCGATTGACGTGCCCGCTCACGCAGTACAGCTTCGGTCCGCCGTTCTTCTCCGGCCCGAGCGCGGCGTACCAGTCAGCGCCGCGGCTGACGATGAGCGGGATGTTGCAGAGCGTCTCGACGTTGTTGACGGCGGTCGGCTTGCCGTACAGACCGACGACGGCCGGGAACGGCGGCTTGTTGCGCGGCTGCGCGCGCTTGCCTTCGAGCGACTCGAGAAGCGCCGTTTCCTCGCCGGCCTCGTACGCGCCGGCGCCACGATGGATATACACCTCGCAGTCGAAGCCGGACCCCAGAATGTTCGCGCCGAGAAATCCGCGGGCGTACGCCTCCGCGATCGCCTGCTCGAGCACACGCTGGACGTGGAGGAACTCCCCCCGAATGTAGATGTAAGCCACTTTGGCGCCGATCGCGTAGCAACTGATGGCACACCCCTCGATGAGCAGGTGCGGGTTGCGCTCCATCAGCAGGTGGTCCTTGAACGTGCCCGGCTCGCTCTCGTCGGCGTTGCACGCGAGGTATCGTGGGGCGATTTTCTTGTCGACGAACTGCCACTTCATGCCGGTCGGAAACCCGGCGCCGCCGCGGCCGCGCAAACCCGACGCCTTCACGCGGTCGATGATCGAGTCGGGGGCCAGCGTCAGGGCTTTCTTGAGCGCCTCGTACCCACCATGTGCCAGGTAGAAGTCGAGCGTGAAGGCGTTCGGCTCGCGGACGTGGTTGATGAGGACGGGATCCACGGTCATTTGTTTCCGCGAGTGGCCGCGGGCGTGTGGCCTTCGATGGCATGATAACAGCCGGTCAGCGCAGATTCGCCGCGCGCTCTCAGATCGTCGAGCATGTTGCCGACCGTTTCGGGTGTCTGGCCTTCGTGCCACGCGTCGTTGACCATGACAACCGGCGCGCGATCGCACGCGCCGAGGCATTCGACCTCGAGGAGCGTGAACGTGCCCGAGGCATCGGTCTGCCCGGGCGTTATGCCGAGGCGATCGCAGATGGCCTCCGTCACCCGCTCGGCGCCGTTCACGGCACATGACAGCGTCCGGCAGACAGACACGGCGAACTTGCCGACCGGGCGCGTGAAGAACATCGAATAGTACGACACCACGTCTTCGACATCGGCGCGGGTGATGCCCAGCAGATCCGCGACGTGGCTCATGCCGTTCACCGTCACATAGCCCTGCTGCGCCTGAAC
>DATKHR010000297.1:0-22628 GCA_035510155.1 Vicinamibacterales bacterium
CCGAGGAATCGTCGTATGACAGTAAGCGCAGCCGACGTCCAACTTGCGCGCGAACATCGGCATCGCGCTCGCCTCTGTAAAGAGGCCGCCTACGAACAGCGCCGCGAGCATCAACGTACGACGCATATCGTGCTCCGTTTCTCTCCGCGCAGAACGTGCCGATATGGACGTTCGCGACCATTTGGCGCGGAACGACCTCGACCGGTGCAAGCGGCATTCCGCCATGACTCGTGGCGATTTCTCGGTTCTCTCAGCCGGGTCTGCGGATTTGCGGCGCAGGGAAATGGCTTCTCGACGGAATTCCGGCGCTACTCGGTGCGGCCGGTTGGCGGCATCCCTCCCCGCACGACGAAGCTCAATCCTGGCGCGCGACCGATGGCGCGCTCAAATGCGCGAACTTGATTCAGAATGAGGTGAGGGAGTCCCGGTCAGATTCGATCCATGGTCCTACGTGACTACTACGAGGGGCATCGAACGCCGGTCCTCGCCATTGCCGGGTCGATTGCCGCCCTGGCGATTGTCGGGTGGGCGATGCGGGGCCGTCCCGACCCGCAACAGTACGCAACGGCGCGCGTCGAACAGGGCACCATCACCTCCGCAGTCCAGGCCACCGGAACCATCAACCCGCTGACGACCGTGCCGGTCGGGTCGTACGTGTCGGGCACCGTCAAGTACATCTTCGCCGACTTCAATACGCACGTGGAAGCGGTCAAGTGCTGGCGCTCATCGATCCTCAGGTGTACAGCTTGAAGGCGGCAGCGGACTATGCGCGCGTGAACGCGCGCCGGACGCTCGATCTGGCTGCGCGTGGCATCCTGCCGCGCGATCAAGCCGACCTGTCGCAGTCCGGGCTCGATCAAGCGGATGCTCAGCTGCGCGCGGGCGATGCCCAGCTCAATCAGTCGGTGGCGCAGCTCGCGCAGCTCCGCGCGCAACTCGATCAAGCGCGCGCCCAGGTGCGCGCGGCCCAGGGCGCGCTGGATCTCGCGGAGACCAACCTGAAGTTCTGTACGATCACCTCGCCGATCGACGGAACGGTCGTCGCCCGAAACGTGACCGTCGGTCAGTCGGTGGCCGCATCGCTCCAGGCGCCCGTCGTCTTCAGCATCGCGCAAGACTTGACGCGCATGCAGCTGTACGCCGCGACCGACGAATCCGATACAGGGAACATCAAGATCGGCACCGAGGCGACGTTTCAGGTCGACGCTTTTCCGACCGAGACGTTCCGTGGTCGGGTGAGCGCCATTCGGCTCAACGCGACGACCGTGCAAAACGTGGTGACGTACAACACCGTGATCGACTTCGAGAACCCGGACGGAAGACTCCTGCCCGGCGAAACGGCCTACGCCACGATCCCGACAGGCGAGGTAGCAAATGTCGTCAAGATCCCGAACGCGGCGATTCGGTTCACGCCGAATCTGAGCACAGACACCCTGAAGCAGTTGTATCGACAATACGACGTTCCCCCATCCGCCACCTCCTCGCACGCCGGCGGATCTCAGGTTGTCTGGATGGTGGAGGCCGGCGGCAAGCTGCGGCCGGTAGCCCTTCGTGTCGGACTGACCGACTACACATTCACGCAGCTGGTGTCAGGCGACGTGCGCCTCGGCGACGCCCTGGTCACTGGCGAAGCCGTTGGCGGGGAGAATTCGGCAATCGCGCCGCCGCGGTTCGGTGGACCGCGACGGTGAGGAACGCGACGATCAAGACACGGTGATGACGCTGACCGAGCTCCGCAAACGGTCTTCGGGATTAGCGCAGCGAGGCAGTAAGATGAGCTGGTGCACCGAAGATGGTGGAGCCAGCTGCTCATCAGCGTCGCGGCGGCCAGCGTCGCCTTCGCCGGAGACCGGGCCACATCCGGCCAGATCCTGGAGCGCTCGGAAGGAGTCCTCGACGAGCATCCACGCATTCAATACGCCACGCGGGTAACGACGGATCGCATCGCGAGGTTGAGGAAGGCGATGGCGCAGAGCGGGCGGTCGCTCGCGCGCGACGCTCGCACGGGGTACTTGCTTCCGGTTCTGGAGGCACTGGGCGTGCCAAGAGAATCGCAGCTGCTCGTGTTCTCGAAGACGGGCGTGCAGCGCTCCTACACGAGCCCGCAGCATCCCCGGGCGCTCTTCTTCGACGAGTCGGTGGCTGTCGGGTACATCCCGGGCGCGCCGACGATCGAGATTGCGGCGCATGATCCGCGACAAGGAGTCATTTTCTACACGGTCGACCAGGCCGCGGCCGCGCCCCTCTTCAGCCGGCAGATGACCTGTCTCTCGTGCCACGTGTCGGCGACCACGCTCAACGTGCCCGGGATGATCGTCCGAAGCAACACAGTCGGGGACGACGGGAACGTCATGCCTCAGCTCGGCAGCTCCGAGGTGGACCATCGCACGCCTCACACGGATCGGTGGGGCGGCTGGTTTGTGACGTCAGAGGGGTCGGCCGCGCCGTACGCTCAGCGGGCGCATACCGGCAACATTACATTCTCGGGACGGGGACACACTTCGAATCAAGTGTTTGTCGACTGGCTGAACAGCTCGCCGGAGACACACGGCTATCTCTCGGCGTCGAGCGATATCGTCGCGCTCCTCGTCTTCGATCATCAGATGCACGCGATTAACCTGCTGACGAGGCTGAACTGGGAGGCGCGTGTGACGTCGAGCCGCGGACAATCTGTGGTGTCGGATCCGACGGTTGCCGGCCTCGTGAACGAGCTTGCCGATTACCTGCTCTTCGTGGGCGAGGCTCCGCCTTCCGTCCCGCTGACGCCGCAACCCGGGTTTGCCGAGCGCCTCGCGTCGAAGACGCCCAAGGATCGACTGGGCCGCTCCTTCGGCGAGCTCGATCTGATCACCCGCCTGCTCCGTTACCCGTGCAGCTACATGGTGTACTCCGAGGCGTTCGACGGGTTGCCGCCTGATGTGAAAAGGGCCGTATACGAGCAGATGCAGGATCAATTGGCTGACAACGAAGGACGAGGCGAGCGCACGCGTGTCTCGGCTGAAGATCGGCGCGCGGTCCTGGAGATCTTGCGCGATACGAAGCCCGACTTTCCAAAGCGTGATTCGGCGTAGGTGCCACGCCTTGCAGGGTCCGCGTCCCTTGCGGGTCCGGGGCGGACCGATGCACAATCAACCCGCCATGAGCACGCGAAAATGGAGCGCGGCGATAGGACACTGGAGCGCGAGGGCCGGACACTGGTGCGCGAGCACCGTCGCGTCCCTTGCCCTCGTCATCTTCGGCGTGGGGTTGACGGCTCAGTCCACGCCGACCGAAGCTCACCTCGCGGCCGCGAAAGCAGCGGCGGGCACCGATTTCGCCGGCGTCTTCAACCGAATCTGCAACGAAGCCGTTCCTCAAACGGCTCCTCCAGTGTCGAGAGGCGGGCGCGGCACGGTGGCTCAGCGACCGCCCGGGCCACCTCCGCGCGAGACGTGGCACGCCGAGCCGGTGAAAGTATTCGACAACTTGTATTTCCTCGGGCAGACCGAATACTCCGTGTGGGCCGTCACCACATCGGCGGGCATCATCCTCATTGATTCGATCTTCGACTACTCGGTCGACGACGAAGTCGTTGGCGGGCTGAAGACGCTCGGTCTCGATCCGGCCGCGATCAAGTACGTGATCGTCAGCCATGGCCACGCCGACCATTCGGGCGGGGCGAAGTACCTCCAGGACAAGTTCGACGCGCACGTGATCCTCGCCGCAGCAGACTGGGATTTGCTCGACCGGTCGGCCGGGGCGAGACCGCGGCGCGACATGGTGGCCACCGACGGTCAGAAATTGACGCTCGGCGATACAACCGTGACAATCTATGCCACGCCAGGGCATACCCTCGGGACGTTGTCGACGGTGTTTCCAGTCAAGGACCATGGGACGGCGCACGTCGCGGCCTCATGGGGTGGCACCGCGTTCAACTGGATGCTGAACCCGACCGGCTACATCACGCCCGATCGGCCCGAACGCTTCTGGTTCGAGACCTACAGCGCGTCCGCCCGCCGCTTCAAGGAGATCACCGCTAAAGCTGGGGCTGATGTCCTCATCTCCAATCACACGATCTTCGACGGCTCGAAGACGAAGATTCCAGCGCTGGAGCAGCGGAAGCCCGGAGACCCAAATCCTTATGTGATCGGCACGGAGGGCGTGCAGCGCTATTTGACCGTAGTCGACGAGTGCGCGCAGGCGGGGCTCAGCAGGCCGCGCTAACCGGTCTCTGCTCCTACTCCCATCGAAACACCCGCGCCGAAATCGCGGAAAACAGCGCGAACATCAGGGCGAGGACGGCGACGTCCGAGGCATGGGCGGCCCAGCCCTCCCCGTGCCAAATGCCCCTCAGGAGCGACACCACGTAGGTCAGCGGCAGCGCGCGTGCAACGGCTCGAAGCGTCGGCGGGAGCGACGGGAGGGGGACGAAGAGCCCCGAGACTGCCAGCATGGGATAAAGAATGAACGAACCGATCGGCTGCGCGAAGCGGGCGGTGGGCACGACGCTGGCAATCAGAAATCCCAGCGACAAGATGCTCACGGTGCTGAAGAGCAACGCGAGCGAAAACGAGATGATGGGGATGTCGGCGTCCGTGGGGAAGTACCGTCGCCCCACCAGCATCATCGCCGCGAGCGTGACGGCGGTGAACAGCAGCTTGACCGTCACGTGAGCTGTGAGGATGGTGAGGGGCCCGATTGGCGTGGCTCTCAGCCGCTTGAGAATTCCCCCTTCCCTATAAATCGCGATGATCGCGACCAGGGACGATACCGCGCTCACACCGATCAGCAGTGACGTGAAGATCGGAAGGTCGACCGACAGGGCACGCGGTATGCCGGTCGACGCGCCTCGCATCTGACGGCCAAACAGTCGGCCGAATACGACGAAGATCAGAACCGGCAGCAGCGTGCCAAACACGCCGAGCGGCTCTCTGAGGAAGATCTTGATCTCGAGCCACGTCAATCTCCACAGGCCGCGCATCATGACGTCGGTTGCCTCAATTCCGAATGGCGTGGCCGGTGAGCTTGAGGAAGACATCCTCGAGCGTTGGAAGCTCGGTGCGAAAGTCAATCGCCCGAATCCGGTGCTCTGCCAGGCATTGGATCACCTGCGTGACCAGATCGCCCCGCGTGCCGCGAACTGTCAACTCGAGCCCCTGACTGCTGACCGACTGCACATTCGAGAGCGCCTGAAAGCGCTCCCGCGCCGAGGCATCGTCGGTCGTGACGATCACCGTCTGCTCCGGGCAATGACGGAGTACGAGCACAGCCGGAGCACCGATGTCGACGATGCGTCCGTGGTCGATAATGGCCACGCGGTCGCACAGTCGCTCGGCTTCCTCCATGAGATGTGTTGTCAGAAAGACCGTCTTGCCGCGGTGGCGTATGCCGCGCACGAGCTCCCAGATCGCCCGTCGCGCCTGGGGGTCGAGCCCGGTTGTCAATTCGTCAAGGAATACCAGCTCGGGATCATTGATGAGGGCCAGGGCGATGAAGAGGCGCTGCTTCTGCCCCCCCGAGAGCGTCATGAACCACGCGTTCCGCTTGTCGATCAGGCCGAGCTGCTCGATCAGCCGATCACCGTTCAACGGCTTCCGGTACAGAGAAGCCCAGAAAGAGACCGCCTCGCGGACCTTAATCCGCTTCTGCAGCTGTGCCTCTTGCAGTTGGACGCCGATCCGTTCCTGCAAGGCACGCGCTGAGCGGACGGGATCGAGCCCCAGGACCGAGATGGCGCCCCGATCACACGTGCGCAGCCCTTCGACGCATTCCATCGTGGTGGTCTTGCCGGCGCCGTTCGGCCCGATCAGGCCGAATATCTCTCCCGGCTGAACGTCGAACGAGACATCGTCGACGGCAACAGCGGCGCCGTACGTCTTGCGGATAGAGGCCACGCGGACAACGGGCTGAGACATCGTCATGCCAGTGAGGAGCATGAAGAGAAGGATCCGCGCAAAGGCAGTGGTGAGAGCGTCGGCGGCAAGTCCCGGCCATGATGCGATCGAGGGGGGCCGAAGTTCAAGCTACAGCCACCGATCGAGCTGCGGACTCACATCGCGACGCCGCGTTGTACAATGCGCCGCGCGAGGTGGTCATGCGCGGGCGATCGGCGGCGATCCTCGGCGTGGTGGCGGCCGCTCTCGCGGCGATGTCCTCCTGGACGCATCCCGCCGTGAGCGCTGCAGCGAGCGAGGCGGACTTTTACGGTATCTGGAACTACGCGACGATGACTCCGCTCGAACGCCCGAGGGAATTCGCCAATCTGGAGCGGCTGACCCAAGAGGCTGCCGCCGCCTACGAACGGGACACCGCCGCCCGACAGGCTGCGACGAACAACACCGCGGGGCCGGACTGGTGGGATCCTGGCACGCGCCACCTCACCGACCGGCGCACGTCACTCATCGTCGATCCACCGGACGGCCGGCTCCCGCCGCTCACAGCAGACGCCCAGGCCCGCGCGAGCGCGCGCGCGCAGGCGCGGCGGGACCGCGGTCCGGCAGGGGGGCCGGAAGATCTCGCATTGAACGAGCGATGCTTGTCGTGGTCGACAGCCGGACCGCCGATGTTGCCCGGCGTCTACAACAACAACGTCGAGTTCATCCAGACGCACGAGTATGTAGCGATCGTCAACGAGATGATTCACGATGTGCGGATCATTCCGATGGACGGACGTCCGCACGGCACGGTCCGCCGATGGCTCGGCGACCCACGCGGGCGGTGGGAGGGCCAAACGCTCGTCGTCGACACCACGAACTTCACGGATAAGACAAGCGTTCGCGGATCGGACGATCGGCTGCATCTCGTCGAGCGCTTCACGCGCATCGACCCGAATACGATTGAGTACCAGTTCACGGTTGACGATCCGACCGTGAGGTCGCAGCCGTGGACCGCCCGGTTTCCGCTCCGAAAGACGAGCGACCGCATGTACGAGTATGCCTGTCATGAAGGCAACGCGCCGAGCGTGGAGGGCATTCTCAGGGCGTCGCGCGCGCAGGAGCGGCAGTGACTCTGCACGGAAGAGCCCCTCACCGGCCATTCGCTCGCGGCTCTGCATGTCAGAAGTCTCTGGCATTGAAATTCCAGTAAGCCACTGCGATCAGGACCACGGAAGTCGACGCGAGCACGGCCAAATCCCGGACAGAATGAGCGACACCGGCCAGAATTTCCGTCCCGCGGTAATAGTGAAACGGCGACAGCACGTCGACGACTCGCGCGGGTTCCCACGACGCCGCGAGGACGTCGATCAAATACAGGCCTACGGCGGCGACCGCCGCCGAGCCGAGCGGCGTGTTGCGGCGGCGCGCCGCGCTCGCGAGCGCGAGGGACAGCGCGCCGAAACACCATGCCACTGCTGCCAGATGAGCGGCCAGGATCACAATCGTCCTCGCGGAGGGAGCCTGCGCGGCCGGCCGCGCGACGAGCGCTATGGTCGTCCAGGTAGCCGCCATCATCAGGGCACCAAGGATCAATGGGCAGGCAACGGCAAGTGCAGCCGATCGCGTGATGAGCCAGTGCCGCGCGAGCGGTCGCGACAACAGAAGATCGACGTAGCCTTCTTCGACATCCGCGGCGGGATCGGACGCGACGAAAGCCGTCGCAATCGCGACAAGCAGTACGACTACTGGATGAAAGTAGCCAAGCGCAACCATGCCTCCGAACGATCCCAGCGTGACGATGTTCTCCCCCAGCCACCGCTCGACGAAGGCAGGCAGCATGCGGCCGAGCGTCTGCAGCAGTTGCTGGCGGTCGAACGACGCAGCCTGCAGCACCACCGCCACTTGAAAGAGGGACACGACTGCCGCGACGGCTACCAAGACGGCGCGCATGCCGTCGAAAGAGCGCTTCGCCAGCGCAAGGAACATCAGGGAGCCTCCTCGTCCGAGTAGAACTTGAGCACGTACTGCTCGAAAGCGCTTCCGCCGAAGGGCGCGATCCGAACATCATGCACCGGCAGGTCGCGCACGGCTGCAAGCAGAGGCCCGAGCGGCCCATCGACATCCACGACCCAAGACTGCGGGTCGCGCTGAACCAGCACCATCTCACTCAGGGCCGGTACGTGCCCGTTTACCGGCGTCGAGAACTCGATAGTGACGCGCTTCGGCACTTCCCGCCGGATATCGTCGATGGTCCGCAGCGCGACCAACCGTCCACGACGCACCAGCGCGATGCGATCGGACGTCTTCTCCACTTCGGAGAGCACATGTGACGACAGAAAGACCGTCGTGCCAGCGCGCCGCACCAGGTCCCGCAGCGTTTCAGCGAACGCTTCGATCATCAGCGGGTCGAGGCCCGCTGTCGGCTCGTCCAGGATTACGACCGGAGGGTCGGTCATGAGCGCCTGGATCAACCCGAGTTTTCGCTTCATGCCATGTGAGTAGTCACGCATGCGGCGGCGAAGATCCGTTTCGCTGACGTCGAACCGCCGCAGGAGCGACTCGAGCCGAGACGCGACCACCGGCCGCTGCCCGACGCTCGCGAGAAACTGGATGAACCCGTGCCCGGTGAGGTCGGGGTACATCGGCAACTCGCCGGGGAGATACCCAACCAATCGGCGGACTTGGAGGCCCTGGCGCTGGCAATCGAACCCGCCGGTCCACGCCCTGCCCGCCGATGGGCGCACCAGGTCGAGCAACAGCCGGATGGTTGTCGTCTTGCCGGCGCCGTTCGGTCCGAGAAAGGCGAAAACCTCGCCTTCGAACACGCTGAGCGTCAAGCCGTCGAGCCCGACAACGCGTCCGTAGTCCTTCGTCAGTCCTTCTGCGCGAATGCCGTCCTTCATTACCTCGATCGAGCCAACGCACCGAGGGCGCTCGTCAGCAGATCGTGCGCAAGATCCTCAGTGCCTGCCGCATCGATGGTCACAGCCCCCGGAGTGTCCGGCACGTCGAATCGTTCGAGAGGGACTTGCGCCGTCGGCAGCACCTGACGTCGTCGCAGACGAAACGAAATGGAGAACGCGTCGCCCAGATAAGAACCTGACGCCGTCAGCTGAAGGATCTGGAAGTCGCTCGCGTCGACCACCACGCGTGCTTGGCTGAGCTCATAGAGGCCAGACACGCTCGCGGCCGCGGCCGCCGGCAGCTCGACAACGTAGCGTTTTCCACGCTCGTCGTCGATCTCGCTGACCGTCTGCCCCGCCACGGTCTGCAAGACGCGAATTGCCGCCTCGACATGGTGGCGCTCGAGCTCGGCCAGATCCAAGGCATGCCCCGCCTCGATCGTGAACCGAAACCTGAAAAACCGCCCGTCAGCGTGCACGATAGCCGTCCGCCGCCCTGCGAGCGGGTCTTCGCTGATCGCGGCGACCATGGCGCCGTCGGGCGCATACCGCACAAAGCGGTAACGTCCTGGCGTGTCGTGGTCGACGAGCTGCTCGATGCGGCCCGTGCCGTTCTGGACTGATCCGATGTAGGGAAGGCGCAGCTCGAGGTCGAACTCGCGAAGCTCCGTTCCGCTCACCGGGGAGAGCGTTTCGAGGGAGCGATCGAGAATCACCGCCGCCGACAGAATGCGCGGCGCGTCCGGCGGGGGCAGCGTGAAGACGACAAAGAGCACGGCTGCCGCCACTAGGCCGGCTGTCAACAATCTCGGCAACGTCAACCGACCCACGAACCCCAGAGACTCCAGGAACCCCGGCAACATCCCCAACCTGACGGACCTCACGCGAGGGAGCAACCCGTCGCGCAGCGTGGTCGCGCCTGTACGATCCGAGCGTTCGATCAGGGCTTGTTCCACGCGGCTTCGCAACAACGCGGGCACGGGCACGTGGGCGGCCATCTCGCGCAGCGCGTCATTCGCCTGACGTACCTCGTCGAGGCGTGCGCGACATTCGGCGCACGCTTCAAGGTGATAGCGCTCAACCGGCTTGGCCTCCTCGTCGGCTGCGGCACGAATGCGCACGTCGCTCAAACAGTGCAACCTGGTCAACATAAAGGACCTCACGTGTGCGACATGGCCGTTCGCGCCCGGTGCCATCGAGCCATCGCCCGTGCCAACAGGCGGCCGACCGACGTCTCGCGCACGCCCGTTGCCGCCGCGATGTCTCGATAGGACAGACCTTGCGCTTTGAGCGCGACGAGCGCTCGGTCCCGCGGCGCAAGCGTGGCAATGGCGGCGAGGAACAGCGTCATGGCATCGCGCGCCTCGACGTCCGGGGCGGCTGTCAGGCGCTGCTCGTGCTCGGGAAGCCAAACCGACCACCGTTTGCGCATCCGAAGTTGGTCCCGGCAGAGGTTTGCCGCGACCGTGAAAAGCCAAGCCCTCAGGTTCGAACCCGATTCACCGCGGTCGAGGCGATGGGCGGCAAGGTGGTCGATCAACCGGACGAAGGTGCTCTGTACGACGTCCTCGGCGTCGGCATGCGAGCGCAGCATCAAACGGGCGAAGCGGAACAGCGACGCGCCGTACGCGTCGAAGAGCTCCAGGACCTCGTTCGGACAGGAGTCGTCGGCAACCGCGCACGCAGTCGAGTTCAGAACAAGGCTCGCCGCTTCCGAAGTGCCCATTTCACGTTGGGCTCGCACTGCTCATACTTCGCCCGAGTGTATAACGTAGGGACCGCCCACTTGTGACACGCAGGCTCGGGGGGGCCGCCGCAGGCGCCGCTGTACCCGATATTCGCGACGGCACTCGGCCCCAGCCGATCGCACATTTGAGCCAGGTAAAGGCTTGCGGGCGTGACAGGGGTTCCGAGCGAGTCGTAGATGCCGTCTGCGACAGGTCTGTTGCTGCCCGGCTCGTTGCCGCTCAATGGCGTGCCGACGCAGCCGATGCACCAGTTCTGCGCGCCGGCAGGCATCTGTACGACAAGCCACGGCGTCGTCACGTTCCAGGCGACGCCCCAGCCCATCGCCCAACCCTGTCCCGAGCCGTGATTGCCACGATCCGAGAACGATATCCCCGTCGTGCCACCGTTGTATCCGTTCGGGGCATTGGGGAGCTGGGCGTTGTCCGCCAGCAGCCCGGTCGCCCATCGCTGATGGGCCGAGATACCTGCCTGCTGGGAACTGAAGAAATTCAGCACGACGTTCGGACCCGTCACGCGGCTCTGCGTTACGAACGGCCACTCTCCGGGGCTGCCCGTCGACGAGCTCTGATTGACGAAGATCTGAGTGCCGCTGATTCCAAAGTCCGCCATCCGATCCCCCGTGTGCGTCACGGTGTGGACGACGTTGACGGTGTCGAGAGTGACCTGTTTCACATTGCCGCCGATGGTGACCGTGTTCTGGGTGTCTTGAAACGCGAGATCCTGGCCCCACCCGTTCAGGACTGCGGTCATCGTCAACCCGGTAAACTGAGGCTGCGTGATGTCGACATTCAGAGGCGGCGCCATCACGCTGAGGTGCTCGACGCCTACTTGCGAGATGCGACCATCGAAGCTGTAGTGCACGACGGTCCCGCCTGGAGGATTCAACAGCGCCGACTCGAAAGAATCGCTGAGCGGGGCGTCCAGGGTCAGTTGATTGCCCGAGACCGCGGCAATCACACGATCCGTGCTGATGGTAGAGCCGACCGCGAGCCAGGTCTGCGGCTGGCCATTGCTGCCGACCAGGAGGTCCATCCCCAGCGAGCTGATCCAGGCTGCGGTCACTGGACGCTCAATCAGCACAATGTCGCCGACGCTGAAATCGGACGTGTCATCGATGGCGAGAGACAACGATCCCGAGGGCAGATAGGCATCCGTCATGGCCGCGGAGCGCCCAAACGGTTGGTACGAGCCGGCGCCGGTCAGTGTGACCGCCGTGTGCGGATCGCCCGTCATCGTGATGATGGTCCCGTCCGGCCCTGAGCCGCTGCCGCGCAACACGACGCCGCTCGTCGCGATCCTCAGGGGGCCGGCACAGTTGAAAGCTCCCGCCGTCAGGAGCACCGCGCCTCGAAATCCATTGCTGTCGGGGAGCAATGCCGAAACGGCGTCGATGGCGGCTTGGATTGCGGCGGTGTCGTCGGAACCGGAGGCATCCACGGTCTGTTGAACCGGCACATCGGGAAGGGCCACTCCCCCGCCTAGGTAGCCGGCGTACGAGAAGTCCATCACTCCGTTGCCTTGGCTGTCCGTCTGGTACTGCAGCCGGCCGTCGGGGCCCTGAAAGACCCAGGTTGAGGTTTGCGCTGCGGGTGTGGAAGCGGCGACGACGAACAGCACAGCCCCTACAGTCAGCGGTCTGGGGATCCTCGTAGGCATGGCCGCCATCCTTCGTGATTCGTGAATCGTAGCGTCCAATACTTTAGCGGTAGAGCAAAGCCTTATTCGCGGTCGCGGCTGTTGACGAGCTCGACGCGAACAGACCCGAACGCGGCTGAGATTTCGACGACGAGCGGGATGCGGCGTGTGTCGGCGCTCAACCACGCCAACATGGAAATCGATCCCGCGGCCCCCTGGGAGCCCCGTGGGCCTTGGCGTTCGACGCGTTCGCTGAGGCGCGGCTCCAGCTTCCACGCCGGCCGGGCGCGTCCGTCCAGCTGGATAGTCTCGAGACCGTCGACGGTCACATCGAGTCGTGAGCGCCGGCCGTTGTCGCTGAGGGGCACGACAAATCCGGCGCCGGCTTGAAAAGGCAGCGTGCGGACGTAGAAGAGCGCGGTCAGGGGATCGCGCGCCTCTGTGGCAAGTGGCAGTGTGATTGCGGCGCCTCCGGTTGTCATCCGCACCTCGTGCCTGACTGCGTCAAACTCGAGCCGCCTCTCGATGCGACGCTTGCCATCCACGATGTTCTCGCGGTGTTCGAGCGGCAAGAGGCGATCGGTCGCGGTGGTTTCGAGCTGGGCATCGGCCTCGAAGAACGATGAGACCCACGAGGCCGTCTCGGCACGCATGACGAACCGGAACGCTTCGGGCCCCTGCGGTTCAGCGACGGAAATGGTCGCTTCGCCTGCCGGCAGATTCATGGGGCCGCTCGTCCAGCGGACGCGGTAGGTGGCGGACTCTCCGGCCGCGAATGGCACGGGGCCCGGTTCGCGGGGCACCGGGTCGGTCACCGCGCTCACTGCCGACTCGATTGCCGGCGACCAGACTGTCTGGTAGATGCGTTGGTCGTCGAAGCGGGCCCGTTCGATGAGAGCGCCCGTTACAGTCGGCTCAGGCGTGAGCAAGCCGTGGCTCACGATGTACTCCACGCCGAGATCATGGAGCGTGAGCAGCGAATCTGGCGACGGCAGGCGGCGCATCGCGTCGACGAGCGCCGCGTAAAACGCAGGGCGCACGCTGCTGTACCCGTTCACAACCGGCCGGCCGTGTTCGAGCGACTGAAGCATGCACCTCGTGTTGCCTGTGTCGAACCCCATTGGGACACACACGACGGCGCCCGCGCCCTGCTGCTGCCGAAGCCATCGTCCCGCGTTCGTGCTCAGGGTGGGCGCAGATGGATACGCAATGACGCCGTTGGCCGATTCCAACCCGACGACGGCCAGCACGCAACCTGCAACAACCGACTTCGCGCGCGGCCATCGGATTTCCAGCTCGCGCATTCCCACCGCGGCAAGAACGGCAATCCCGCAGAGTGTGAGGACGCTGAAGCGCGCTGCGGCGCGAATGGCGGCCATGCCAAAGAGTGACTGGTACAGGAACGCATAAAGCGGGCGAAGTCCGTCGGGTCCGAGCGATAACACGATGCCAACGAGCGAGATGCCTGCGTAGACGGCGACGACAGTCGTGGCTCGGTACGCGTGACTCGTAGCTCGTTGCTCGCCTGACACGCTGCGACGCTGTGCGACCGTCGTCAACACGCCAAACAGGGCGAGCAGGATCGCACAGAAGCCCGGAAACAGTGCCTGCTCGGGGCCGCTCTTGCGCGGAAGGCGCGCATCGGGCGACGGCTGCAGCCAGCCGGTGCGGCCATAGAGCATATTGGTCGGCGGGGCCTGAACGTAACTCGCAAGGACGGCGCTCCCGTGTGCAACCTCGTACAAATTCCGACCCGCCGCCGCCTCGCGCTCGACACGCAGGTACGGTAACGACCAGGGCAGCGCGACCAGCAGGGCGATCGCTCCCGCGGTCACCCCGCCGAGCATCAGGCGGGGATAGCTCGTCGCCCCTGCCTCGAGGCGGAGAGACTCCCCAGTCATGGCAGATGGCTCATGGCTGATGGCTCTGGAGACGACGAGGATGGCGGCGCCGGTCGCGATGCCAATAGCGCCGATGAGGCCGTAGTAAATCGAGCTGAGGGCCTGCAGCCCCATGACGAGGCCCAGCGCGACGGCGTCCGTGCCGCGCTCCGATCGGAACAGACGATGGAGGAAGAAGAACGAGAGGGGGAGGAAGTAGAGCGCTTGGAGTTGGATGTGGGTGAGGTGCGTGAAGTGATACGGGGCGAAGCCAAAGATCGCTCCGGCCACATAGGCCGCGCGTTCGCTGCCGACCAAGGCCCGGGCGAGCACGTGCATCGCCAGAGCCGAGGCGGCGAGCGAGGCGATCAGCAGGACGTTGTAACAGAGCACAAGATCGTGGCTGATGGCGTACACCGGCCAGAGCGCCACGGCCTGCAGGAGCAGATGATCCGAATAGGCCAGCGTGTGATGGGCGGGGAAGAAAACAGGCGCGTCGAAGACGCGGCCCGTCAGCAGCCACGTCGGGTGGGTCGAGATGGTGTGGAGGTCCCAGCCGAGGGTCCAGAGGTACAAGGCTGGATCACCGGTCGGATCGATCGCGCCGAAGAGCGAGTGGAGGTGCAGGACGAGCGGCCAGGTGAACGCGCAAGCCGCTAGCACGTAGATGAGCGCGGTCAGCAGCGTTCGGCGCACCAGGATTCGCTACTCCGCCTTCAGGGCCACTATCGGGTCGACGCGAGCGGCGCGCAGCGCGGGAATGGCCGCAGCGGCGACGATGAGCGGCATGGCAGTCAACAGCACGCCGGCGTATGTGACCAGGTCGGTATGTACGATCCCAAACAGCAGATTCGCAAGCACGCGGCTGGTCGCGAGCGCCAGCGCCAATCCCGCGACCGCGCCGACAACGGCGAGCAGGCCGGCGCGCCCGAGCACCAGCCGGACGAGATCGCCCGACTTGGCGCCAAGAGCGACTCTCAAGGCAAACTCGGTCATGCGTTGGGCGGTGGTGTAGCTCATGACCGCATAGATGCCGGCGAGCGCGAGCAGCAACGCCAGCGAGGCAAATGTCGATACCAGCATCGCGCGGAATCTTGGCGCGGCGATGGAGTGCTCGACCGACGCGTCAAGCGTCGTGAACTTCATGGCCACTGCGGGATCCGCCATGCGCACCGTGCGCTGCACAGTGCCGATGAGCGTTTCTGGCGGAACGCGGGCGCGCACGACGACCTGCACTTCGTTTGCAGCATAAGGATGTTGTCGCAACGGCATGTAGAGCTCGGGGCCCGGCTGTGACGCGGGGGACGCCTGGCGGACGTCGCCCACGACGCCCACGAGGGTCATCCACTTGTCCGGCTGATCCAAGCCGCACATGATGCGGTGTCCGAGCGGATTCTCATCGCCGAAGGTCTGCCGTGCCAGCGACTGGCTGATGATGGCCACGAAGGGCCGATCGTAGACGTCGCCGTCGGTGAAATCGCGGCCCCGCAAGAGCGGAATGCCCAGCGCCTCGAAGTAGCCCGGACTCGCCAGCCGGAAGCCGGCGGCCGGCAACCTGCGGAAGTCGCCCGCAAAGACGTGCTTGCCTTCGACCGCGTAGGCACCGTTCGAGCTGTACTGGCCCGTGGGCAGTCCCATGACTCCACCGGCGGCCGTCACGTTGGGGAGCTGACGCAGGCGTCCGAGCACCTCGTCAAAGAACCGGCCGACGCGCAAATAGTCGTCGAGACCGGAATGGTCGAAGAAAGACCCGTTCGCCGGGGCGTGCGCGTACATGACGAGAATCCCTGCGCGTCGAAAGCCGAGCGGCGTCTCGGTCAGCGAAATGAACGACCGCACGAGCAGGCCCGCGTCGATCGCCAGCACGTATGACAGCGCGATTTGAGCGATGACCAAGGTGGCACGAATGCCCGAGCCACGCGCACCGAGCGGGCCACGCGTGCCGCCATGGCCGAGCGCGTCCTTCACGTCGGCGCGCGATGCATGAACGGCTGGCGCCAGGCCGAACACGAATGCCGTAGCGAGCGAGATTCCAATGCCGAATGCCAGCACGCGCCAGTCCATCCCGACGTCGTTCAGCCGAGGCGATGGGATAGAAGATGCCCCGAGGCGGAGGACGGCGTTCGTCGCGCCGTATGCGAGGAGGACGCCAAGAACGCAGGCGGTTGCTGCGAGGAGCAGGCTCTCGATGAGCAGTTGGCTGACAATGTGACGCCGCGCGGCGCCCAGGGCGGCACGGACGGCGATCTCCCGCGCGCGCACGGATCCGCGAGCGAGCATCAGATTGGCCACGTTCGCGCACGCGATGAGGAGCACCAACGCGACCGCGCCCAGGAGTATGTAAAGCGTGAGGCGCACTTGACTTATGAGGGTATCGCGCAGCGGAACGGCCTGGAACGTCTTTCCCGTGTTGCTGACCGGAAACTCCGCCGCCATGCGGGCGGCCAGCGCTGACAGACGATCGTTGGCCGCCTCGACTGAAACACCTTGAGCCAGCCTGGCGACGACGCGATAGTTGTGCCCGGTACGGTTGCGGTTCTCGGGTTCGAGCGGGTCCGCAGCCCAGACGTCAGTATCGGCTGGAAACTGCATCACGGCTGGCATCACCCCGACGATTTCGTACGCGCGGCTCTCAATGTGGACGGACTTGTTCAGCGCGGCCTGCGCCGTGCCGAAGTTGCGACGAGCGAACGCGAGGCTGACAACCGCGGATCGCAGCGAGTCTTTGTGCTCGAACGTGCGGCCCGCCAGCGGCGCAACAGCAAAGACGCGGAAGAAATCGGGATGCACCAATCTGATGCCCACGAACTCGGCGTGATCGGCGAGCTGCACACCCATCTCGCCGCCGTGGTAGAAGGCAAAAGCATCGAAGACGGCACTCGTGCTCGGCCCTTTTCCGCCAAGGTCAGTCACCCGCGAGGCGCCTGCGCCCAGGTCGATGACGTCCCCGCCGGCGAGATTCGGAAATGAGGCACGGTCCGCGTACTGGTTGAGAACCGACACGATACGGCCTGGGCCGGGATACGGAAGCGGCTTCAACAACACGCCGTTCACGACGTTGAACAGCGCGGTCACGGCGCCGATCCCGACTGCAAGCGTCGTGACGGCGACCGAC
Source organism: Vicinamibacterales bacterium (assembly GCA_035510155.1). Classification (GTDB taxonomy): domain Bacteria; phylum Acidobacteriota; class Vicinamibacteria; order Vicinamibacterales; family CAVVIG01; genus DATKHR01. Next base: position 17,138 of record DATKHR010000297.1, read on the forward strand.
GAGAACCCCGGCGCCTTGATCAGGCTGCGGCCGGCGTAGCGGAGGTCGAGGAGGGCTCGGTCCATAGGCAATCGATCACGCGGGCATTTACGTCTAACTGGGACGGTGTCCGTGGCGCCAAAGTTGCTCGTTGCGAGGCATTTCACATGACATCGTGGTCCACCGCCTGTCGATCCCTAGCCCGGCGCCCGGCGTTCTCGGCGGCGACTGTCCTCACGCTCGCCCTTGGCATTGCCGCCACGACGGCCATGTTCTCGGTCGTCGATGCCGTGCTGATCAGACCGCTCCCTTTTCCTGACGCAGACCGGCTCGTCAGCGTAATGGAGGCCAACCCGTCCACCGGAGGCACGGGCCCGGCGGAGTGGAAAGCTACAAAGCTCAGCCTGATCGCACCGGGACGGCTCGAGGAGTGGAGCCTCGCTAACCGGACATTCGCGGGGCTCTCGGGATCCTATACAGACAGTGTGACAGACACCAGCGGGCCCGAGCCGGAACGGCTGTCAGCCCGACGTGTGGCGCCGAGATTCTTCATCGTGTACGGCATGCCACCCCTCCTGGGACGCACACTCAGGGATGACGAGGAGCGCGCGGGCGGACCAACCGTCGCCATCATCAGCGAGGGGTTCTGGACGCGCCGATACGGACGCGGGGTGGAGGTGCTGGGCCAGCGGCTCGTCGTCGGCGGCCTGGGCCACACGATCGTCGGCGTCATGCCGGCGACGTTCACGAGCGCCCCGACCGACGTGTGGCTCCCCGCACAGACGCCGCCCGGGCTCATGCGGATCCGGGAGGCGCGGTTCATGAGCGGCGTCGGCCGCTTGAAAGACGGCGTCACGGTCGCGCAGGCCGCTGCGGACCTGGCGCGCGTCGAGCAGCGGCTCGCCGAACAGTATCCCGCCTCCGACAAAGGGTGGTCCGCATCGGTCCGAGACCTGAAGGCGCTCAGCATCGGCGACTACCAGCGCGCGCTGTGGCTCGTGTTCGCCGCCGTGGCCCTGCTGCTGGCGATTGCCGTGGCCAATATCGCGGGGTTGATGCTCGTGCAGTTGCGGCGGCGCGCGCGCGAGTTGGCGATTCAGCAGGCGATCGGCGGATCACGCACGCAGATTGTCGGCGCCGTGATGAAGGAGGTCGCAGTCGTCACCGCGCTCGGCTCGATCGTGGGCGCGGCGCTTGCATTCGTCCTGGTGCGGCTGTTCGGCACGACGTTCGCGACGGTGCCGCGCGTGCACGAGCTCGCGCTCGACGCGCGGGGGCTCGCGTTCACGGCCCTGACCTCGGCGGTCGCCGCCGGCACGTTCGGGCTGTGGCCGGCGCTGGTGGCCACGCGCGGCGAGCTGACGCCGGCGCTGGCGCAGTCCGGGCGGGGGGCATCCGCGATGCGACACCGGCTGCAGGCACTGCTTGTCGCGTCGCAGATCGCTCTGAGCGTCGTCCTCGCGGGGGCGGCGGGGCTGATGCTGCGGAGCTATCGCAACCTGGCGCAGGTTGACCTCGGCTTCAACGCTGAGCGCGCAATCACCTTTCACGTGGGCGCGGCCTGGGACGAGGATCGCGCACGCATCGGCCTTCTCCAGGAGCAGCTCGTCGCCGAGCTCCAGCAGCTTCCCGACGTCGTCGCGGCCGGGATTACGAATTTCCTGCCGGCCACGGGGGCGACGCTGCGCTACCAAATTACGCTGGAGGGATTCGCCGCGACCGAGGACAGCGGAAAGATCACGATCGGCACGCGGACGGTCAGCGGCGGGTACTTGCGCGCGATGGGCGCCACGCTGGTCGCAGGCACCTGGTGTCCCGAGCTTCGCCATGATTTGAAGGCGCCACTCAACGCGATGGTCAATCGCACGTTCGCGGACCGCTTCGGCCCGGATCTCGTTGGCCGCCACGTGATGTTCGATCAATACGGCCAGCCGCCAGGGAATGAGATCGTCGGTATCGTCGGCGACCTCGGGGAGGACGGACCTGCTGCCGGCAGGGCGCCGTATGTGTACGCGTGCGCGACAGCTGGCGGGTGGCCCGATCCGGAATACGTCGTCCGCACACGCAGCGATCCGCGCGCCATCATGTCCGCCGTCAGAGCGATCGTCCATCGCCTCGAGCCGAACCGGGCCATCTTCGGCGTCCGTGAGGTCAACTCCGTCATCGCCGGAGCGCTCGACGAGCCGCGCCTCAACGCGAGCATGTTGATGATCTTCGCCACGGCGGCGGTCGCCCTGGCGTCCCTCGGCTTGTACAGCCTGCTGATGCTGTTCGTCTCCGAGCGGACGCGCGAGATGGGCGTGCGGATAGCGCTCGGGGCTACGCCGGGGCAGGTTGTGGCGATGATCTTGGCTGGTGCGGGTCGCCTGCTCGTCAGCGGCGTCGCCATCGGTCTCGTGCTGATCGGCGCGGTCGCGCGCGTGCTGAACGCCGCGCTGTTCGGTGTGAGCCCGCTTGACGCGCCGACGCTTGGCGCGGCGGTGGTCGTGCTCTCGGGTGTAACTTTGTTGGCCGCCCTTCTGCCCGCGCGACGGGCGGCAGCAGTCGACCCGATTGAGGCGATGAGGGCGGAATGAAGATCTTCGCTGCGCTCGTTCTGGTGGCTGCTGTTGGAGCTGTCGTGGCACCAAACAGACAGCCGTGCAATGCCCCGCCGTGGGGCGCGCTCGTGGCGTTCGATGTGAGCGGCGGCCGCGTGCGCTGGACGGCGCCGCTCGGCTCGATGGGCGACGGCTGGCCGGGTGGGTCGATCAGCTTCGGGGGACCGATTGTCACGGCAGGCGGGTTGGTGTTCACCGCCGCGGCGCTCGATCCACACCTGCGCGCGTTCAACGTCGAGACCGGCGAAGAGGTGTGGGCGGCAGTTCTGCCAGCGAGCGCGCAGGCCACGCCGATGACCTACGAATGGAACGGGAAGCAGTTCGTCGTCATCTGCGCCGGAGGCCACGGAAAGATGAAGAGTCAAAATGGGGGATGCGGTCATCGCGTTCGGGTTGTGACAGGATCGGGGAAGCGTCAGGACCGTGTGCGCCAGGTCGACCAGGTTCGTTTGATCGTTTGATCATGGGTCTGAGCTTCAGGATCGCCGGAATGGCGGTGGTCTTTGGGGCGATTCTGTTCGTGTCGGCCGGCACGATTGCCTGGCCTGCCGGGTGGGCGTTCCTCGTTCTGTTCTTCTGCTTCGTGATCGCGCTCAGCGCGTGGCTGCTCCGCTTCGATCCGGGGCTTCTCGAGGAGCGGATGACCGGCATCGGAAAGTCGGATCAAAAGACGTGGGACAAGGTGCTTCTCGGGATCATGGCTGTCGCGTTCTTTGGCTGGCTCGCCGTCATGGGACTGGACGTCGTGCGCTTTCGCTGGTCGGACATGTCGTGGCGCGTGCAACTTCTCGGAGCGGTCCTGCTGCTGGCCTCCTTCTACGTCTTCTTCGTCACGTTCAGGGAGAACACGTATCTCTCTCCCGCGGTTCGAGTCCAAACCGAGAGATCGCAACGTGTTGTGACCACAGGACCTTACCGATACGTGCGCCACCCGATGTACGCCGGTTTCGTCCTCTTCGCCTTCGCCACGGCGCTCTTGCTTGGTTCGTGGTACGGGCTGCTCGGCGCCGTCCTCCTCACCGGCCTGGTCGCGCAGCGGGCCGTGCTGGAAGAGCGCGTCTTGCAAAACGAGCTGCAGGGGTACGACGCGTACGCAGCGCGGGTGAAATATCGACTCGTACCATATCTGTGGTGATTGGGGGAGGACATCAGCCGCGCTCATCCCCCAGGAATTCCGGGTGCGTTCCTAGACGCTCAACGGCGGTCTTCAGGAAAGGCTCTTCTCGTTCCGGCCAGTACATCCGCTGCAACACCGCCAGCCGTCGCTTCCTCCGGTCCTTCGCAATCTCGGGCGGAAGGCTGCCGACGATCAACGCGATCCCCAGGTCGAACATGTCGCACGCCATGCGCAAGCGATCGGCACCCGAGCGCTCTCCCATCAATCGCTTGAACCACGCCTCTGTTTCCACCGCTCGGTCGGTTTTATTCAGCGGCACTTGACGCCTCCCGCCACATTCCCAGCACGTTCAATTCGGTCGCCCAGCGTTCAATGTACTGGCGGTCGAGGTGTTGAACCGAGGCGAGTACTGATTCCACGTCCCGTCGCTGGATTTCCGAACGACTCTCTCGCATCCACAGAAGCTTCGACAGGATGAGGTCCTCGGGAGTAACAAGCCAGACTGTCACGCCGTCCAGTACCACGGAGCGACGGCGCACAAGCTCTTCTCGACGATAGGGCGTGTCCTTTCGAACAATCAAGTCCACCTTGACGAGAAGTCGCTGGTGGATGATGTTTGCCATCCCGCTCCGCGCAACGGCGCGCAGCAGCGCTTTCTCATCCACGTAAAACTCATCGGCGAGATCGTGCGCAAGTTGCACTGCTCGGCGAGTGTCAATCTCGACCACGATATCGATATCTCTCGTGAACCGTGGGACCGCATAGTAGCTTGCCGCCAGCGATCCAGTGACCATGTAGGGCGTGTCGAGGACATCAAGGTGCTTCGCAATCGTTTTGAGAACTTCGAGTTGGTCGGACACGTCCAGAACCTCAGCCGGAGCTGAGCTCCGGAATCAGAGTGTGCTATCGAGAGAATGTACCGGCGTGCGTGACAGATCAGGTCAGCTCGATGTATCTAAACATGGATCGTTGATTTCGATGGGAGGTCACCCATGAAGATGGCGGATCTGTTCTTGGCTCAACTCGACGCGGAGGCCGTCCGGACGCGCGGCGCGCTGGCGCGGGTGCCCGGGGGGCGAGACGACTGGAAACCGCACGAAAAGTCGATGCCCTTCGGCCGTCTCGCCATGCTCGTCGCGAGGATGCCGTCGTGGCTGCCCTTGATCCTGAACAAGGACGAACTGGATCTGAACCCAAAGGGCGGGTCCAACGTTGATCAGCGTCCACTGCACACGAGTGCCGAGCTGGTTCAAGCACACGACGAAGGCGTCGCTCAAGCCCGCACGGCTCTGACGGCAGCGACCGATACGCATTTGATGACGACGAAATGGCGTCTGCTGGTCTCGGGTCAGATCGTGAGCGAAGAGCTGAGGCACATCGTCGTGCGCGATACGTTCATGCACCTCTCGCATCATCGCGGCCAGCTCACGGTTTACCTGCGGCTGAACGGCATCGCGGTACCGGCGATCTATGGACCGTCAGCGGACGAGGCGCGATTTGCGTGAGGTCACCTCACCTTCACTCTTGTTACTACGCCCTGAGCGGCCGGATTCATCTGGCCCGTTCCCACGGGCCCCGGGGATCTCTTGCCCCGGGAGGGGCGCGGGCGTATGAGACCCGCGCGCGTCCGTGCCTGCCTCAGAAGCGATCGAATCTCCGGCCGATCCAGCTCGGACAGCTTTTTTACCGAGATGTGACGCATGGCCTTGCCGCTGCCTTGCAGCACGCCCCTCTTGTCCGTCAGGTCTGCACCGTGCATGAAGCCCAGATTCACGTGACGGGTATAGACCACGAC
>DATKHR010000298.1:0-7038 GCA_035510155.1 Vicinamibacterales bacterium
GTGGGCCGCCGCACGCGTGAGGCCGCTCGTGATCCGCATCGATGACGTGGGCCGCGCGACCGCCGTCAGCGAGGCGTCACTGACCTACACCCCGCAAGCCCCCGAGCTCAAGTACTTCCTCGTGCAGTTCGTCACCGCGCATTACAGCCGCATCCGCGCGACCGTCCGCCAGCACTACGCCGAGTCGCTCTATTTCCTCGACGGGCGGCTGGCGGACGCCACGATGGAAGCCAACAAAAAAACCGGCACCATCGAGCGGTTCCTGACCGGCACCACCGAGGAGATCGAGGTCCACGTAAGGAACGTGACGCTCGACGATCTCCGGCAGCCCCCGTATCGGGCGACAGTGGAGTTTGATCAGGTGTACTTCGGACCGGGCACGCGGGCCGAAGTGCGCCGCGAGGCCCACGTCGCCCACCTCGTGTTCGTCCTCAACGACCACGTGGCGAACGCCCGCATTCCGATCAATCCCCTCGGCCTGACGATTACCTACTTCCGCGACGACCAGGCGTTTGTGGCCGAGGCCAGTCCGTCGCCAACCAAGGAGTGACTGACTCATGAGCTTCGAGGTGATCCTCCCGTTCCTCCGCCCCATTGAAGCCTGGATCCTCGACCCCGCCGTGACCGAGGTCATGGTGAATGGCTCAGGAGCGGTGTTTGTCGAACGGGACGGCCGCATGGAGGCCGTGCCAGATGTAACCGTGCGCGAGCACAACCTTCGCGTCGCCGTGCGGAACCTCGCACGGGCCCTTGGGGACGACATCTCTGACGAGCAGCCCTTGCTCGACTCACGCCTGCCCGATGGATCGCGCGTCGCGGCGGCCTTGCCGCCGGTCAGCTTGGGCGGGACGACCTTGACCATTCGCAAGTTCCAAGGCCGCTTCTTCACGGCCAACGAGCTCGTCCGCACCGGCACGGTCACCGCTGGCCAGCTGCGAATCATGCAGGAGGCGATCGACGCACGCGACAACATGCTGATCAGCGGCGGAACGGGCACCGGGAAAACCACGCTCCTCAACGCCCTGGTGGCCGGTCTGCCGTCCGAGGATCGGCTCGTCGTCATCGAAGACACCGCGGAGCTGCAACTGGAGGCGCCCAACCTCGTCCGGTTCGAGGCGCGCCGCGCCCAACCCGACGTCCCGGCTGTCACCATTCGCGACTTGGTGCGCGCCACGCTGCGTCATCGACCCGATCGCATCCTCGTCGGCGAGGTGCGCGGCGGCGAGGCCTTTGACTTGTTGCAAGCCCTCAATACTGGCCACTCCGGCACGCTGTCGACCATTCACGCGAACAGCGCCGAGCAAGCCCTGCGCCGCTTCACGTCGTGTGTGCTGCAGTCGAGTGTCGACTTGCCGTATCCGGCGATTCGCCATGCGATGGCGGAATGCCTGCAGCTGTTGGTGCATCTGGAACGGCGTCGAGGCCGCCGCATCGTCACCGAGCTCGTCCGCATCAGCGGGTACCACGCGACCAGCGACACCTACAAGTTGGAGTCCCTGTGAACACGGCTGGCATGAGGAGAGCCACCAATGGCGCGGACCAGATCAGTGACGACCAAGATCACTGAAGGCGAATACGCGAGGCTCGAGGAGATGGCCCAGGGACAGGCCGTCAGTGAGTGGGTCCGGGACGTGCTGCTCGCGGCGACGCCACGCCCCACCGATCAGGTGCTGCTGTCGGAAATACTCGCGCTGCGCACCATCGTATTGAACCTCCTGTTCGCCGTGGCGAGCGGCGAGATTCCGAGCATGGACGCCATGAAGCGGCTGATTGCGCGGGCGGACGACGAGAAACTCGAGAAGGCTCTGGAGCGCCTCGCGTCATCAGTGCGGAGCGCTCCATGACCGAGACCTGGGGACGTTCCGACACCGCCGGGAGGTGGTTCCCTCCGAGGCCGATCTGGACGATCGCCGCATTCGTCACGGCGCTGCTGGCCGCTGTCGCCGTTCAGGCGTATCAAATCGCCTTCTCCTGGACGCCGCTGCAACGCTGGTACCTGTCGGCATACGTGAAGAGCGGGGTGATCGGCGGGTTGGGCGTGACGGCGACCGGGCACTATCGGCTTCTTCAGGTCATCGACCGCCGAGGCAGCAATCGCCTCGCGCTCGATGAGGAACTCCGGCCCGCGACGAGCGCGACGGGGCTTCCGTTCATGCTGACCGAGACCGCCGCACGCATCGGCGACCGGCAGCTCGTCTGGCAGACCGTTTCATACGGGCACGCGCCGCTCCATGCCTTCTTGCACCACTGGATCTATCGCGATCAGACCGCGTGGGCCTTCGGGAGTCCGGCCATCTGGGGTGGCGGGGTCGCGCTCGCCCTGGGCCTGCTGCTCGCAATCCCCCACGACGTGGCCCGCGCGCACGACCGCCGCCAAGGCCGCAGGCTGAAGGGCCCCGAGCTCGTGTCGGTAGCGCGGTTCAACCGCCGCCTGCGCGCGGATGGCATCGGCTTTCGACAGACCAACGTTGCGGGCCGCTCACTGTGGGTGCATCTCCCGCGCGCGCTCGAGTCGAGCCATGTTCTCATCATGGGCGACTCCGGCACCGGCAAATCCGCGCTGATTCGGCAACTGCTGCAACAGCTCGACGCGCGTGGCGAGACCGCCATCGTCTACGATCCGGCGCTCGAATACACCGGTCAGTTCTATACACCCACGCGCGGCGACCTCATTCTCAACCCGCTGGACGCTCGGTCGCCGTTCTGGAGTCCGGGCGATGAGTGGCGTCACGAGGTCGAGACCCTCACGCTCGCGACCTCGCTGTTCCCGGACCGCTCCCACGAGTACCACACCTTTTTCACCGATGCGCCGCGCCGCATCTTTGCGCACCTCCTGACATTTCGACCCACACCTCAGGAGCTCGCTGCATGGCTGTGTCATCCGGCCGAGATCGACGCGCGCGTGAGCGAGACGGCGTACGCGCCCATGATCGATCCCGAGGCGCCCGCTCAGCGCGCGGGCGTGCTGGCCTCGCTCAATATGGTCGCCGACACGCTGAAGCTCCTGCCGCCCGAGCACGACACGACCACGCGCTGGAGTGCCGCGGCGTGGTCGATGACGCGCACCGGCTGGCTCTTTCTCACGAGCACGCCTGAGACGCGTCCACGACTCGTGCCCCTCACGAGTCTCTGGCTCGACACCCTCGTCCTCCGGCTGATGAACCAGGGCCAGCCCCATCCGCGACGCACGTGGTTCGTGCTGGATGAGCTCGCAAGTCTTCAGCGACTCCCACAGCTTCATACAGCGATCACCGAAAACCGCAAATCGAACAATCCCGTCGTGCTCGGCTTCCAAGGCCGGAGCCAGCTTGAGACACGCTACGGCCATGATGCTGAGGCGATGCTGTCGCAGCCGGCGACGAAGATCTTTCTGCGCACGAGCGAGCCGCGCGCCGCCAAATGGATCGCGGACACCATCGGGGACGTCGAGACCGAGCGCCTCCGCGAGAGCCGATCGAGCGGGCGGGGTCGGCAACAGAGCTACAGCCTCGATCGTCAGGTCGAGCCGCTCGTGATGGCGAGCGAGATTGGTGGCCTCCCGGCGCTTCGCGGCTATCTCAAGCTGGGCAATCTCGTCGTGCGCCTCAGCTTCCCTTTCGAGATGCTGCCCGCGAAATGCCCGCCGCTGGTGGAGCGGCCACGGGCGCCGCAGCGACCCGACTTCGGCACGGCCGCGACCTCACCGGAGGCGGTGGCCGAGTCGACCACGAGCGCGGAACGGGCGCACCAGCACAGGACCCAGCGCGCGCGTGACCTGTCAATCGATTAGGGAGCCACCAGGATGCTCAAACTCTCGAAACCGCTCAGTGCCGCTACGGCCCGGGCGTATCACGCCGAAGAGTTTGCCAACGCTCGCAACAACTACTTCGCCACCAGCGAGGCCGTTCGCGGTCATTGGTACGGCCAGCTCGCACGCAAGTGGGGCCTGGTCGGCGACGTGCAAGCGGAAGCCTTCGAACGGCTCGGCGATGGTCGTCATCCACTCACAGGCGACGTCCTTGTTCATCATCAAGCGGTCCACACGTATCTGAACGCCCGAGGTGAGATGGTCACGACCGTCACGCGTCGCGCAGGGTGGGACGCGACCTTCTCGGCCCCGAAGAGCGTGTCGCTCACCGCGCTCGTGGGTGGCGATGATCGCGTGCGAGAGGCCCATCGGGTCAGTGTCGCCGTGGCGCTCGACGAAACCGAGCGGTTCGCGCAGGCGCGGCTCCGCGGCAACCAGCCCCTTGAAACCACAGGGAAGTGGATCGCCGCCGCCTTCGAGCACGACAGCGCGCGACCCGTCGACGGCTACGCCGCGCCTCACCTCCATACCCACGTCGTCCTCTTCAACATGACCGAGGTGTCGACTGGTGGGACGCGCGCCCTTCAAACGTTGGAGCTCTACCGGTCGCAGTCTTACACGACGGCCGTCTACCGCTCCGAGCTGGCCACGCGCCTCAGGGCACTGGGATATGCGATCGAGCGCGGCGCCTACGGCCAGCCCGAGGTTCACGGGTACACGCCCGCGTACCTCGCGGCATCCAGCCCCAGAAGTCTGCAGATTGAAGCGCACCTTGCGGAGGTCCAGCGAAGCGGCGCCGGCGCCGCGGAGATCGCGGCTCACCGAACCCGTGAAGCCAAACTCGCCCCGTCGCACGACGAAATGCAGCGCCGACATCGCGAGCTGGCGCACGCCTTTGGCGACCAACCCACTCAGGTCGTGCAGGCCGCCCACGCTCGGGCCCACCAGAGGGAACCGCACGAAGCAGCCATCACGGCCCGCGAGGCCGTCACATTTGCAAAAGCCCGCCACTTCGAACGGGACGCGGTCGCCGACGAACGCGTCCTCGTGGGCGATGCCCTGCGGCGGTCGATGGGCGAGGTCTCCGTTGAGGCGATCCAACGGGAATTCGAGCGACGCGTGGACACAGCGGAGTTCGTCGCGGCCACGCCGCCACCTGGCGTGCCGAGCCGCATATTCACGACGCGCGAAATGATGGCGCTCGAGCGCGAGACGATCGAGCTGATGCGCGCCGGACGGCTCACCGAGCCTGCTCTCGTTAGTGGCGTCACGCGCCACGAGATCGAGCGCGCCCATCGCCATCTGAGCGATCCGCACCGCGCCGCGGTGGATCAGATCCTGGCGAGCCATGACCGTGTCATCGCCCTCGACGGCGTCGCAGGTGCCGGCAAGACCACCGCCTTGACGGCCACCCGCGACGCGGCTACGCGCGAAGGGTACCGCGTCGAAGGGTTGGCGCAGACCTCGCGTGCGGCTTACCAATTCACTGAAGCCGGCATCCCGTCCCAAACCCTGCAGCGCCACCTCCTGCAGCAGAGCGAGGCAACCGCGCAAGACCGGCGGCTCTATTTCGTCGACGAGTCAAGCCTGGCCAGTACGAGGCCGATGCACGAGTTCCTGCACCGCCTGCGTGCGGACGACCGCGTGCTGGTCGTCAGCGATACCCGTCAGCAGCGCGCCGTCGACGCCGGCCGACCGTACCGCCAGCTGCGGGACGCAGGCATCCAAACCGTTCGACTGGATGACATCGTCCGACGACAGGACCCTGCGCTCAAACAGGTCGTCGAACGCCTGTCACGCGGCGATATCCACGGCGCGCTGCACCACCTCGACCACCAGGGACGGATCCACGAAGTCATCGGTCGCGAAAAGCGTCTGACGGCGATCGCCGAGGCCTATACCCGGCATCATGACGGGACACTGGTTGTCGCACCCGATCCTCAATCTCGGCGCGCGATCAATCAGCGCATCCATGCGCGGCTGCTGGCCTCAGGTCAGATCGACCGCTCAGAGCACCGAGCGCGCGTCTTGGTGGCGCGGCAGGACGTCACGAGCGCCGACCGCCAATGGGCCCGGCAATATGCACCCGGCGACGTCGTGCGATACTCCGTGGGCAACCGAACCGTCGGGCTCGCCGCGGGCGAGTACGCGCGGATCGATGACGCGAAAATTGCCGCCAATCTGGTGACCGTCGTGCGCGCCACGGGCGAGCGCGTCATCTACGATCCCCGACGCGTGCCGGGTGTGACGCTGTTCCGCGAGACCGAGCGCGCTTTCGCCCGAGGCGACCGCGTGCAGTTTACCGCGCCGTGCAGGGAGCAGCGTGTCGCAAATCAGGAGCGGGGCACTATCGAGCGGATTGAGGCGAAGGGCCGCCTGCGCGTGCGCCTGGAGTCCGGTCGCCGCGTGGCGTTCTCGCTCGAGAGGTATCCGCATCTCGACTACGGCTACGCCGTCACGAGCCACAGCAGCCAAGGCCAACTCGCAGATCGCGTCCTCGTACACCTGGAGACGGCCGGCCTGGGCGAACCGCTCGTCGACCGCCGGCTCGCATATGTTGCGGTGTCGCGCGGGAAATACGACGCGCAGATCTACACCGATGACAAAGCCCGGCTCGCTGATGCGCTCCGTCGCGACGTGTCGCATCGGCCAGCGATCAGGGTCGGTCACCCGCCCGGAAGGCCGGCGGCCGAACCTGACATGGCGCACCGACCGGCGCGGGACCGCTCGGAGACGCTCACCCTCACGCTGTAGAGATCGGGGCTCGTCGACGAAAGCTGCGCGCTTCCCGACTCTAGCGGATTTCCGTGGCAGGCCTGCCTTCGGGAGCGATTTCTTGAGCTCCCGCAGGCCTACGCTCTTCATTTGCTCAATGTGGCTTCACGAAGCATCTAGCGCGTTCGAAGTTCCAGCTCGACTCGTGCCAATAGCCTCTCGGCAGCAACGTGCGTTCCATCGCGGCGCACGACGGTCGCGACGGATCGAGCACGCGCCGCGACATCAGGTCGTAGGGTGCGCTCAAGCGCGCTCGTGAGTGAATCGGTCGTCGGCGCACCGGGCGCGTGCGCTGTGCCGATACCGAGCACGTGGACTCGTTGTGCCCAGTAGTGCTGGTCGTAGTGATCTCGAGGCTCTCGATCCACTCGCGGAAGTCAGGCGGCACGCAGACGCGGACGTCCTGGCCGAGCGCTTTCAAGTGCGACGCGAGCGCCACGAGCGGTTGGACGTCGCCACGCGACCCGATTGTCGAG
>DATKHR010000299.1:0-11689 GCA_035510155.1 Vicinamibacterales bacterium
GGCGTGATGAAGAACGGCTGGGTGAACCCCACCATCGCCTCGAAGTAACGCTTTCAATGTTCTGTCGGAGGGGGGACCGCAGTGCGCCGGCGGCCGAGACCGACCGCTCGGCCATCCCTCCACGCTTGAAATCAGGGTGAAATTCGCGACATTTCGTCGCTCGCGATTTCGCACCGAAGATCAACCCCTACATCCAGCTGAATATCCGGCCGCGTCCCTACCAAAGATTTTGTCGTGGCGTCTTGAAGAGGCGTTGGCTGTCACGGCTTGGGCTCGTCAGGTGGACCGAACGGTCCGAAGGGATTCCATCTCGAGCTCATCGCGCGCCTGGCGCAACGCTGATGGACGATGCGTTGCTACTGCATCACGCCCGCCACTCTCGTCAGCATGCCCCAATCGTGGCGATCTCAAGGCCCGCGAAGAAAGCTGCGGAGATCGCGGCGCTCTTGCGGCGGTACGGGATGGACCGGTTCGCGTTGCGCGGGCGGTCTGTCGCGACATTAACCTGTCATTGTTGGCCGCGTCGCACGTAGAGGATGGCGGCGCCGCCCGGCACGGCAGTGACCGTGACCGGAAATTCACGACCGTGGCGTGTCACCGTTCGCCCGGCGATGATGCCCACGCTTGAGCCGAACACGACATCGCTGAGCCAATGCCTGTTGTCGGGCAGGCGTGAAATGGCGACATAGGACGAGAAGATATACGCGGGGACTGCTCCCTTCCATCCGAGGTGCCGCTCCAACGCCGTCGCAAACGCAAACGTATCCGATGCGTGACCGGACGGGAACGAGGTCTTGCCACTCCCATCGGGGCGCTCGCGTCGGGTGCTGTACTTCAACGCATTCACGAGCGCCTCGCTGACGGCGAGGGACCGGAGCAGGTCCATCCCCATATGCGAGACCTTCGGTTCGTCCTTCACGCGACCGACTGCGTACACCGTCGCCGCTGCAGGAAGCAGTGTGTACAGCTCGCCGAGGTAGCTGCCAAACTTGAAGAAATCATGAGCGAAGTCGCTGTTGACCATGGCCTCGTTCACGCTTTGGTCGGCGGGATGGACGGCGAGGGCCAATCCGCCGCCGACGCTCACCCAGAACAGATTCTCCTTGGAGGGCAGGTGTGTGAAGTCAGTTCCCAGGCCCTTGATCATTGCCTTGATGCCCGTGTGTTGCGGCGTTGGCGGCGGCCCTGCTGGCTGCCTCACGACCTGCTCAGAGTCGGGTGTAACCGACTCGCCGCTTTCAATGACCGCCCCGCTTGCAGCGCGCACGGACTCGTCGAGCGTAGCAGCCTCTAATGGGAACACGCTCAGACACGGCTGTGCCGAGCTGCAAAGACCGTCCAGCATCAGGTCACAGGACAGGACAAAAGCAGCGAGAACGATCATTGGACACCTTCTGACGCTTCGCCGGTTGTTGCCATTCCGCGCGGATCCTAATGATTGGCACTGACGGAAGCGAGTGCCTCCCATACTAGCTTGGCCGCTACGCTGAAACTGGTGGTCGAGCGACGCGATCCGCGAGATCAAGGGAACCGACCTCCGAATCTGGTTGGATGGAACAGTGCTTGGTATCACACACATGGCTGTTGGTTTCGACGCACTCTACGGCTGAGTCAAACGACGAGAGCGCTCACAGAACCATCGCTAAGTTCTTTGGTTCGTACGACTCTCGGTAAGCCGGTCAGGGTCGAGTGCGCTGGTCCAGCGCTTGCTCAGTCGACGGCGTTGACGCATTACGCGCGGGTATCATTTACGGGAGCATCGGTATGCGCTGTGGGATCGATAGGAAGGTGCTCGTCCTGCTCATGATCGCGGCGTCTGGCCCGGCGGTCTTCGCCCAGCAGGCACCGTCGACCTTGCCGCCGGGGTGGGTCACACCGATCATACCCGGCATTGTGCAGGAGCCGACCCTGCTGAAAAAGTTTATCAACGCGACGGACAACACCATCGGCGGGGACCCGCAAGACGGACCGTACGTCGAGTGGGGCAACATGATCACCGGCTCGGGATGGATTTCCGCGGGGCCGGGGTACCGTCACCACGTGCTGGATGGCCGGGCCGTCATCGATGCGTCGGCAGCGGTTTCATGGAATATCTATAAGACCTATCAGGCGGCGATCGAATTTCCCCATCTCGACCGTGATCGGCTATCGCTTGGCGGACAGGTCATGTACCAGGATCTGATGGCGGTCGAATACTTTGGCTTGGGCAACGACTCGAGCGTGTCCAATCAGAGCGCGTACCGCTTCAACAATCTGGACATTCTCAGCTTTGCGCGCCTGCGCCCGACTCCCTGGCTGTCGGTCGACGGGCGCTTCGGCTGGATCCCGCGTCCCGATCTGTCCACGGCGACTGGTCCGAAGGTGCACTATCCCAACACCGTCGACCTATTCACCGAGGCAACCGCGCCCGGAATTCACACGCAACCGACCTTCCTGCACGGGGATATCTCGGTTGCCGCCGACACGCGCGACCACGCGGGTCACCCAACCATCGGGGGCCTCTACCGGGCAGGGGCCGCCATCTATTCGGACCGCGACGCCGGCACCTACAGCTTCCGCCGGTACGAAGTCGAAGCGGCTCAGTTCGTGCCGCTGTTTACCAGGCAATGGGTCCTCGCGCTGCACGGCTGGGGGGTGTTTTCAGACACATCGAATGGTGAGGTCGTGCCCTTCTATCTGATGCCGAGCCTCGGCGGGAAGAATACGCTGCGTGGGTATCACGACTACCGCTTCCACGACACTGACATGGAGACATTCAGCGCGGAATCGCGCTGGGCGCTCTTCACCCATGTGGACGCCGCGGTGTTTGCGGATGCCGGCAAAGTCGCGCCGCGAGCGGGCGACCTGGGCCTGCACCATCTGAAATCCTCGTACGGTCTCGGCCTGCGCCTGCACAACACGACCACCAACCTCGTGCGCCTGGACGTCGGCCACAGCCCGGAGGGATGGCGGTTGTACCTGAAGGTGAGCGACCCGTTCAAGCGATCGACGCCCGCATCGGGTCGTACGGCGGTTGTTCCCTTCGTGCCCTGAAAGGATGCGAACGTGATGCGCAAGTCCCCATTCGTGGTCTCCATATGGGTCGCCTTGTATTACCCCTTTTGTGCGGGGAAGGTGCAGCCAACGATGCCGGCTTCGGACGCGCCGGTGGCGGAGCTCTGGCAGCGACCGGCCGACGTCGCAAGCCGGGACCTCTATGACGGGCCGTGGGGCAGCGACCGAGCCCCTGACCCGCACGCGATCTACACACTCGTCGAACGAAAGCAACGCGGCACGAATCCCGGCGTGACGGTGAAAGATCCGCTGGGGCGCGAGTGGCACGTCAAGCAACCGCCCCACAACGATCAAGGCGCAGAGGGGCCGATCGAAGTGACGCTCTCGCGCGTGCTGTCGGCAGTCGGCTACCACCAACCTCCCGTGTACTTCCTGCCGTCGCTCACGTTCACCGACGCAGACGGCGTCAAGCACGTCGAGCCGGGCGGCCGTTTTCGCCTGACCGAGAAATCCATCAAGTCCATCGATAACTGGTCGTGGCAGCAGAACCCGTTCGTGGGGATGCGTCCGTACCAGGGACTGCTGGTTATCCTGATGATGTTTGCGAGCTCAGACCTCAAGAATGAGAACAACGTGCTCTATGAAGTGAGACAGCCGGGCGATGGCCCGAAGCAGTGGTATGTTGTTCGCGATCTCGGCACCGCGCTGGGGGAGACGGGCCGCTTCGCGCCCCAACGCGGCGACCCCGACATCTTCGAGCGCGAGCCGTTCATCACGAGCGTGGACAACGGTCTCGTTCGCTTCAACTACCGGGGGTGGCATCAAGAGCTGTTTCGGCAGATTTCCACGGGCGACGTGGCGTGGGCGTGTGAGCTCATGGGGCACTTGACCGGGCAGCAATGGAGCGACGCCTTTCGAGCAGGCGGCTACGAGTCCGCGATCGCCGATCGGTTCATCAGGCGCCTGCAGCAGAAGATTGCCGAGGGACGCCGCGTGAGCGAAACCGGCGCGGTGTCGATGTCGTTGCCCCTGCCGCGGTTATCCATGGAAGCGCATCCGTGAGAGAGGCATGTGTCAAGATGCTGAACGCCGCTTGAGGAGCTGTGGTGCCGAATGCGATTGCTTCGCCTCATTGTCGCCGCCCTGGCGGTCACAGCGCTTGCCCGATCGGGATTTCATGCCCAGGAGCTCTCGACCCTTCCCAATCGGCCCGACTCGCTCAAGTTTGCGGCGATCGGTGACAACGGAACGGGGGATCAGCCGGAGTACGACGTCGCGAATCAGATGGAGCGCTGGCATCGCCGATTCCCGTTCGATATGGTCATCATGCTGGGCGACAACCTGTACGGCAGTCAGCGCGCCGCCGATTTCGTGCAGAAGTTCGAGCGGCCGTACATGCCGCTGCTCGCCGCCGGCGTGAAGTTCTACGCGTCGCTGGGGAACCACGACAAGACCAGCAACGACACGTACCAGCCGTTCAATATGGGCGGCGAGCGTTACTACACGTATACGAGGGGCAACGTCCGCTTTCTGGTGCTCGACAGCAATTACCTTGATCCACGACAGCTCGCGTGGCTCGAGAGCGCGCTCCGAGACGCCCGTGAAGCGTGGAAAATCGCCTACTTCCATCATCCGATCTACTCGGACGGCGGCCGGCATGGATCCGAGATCGAGCTGCGCGTCAAGTTGGAGCCCCTGTTCGTCAAGTTCGGCGTGAACGTCGTCTACTCCGGACACGATCACATTTACGAGCGCCTCAAGCCTCAGAAGGGCATCTACTACTTCGTATCCGGAGCCGCGGGCGAGCTTCGCAAGGGCGATCTGAAGCGGTCGATCAACACGGCGGCAGGGTTCGATCAGGATCGCAGCTTCATGCTCAATGAGATTGCTGGCGACGATCTTTTCTTCCAGGCCATCTCCAGGACCGGCGAGACCGTCGATGCGGGCGTGATTCACCGGGAAAGCCAGCCGTGACTCGCGCGTGGACGCTCGCGCTCGAGTACTACCTGCTCCTGCCGCTTGGAGGTGTGATCGCCGTGATCTGGGCAAATACCGCCGGCGACGGCTATTTCCGCGTCGCCCAGGCGCTCGCGTTTGCCGTGAACGACATCGGTCTGGCGTTCGGGCTTGCCTATGTCGCGCAGGAGGTCATTGAGGCGACCCTGCCCGGCGGCGCATTCCATCCCTGGCGCCGCGCCATACTGCCTGTCATCGCAGGCGCCGGCGGAACGATCGGAGCCGTCGCCGTCTACATCACGTACATCCACACGGCCGACGAACTAGTGCTGAGACAGGGATGGCCTATCGCATGCGGCGCAGATATCTTTCTCTGCCTCGCCCTCGGGAGAATTGTGTTTCGCCGTGGCGTCGCCATCAGCTTTCTCATGCTGGTGGCCATTGTCGGCGATGTCGTGGGCCTGGCCGCCATTTCGCGTCACCGTCTGGCCGCTACCGTCCATCCAGGGGCCGGCGGGTTGATCATCGCTGCCATCGCCATCTCGATCGCGCTCCGGCAATCGCGAGTCCGCTCGATGTGGCCGTATCTGTCCCTCGCGGGTCCGCTCGCGTGGCTGGGTTGTTATTGGGCAGGCGTGCATCCGGCTTTGTCGCTGCTGCCGATTGTGCCGTTTTTTTCCCGTTCGGCGCGCTCCCTCGACGAGTTCGCCCCTTCCCGTGGCGCGCACGGCGCAGCAGGTCATTTCGAGTCCACGTTCGCGTATCCGGTGCAAGGCGTTGCGTTCTTCTTCGGTCTCGTGAACGCCGGCGTCCTGCTGCACGGCTTCGACACCGGCACCTGGGCCGTGCTGGCCGCGTCGCTCGCCGGCCGACCACTGGGCATTCTCGCGGCCGTTCTCCTCGCGGTGACGTCCGGCGTGGCGCCGCCGCGTGATATCGGCTGGAGAGATCTGATCGTCATCGCGTTCGCCGCCTCGCCAGGCGTGGCGTTCAGCTTGTTCCTGGCGAGCGCGGTCTTTCCGGATGGTCCGCTTCTCGTCGAAACGAGGGTCGGCGCGATTGCGACGATCGCTGGCGCGCCGCTCGCGCTCGCCGCCGCTCGACTTCTGCGTGTCGGCCGATTCGTCGATCGACGCGCCACGCAGCCGGTTCAGACTCCATTGATGGACGGACGGGCATGATGTCGCGGCTTCCGGCATCAACGCCACCGAACAGGCGAATGATGCGCCTGGTGCTGGATCTCGCCCGGCCCTACCGCGTGTCGCTCGCTATCATCTTTGTCGCGATGCTCGTGGAGACGATTGCCGGTTTGGGAGCGCCATGGCCGCTCAAAGTGGTCATCGATTACGCCGTCGGACAGCATCCTCCCCCGGCGTGGATGCTCGCTGTCTTCGGCCCGGCTCTGACGGCCAACGCCAAGGCGCTCGCCGCCATCGCCGCAAGCGGTGTCGTCCTACTGACCGTACTTGGCGGCCTCGCGTCGTACGTCGACAACTACCTCACTGAGAGCGTCGGACAGTGGGTGGCGAACGATCTCCGCATGCGCGTCTACGACCACCTCGAGTGTCTCTCCTTTAGTTATTACGACACCCACCAGACCGGACTGCTCCTCAGCACGATCACCGAGGACGTGGCGACGGTGCAGGATTTCGTCTCAGAATCGACGCTCGCCATCCTCATCGATGGCATGACCATCATCGGGATGCTCGGCCTGATGCTCTGGCTCAACTGGAGCATCACCCTGATCGTCGTCGCGATCACGCCGGCGTTGCTGCTGTTCGCGGCGCGATTCAGGAGAGCGGTCAAGAAGGCGACGCGCGAACTGAGGCGGCGGCAGAGCGACATCGTTGCCATCGTGCAGGTTGGGCTCGAGTCCATGAGGACCGTGCAGGTATTGGGCGCTCAAGACGTCGAGCTCGCGCGGCTGGGAGAGGCGAGCCAGGCCACGGTCAACGCGGCGCTCAGCGCCAGGCGCATCAAATCGCTGCTGTCGCCCTTGGTCGGACTCATCGTCGCATCGTGCACGGCTGTCGTCTTATGGCGCGGAACGGGACTCATTCTCGCCGGCGGGATGACTGTCGGGTCGCTCACCGTGTTTCTGGCGTATCTCGGCCGATTTTTCAAGCCGGTTCAGGACCTGGCGAAGATGACCAACGCGATTGCGCAGACCAACGTCGGGCTCGAGCGCATCCAGTCCATCCTCGAGATCCCGATGAGCGCCCAGGAGCGGCCCGGGGCCCGCGAACCCGAGCCATTCACCGGCGCGATTGAGTTCGAGCACGTCGCGTTCTCCTACCAGCCCGACGCTCCGCTGCTCCGAGACATCACATTCTCCGTCGCCCCCGGCGAATTCCTCGGCATCGTCGGCGCGACGGGCAGCGGCAAGTCGTCGATTGCGAGCTTGATTCCGCGTTTTTACGATCCCACCTCCGGCCGGATCCTGATTGACGGCCATGACATTCGCGACTTCACGCTTCGAGGGATACGCCGTCACATCGGATTCGTGTTGCAGGAGACCGTGCTGTTTCACGGCACGGTCCGCGAAAACATCGCGTACGGGCGCCATCGTGCAACCGACGCCGAGATCATATCCGCCGCCGAGCTCGCCCATGCCGACGAGTTCATCGTGAAGATGCCAGGCGGGTACGACGCGCTCGTCGGCGAGCGAGGCCTCACGCTGTCCGGCGGCCAGCGGCAACGTATCGGCATTGCGCGTGCGTTCATCCGGAACGCGCCCATTCTCATCCTCGACGAGCCCACCTCGTCGCTCGATACCGAAGCCGAGCAGCTCGTGATGGGGGGGCTGGATCGCCTCATGAAGGGCCGGACGGTCATCATGATCACCCATCGGCTCGACACACTTCGCCGCGCCGATAGAGTGATCGTCGTGCAGGGCGGGATCGTCGCTGAACAGGGCGCGCACGACGCTCTGCTCGCCGCCAACGGCATCTACGCGCACTTGTACTGGACCAGGGCGGCGGCGTCACCAGGGTCACCCGCATCCCGCTCCAGCCAGGAGCAAATCACGCCGACGGATCTCTCATGGCGCGCTCGCTGATTGTCCTCCCGGACGACACCGCGAAGCCGATTCTGGAGGCGATCGAGGGCGCGGCCCGCTCGCTCCGCGTGAAGATGTTCGTCTTCTCCGATCCTGCCATGCTCGAGGCGGTGATTGCGGCGAAGCGGCGCGGTGTTACCGTGCGCGTGATCCTCAATCCGCACCGGCGCAGCGGCGAGCGCGAGAACGAGGCCGCCCGCAAGGCGCTCGAGCGTGCACACGTCGAGGTGAAGGACGCCAATCCTGCTTTCGATCTCACGCATGAGAAGTCGATGGTGGTCGATGAGCACACGGCGTTCGTCAAGTCGTTCAACTGGGCCACCAGAAACCTGACCGAGACACGCGACTACGCGGTGATCACGACCCACAGCCATGACGTGGCCGAGGTGATTGAGTGCTTCGAGGCCGATTGGCACCGTCGCCCATTCGAACCAGGCAAGAAAAGTCATCTTGTCTGGTGCCCGGCTCACGGACGCGACCGCATCTGCCAATTCATTGACGAATCGAAACATCGGCTGTTGGTTCAGAACGAGCGATTTCAGGACATGGTGGTCATCGAGTGCCTGGTTCGCGCCGCACGGCGCGGGGTGAAGGTCCACGTCATGGCGCGGCCGCCGCACACACTGAAGCGGGACAAGCTCGTGGAAGGTGTCGGAGGACTCCGGATCATGGACGATATGGGGATCAAAATCCATAGGCTCAGACACTTGCGGCTCCACGGCAAGATGTTGCTCGGCGACGGGGTGCGAGCCATCGTCGGCTCCATCAACATCGCGGCCGGCAGCTTCGATGGACGCCGGGAACTGGCCATCGAAGTGCGAGACGGAGACGTCGTGCATCGCCTGCACAAAGTGGCGCGCCACGACTGGAAGCATTCGTATCCCATGGATCTGTCGGACGAGGGATTGCTCGCCGACCTCGAAGGGCGTGTCGATGGAAGCTCCGACATGCTCGCCATCGACGTCAAGGGCGCACGCGAGCGCAAATGATGATCTACGGCGGCAACGGATTGCGCGCGCTTCGGAAGAGGAGCTTGCCCATGTGGTCGATGGATTGAACGAGATTCTCGAGTAGACCCGCAGGGCCACCGAAACCCAAGAGTCGCGCCCTTTTCCGATCGGCGAGCAGGAGCAACTTCTCAGCTCAGTCGAATCCACGCGCCGGTCGACGGCACACGATCGGTGTCGACGAGGAACAACAGATACCATCCGGGCGGCGCGATATTGCCGTCAGGTGGCGCCGTCGCGCGCACTTCAGTCGCCGTGCGGCCGGTGATCACGCAGCTCACATATCGTTGGTTCTGATTGAACCCGTGGGTGACGGCGCTGGCCCGCATCAGGACGACTTCGGCAATCGATGCTGGCAGCGGCGTCTGAATCGCCAGTGGGGCTCCGTACCCTGCTGTTGCCGGCGAGGCGGTGACCGACGGCCGTGGCTTGAAGAAGTACGAAGGTCGATACCGCTCGTTCGGCGTCGTACCGCCGTTCGGATCGCCTCCCATGACAACGCTCCCATCCGGGAGCAACAGCGCGGCAGAGTGATAGCCGCGGATGTACTTCATGTTCGGTCCGAGCAGGAATCCGCTCGTCGGATCCTCCGGGTCGAAGATCTCGGCCGGACCGCCGTCCGGCAGCGTCTGGATGCCGCCGATGACGAGGACGCGTCCATCAGGCAGCAGCACGGAATTCACCTTGTCGCGCGCCACATTGAGGTTCGGCAGCGCCTGCCACGCGGGATGCGTCGCCGAGAGATCGATCCACTCCGCCGTCTGCTGCGCATCGGCCGCGCTCCCGCCGAGGATCATCACGCGCGGCGCGTAGGCGGGCGGCTTAAGCGGCAGCAGCACAGCGGTGCCGTCCATGTTGACGCCGCGTTGGGATGAGATCTGGTTGTACTGAAGCGCTGGATTGTCTACGATCACCGCGGCGGTCGGCGTGAAACGCCTGGCGGGTTTCTGCGGCCCCGCGATGAACAGATCGCCACCCGGCAGCAGGAAGGTCCACGGGTAGTAGAAATAGTTGAACGGGACCGTCTTCGGCGCGCTCCACGCCCCTGCGCCGCCAGGCGTGAAGATTTCAAACGATTGAACGCCGACGCCCGCGGCGTGCGCGTGATCCTCGCCAAACAACGTCAGCGCCGTGCCGTCGCCGAGTGTGAGCGTTGTCGGATAGAACCGCCCCGTGTGCAGCGGCGTGGCGGCCGCGAACGTGTTCGTCGCCGGATTGAACAGGAACGCGCGGCGCTCGGTATCGGCGGTCACGCCCCCACCCGTCATGAACCCGCTGTGTACCAACACCGTGCCCTGCGCGTCGTTCAGCTGCCCGTGGGCACCCGACCAGATGTTCTCGTCCAAGGCGATCGCAATCGGCTGATTCGCCGGCGCGGTGTACAGCCCGGTCGTCTGATCCCACAGTCTCGATTGATCGGGCCGCTGCCCATATCCCCAATAGAGAATCCGCGACGAATTTCCCAGCAGCACGGCATGCATGAACGTGATCTGCGGCAGGCCCGGCAGCTCCTCCCATCGCCCGCCTATCGCCTGTTGACAACGATCGAGCGTCACGGACGGACAGTTGTTATTGCCCGGATCGAGGGCGAGTCCGATTGTTGCGCGGAGATCGTGGGCCTCGGCCGGCGTCAGCCAGACCGTCTGATGCGAGCGGACGAGCGCGGCGAGGCCCATCATCATATGCATCTCGACGTGGCAGTGGACAAGGAAATCGCCGCGCAGGTGATACGGCTGCGCATGCGGACGGCGGTGTCCAGGATGCTGCGCAGCCTCGAGTGCCGCCGGGAGCAGGATGACTGGCGGCGCCGTCGTTTCGACAACGAATGACTCAGCCGGGCTGATGCCGCGCACGTCGATGGTTTCATTGGCGAAGCGCCAGCGCTGCGCGTGCGGATGAAAGTTGTGCCAGTTCATGCTGAGATCGAGGTTGAAGACGTACCAGCGAATCCGCTGACCGGCGTGTGCGGCGATCGTCGGCGAGTTGCCGATGAAGGAACGGCCGTTGAAACAGTACGACGGCAGGTTGTCGCCACCCCGCTCGAGGACACTGTGCTGGCTGGGGCCGCTGTTGATCCAGGTGACTTGCCCGCCGATGCCGATCGTGACGTTGGCCGGCGCGAAGAAGAAGTCGCCAATCGTGACCGTCACGCTGGCTGGCCCTCCGGCTTGCACCGTGACCGTGCCGCTCATGGTCGGCCCATGGATGCCGCACATGTAGTTATACGTCGCCGCGAGGGTAAAGACGGGCGAGGCATACGTCCCGCCGGGGTTGAGGGGCGCGCTTTGAAACACGGGCGTCCCCCGCGTGCCGCTCATCACGTGAAAGAACAGCGGCACGTGTAGCGTGTGGTCGTGCGGCGGGATCGGCTGCGGCGCGTGCGCGAGCTCGTCGAGCGTTGTGAGGTACGGGACGAGTGCTTCGGGCACGTCGCTCAGATCCATCCCCATCCCCGGCATCGGTTGCGGCCCCGTCACCGGGCCCATCGGCATCGTCCCCGTGGCGCCCGTCGGCGACGGCCCCATCGCGCCGCCCACCGGCATCGGGCCGGTGGGAATCATCGCGATGCGGCGCGGATTGCCGGCCAGCGGCACCGCCTGCCGGCCGCCCTTGCTGCCAGACAACTGCGCTGCGGCGGACGTGGAGACGCTCGCCGCACGCATCCCGGGCATAA
>DATKHR010000300.1:0-23724 GCA_035510155.1 Vicinamibacterales bacterium
GGCCCACCGGGGGTGGTGCGGAAGAATGCCCGAGTGCACCATGTCTGGATTGCTGAGCACGACCTGCGCGCGCGAGCGGATGGCGCGGCGCGCGTCCTGGGGCGTGTCACCGTCGTAGGTGAAGACACCGACCTGCTCGCCGCTCGACGCGGCGATGGTTTCGCACAGACCATGCAGCTCGGCAAGCTGATCCTGGGCAAGTGCCTTGGTGGGAAACAGATACAACGCGCGGCTCGACGGGTCATTGAGAATCGCGTTCAGGACCGGCGCGTTGTAGCACAAGGTCTTGCCTGACGCGGTCGGCGTGACGATGACCACGTTGCGGCGAGAGAGCGTGTGGCCGATGGCTTCGGTTTGATGTGTGTAGAGCTGACGGACGCCGCGCGACACGAGGGCGTCGGTGAGCCGGCGATCGAGCGTTTCTGGGAAGGGCGCAAAGCGCGCAACAGTCGGGGGAAGTCGTCGGACGGCCGTAACGTGAAGGTCGGGGGTGTCAGGTCGGTCGCCCTCGTCAGCTCGATTGTCAAGGTGAAGTCCGTCAGGGGAAGCCGCGGCGACCAGGTGATCGTGCCTGGTCACGAGCTGCCGCAACGCGAGATCGAGCGGGCTTTCGTGACGAGCCGTCAGGGCCGGGAGCATGGCGTTTCACCCAGCGCGGCGGGCGCTCTGGGAACCCCGGGATAGTACCAGGCAGGCGAAGGAATGGCAAACGTGAAAATGGCTCAAGGCTTCGCTGACAGCAAAATGACGTCAAAACTGCCGCGCACCCTCGGGCTCTGGAGCTCGGTTGCGCTCGTCATCGGGATCACGATCGGGTCCGGCATCTTCCGATCGCCGGCAGGCATCGCGCAGAAGGTGCCTGACCCGAGGGTCATGTTGCTGCTCTGGCTGGCTGGCGGAGCGATCACGCTTTGCGGTGCGCTGTCGCTCGGAGAGCTCGCGGCCGCGCTGCCGGAGACGGGCGGCCTCTACGCGTATCTTCGTGAAGGTTGGGGTCGGTTGCCAGCGTTCCTCTTCGGCTGGTCGGAGCTGATCCTCATCCGCGCCAACGCTCTCGGGGGCATCGCGATCGTCTTCGGCGAATACCTTTTGAGGTCCCTCAATATCGATCCAATCGATCATTATCTCGTCGCGCGCAGTTTGTCGGCAGGCGCAATCGCGTTCGCCGCGGCCGTGAATATCCGCGGCGCACACATCGGCGCCTTCGTCGTCGGAATCGCGACTTGGGCGAAATTCACGGCGCTGGCAGTTCTGGCGGTGTCAGCCTTCGTACTCGGCGGCAGCCATGGCGCAACGTTGTCCAATTTGACGGGGCAGGGTTCGGGAGGCGGGACGGACGCCGTCGCTCCCCTCGCAATGGGTGGTATGGGGCTCGCGCTCGTCAGCATCCTGTGGGCCTACGACGGTTGGGCTGACCTGTCGTTTGCATCAGGTGAGGTCAAGAGTCCCGACCGGAATCTGCCCAGAGCCATCATTCTGGGAACCCTCGCGATCATCGCGATCTATTTGATGACCAACGTCGCCTACCTCTACGTCAACCCCATTGGACGCGTGGCCGAGTCGCAGCTCGTCGCAGCAGACACGATGCTCGCGCTCTTCGGGAGAGGCGGTGTGGTCGTGGTCTCGATGTTCGTCATGATTTCGTCGTTCAGCTCGCTGAACGGGAGCATGCTGGCCAGCCCGCGCGTCTTTTTCGCCATGGCCGACGACGGGCTGTTCTTTGAGACGATCGCTAAGATCCATCCCCGCTACCGGACACCCTACGTGGCGATCCTGCTGGCAGGGCTGCTCGGAATGGCGCTGGTGCTGAGTCGGAGCTTCGAATCGCTGACCGACACGTTCGTCCTTGCGATCTGGCCGTTTTACGCGCTCGGCGTGGCAGCGATCTACCGGCTGCGGCGGCGGCGGCCGGATCTCAACCGGCCGTACCGCGCGGTTGGCTATCCATTCATCCCGGCGGTTTTCGTGATCTCAGTCGTCGCTTTCGTGATCAACGCGCTCGCGCACGAACCTGTGTCGACCAGTATCACGATCTTGCTCATCTTGTCAGGGGCTCCGGTCTATTGGTTCGCCTTTGCGAGGCCTCGCTCGCGCTAGGAGCGCTGGCTGGACCAGCGCTTTTGGTGCCGCGACGGCGACCACGAGGCTCGCGCGGTCGCTGCGGCAGCGACGTCGCGCGGCATTTTTTCTTCGTTTTCTGCTTTTTCTTCTTGACCGAGTGAACGGTACTGTTACTCTGGGAATTGGGAGTCAATGAGGTTCATTGAGGAGGCGTGCAGATGATTGCACACGAGCCGCGAGTGCGGCGCAGAGGTTTCTTCCTTCACTCGTGGGACGGCAACGAAAGTGAGATGGCTCAGGGGAGTGAGTACGAAAACCCTGAAGGCGTCACGGTTCGAGTCAGAGTCGGGCGGCCCTCCGTTTCCCGCCGAATCTCAAGCGGCGGTCGATCGACCAGCAGCTCTCGCAACGAAGACACGCACTCGGATGCCAGATCTGGGAGCGTGACTGGCAGCCGTCAACGGGCACACTTGCCCCGCTGATCCAGCTCGCACGGGGAGACGCAAGGAACGCCACGACCGCCCCGACCTCCTCGGGGCGGCCGAACCGCCCGAAGGGTAGCTCCCGCTTCACGAACTCGGCTATTCCCTCTGGATCGTCGTGCACCCGACGGTCCCACGACCCACCCGGAAATCGAATCGATCCAGGCGCCACGCTGTTGACGCGGATGTTGTCTGGCGCAAGCTGTTGCGCCATGGCCTTGGCGAGGCTGATTTCGGCGGCTTTGACGGCGTTGTACGTCATGCGCCCGCCAGATTCGCGGCCCCAGATGGATGCAATCATGACGATCGATCCTCCGCCGCGACGCCGCATGAGGGGCACGGCCAGGCGCGACGCCCGGATGGCCGGGAACAACGTCTGATCGAGGGCCTCCTGCCATTCGGCATCCGACGTCGAAGTGATGCCGGCACCTCTCGCGAGGCCGACGTTGTTCACGAGAATGTCGAGGCCCCCAAACGCGTCCACGGTTTGAGCGATGACGGCGGCTGGACCCGCGCTGCTGGCAAGGTCCGCCTTCAGCGCCAGCACGCGGCCAATGCTCGCTGGCGAGCTCTCCAGTTTCGCTCTTGCTTCGTCGAGACCCGCTTCCCCGCGCGCGCAGATGGTCACATAGCACCCTTCCTCGGCGAGCGCCATCGCCGTCGCCAGACCCAACCCCCGCGACGAACCCGTAACAATGGCGACCTTACCGCCCAGTTGGAGATCCATGCAGGGACAGGGTTACCGTCCACCGCGGCCGGTCAGGTCATTGAGGCGCCAGTCGAATGGCCCGTAGCTAATCTGAAAGGTGTTCGCCTCCAACGCTTCCTTTTCTGTGTTCAGCAGCTTGGGCGCAACGAAGGCCAGCACGGCGCGCTCGATGGGGCTTCGGCTGGAGTAGATGTCAGGCGCCTTCGAGGCATAGGCGCTCGTGAACTCCTTTTCTCGCCACGAGAAGATTGGTGACAGGACAATCTTGTTGGCAGCTCGGTCGAAGTTGACGCACTGCTGGCGCGCCACGCATTCATTAGCAACTTCGGCGAGCTGGGTTTCTACCCGCGCTGCCGTGTACGCCTCGCTGCGAAGGCGGCCGCCACCACGCGCCCCGCGGCCCAGGGCCAGGTAGACGCGCGGATCCTCGAACTCGGGCAGCACGGTCTGCTCGATTTGATCGAGGGTCATGGTGCGGCCGGCCACGCGATGCGTCAGCCGCTCGAACGCGCCCGGAATCTGGCGAATGCT
Organism: Vicinamibacterales bacterium; assembly: GCA_035510155.1. Classification (GTDB taxonomy): domain Bacteria; phylum Acidobacteriota; class Vicinamibacteria; order Vicinamibacterales; family CAVVIG01; genus DATKHR01. Next base: position 3,784 of record DATKHR010000300.1, read on the forward strand.
TTTCGGTGGGTACGCCGACGCGTGCCCCTCAATGGGATAGTGATCCACGACGGTACGGAGGACAATGGCGTTATAAGCATTGAGCCAGAAAGCCAAGCGTTCTTCGCGCGACGCTCCATCGCTTGACACACTGGCGATGTGGTTGACGAAGGTGTCGAGCTTGATTCGGTTGCTCTTCAGGGCGCGGTAATAGACCTCGCCGTCACGCACATAGAGATCCAGGAGGTCATCGAGGCTTTTCGCCTCCTGCGCGCCGAGCGTCCCGGAAGCGAGCGTCAGGGCAGCCACCGCCAGACAGATTTTCCGCATGCGGTCGACTATACCCGATGGTCGAGGAATCGCGCGAGGGCCGCATCGAATGCCTCAGGCTGCTCCAGGTTTGGAAGATGTCCGGCAGCCGGAATGCGGACGAGGTCGGATCCGGCAATCCGCGAATGCATGTCCTCCGCAGTGGAAACCGGCGTCAGGATGTCCTCCTCGCCGACGATGATTAACGTCGGAACGCGGATCGATTTCAGGACCGGCGTGGAGTCGGGCCGGCTCATCAACACGCGGATCGCGCTTGCGATCCACTCGGACGTGTTGGAGAGGATCATCGATCGAACCTCGGCCGCGATCGCAGAACGGGTGGCGAGCGTCGTGGCGCCGAGAAGCTTGGGGAGCATGTCGTCGGCGATCGCTTCGGGACCTCGAGCATGGACGAGGTCCAACATCTTTGTTCGCGCCTCCCTGCCTTCCGGTGTATCTGCCTGCGACCTCGTGTCGGCGAGCACGAGGCCCCGGAAATAGGTCGGCGCGCGCCGGAACATCGCGAACGCGACGTAGCCGCCCATCGAGAGTCCCCCGATTACGGCGTCTTCGATGTGCAGCGAGTCCAGAAGATCGATGACGTCAGCGGCCTGATCGTCAACGGTCGTAGCGAGGGGACCGCCCGAACCGGGCTCCCGCGTCTGGGACCCTGGGGCGTCGATTCCGCGGTAGTGGGGCGCGAGGATGCGCCAGCCGTGCGAGGCCAGCGCGAGTTGACGCTCCCACATATGAGCGTTCAGCGGGAACGCATGCAGCAGGATGAGCGCGCCACGAGGACGAACGTTCGCGGGCGGGACGGCTTCGAGAAACCGGAGACGAGGGGCAGCCATTCCCGGAATCCTACCGTGGTTTCGGGATTCGGGATGCGAATGGTAGACAATCTGTCTCCATCGAGGAGGAAGACCGATGAATCAAACACTGCCGGCGACGCTGTTGCTAGCGACCGTTGTGGCTTCCGTTGTCTCCGGTCAGAGCCAGCGAGCCGCACCGACCGGCCGGGCGGCTGCGGCATCGCCGGCCGCGCCGCAACTCAGATTTCACGTCGACGAAGACTTCTTCAAGCTGCCCGACAACATCTGGCCCTCCGAGGCGGTCGGCGTGGCGCTCGATGCCAGGGGCCACATTTTCCTGTTGAACCGCGGCAACCATCCATTGCTCGAATTCGGGCCCGATGGCTCATTCATCCGGTCGATTGGCGACGGCTCGACGATCTTCCACGCGGCGCACAGCGTCAGGTTCGACGCCGAGAACAACATGTGGCTCGTGGACGCCGGCAACAACGTCGTCGTCAAGTTCAACCCGAAGGGGCGCATCGTGCAGGCGCTCGGCCGGCGGCTCGAGCCCTGGGTCTATCTGACGCACGGCATCGAGCGTGCCATACCTGCGCCGGCGAGCTTCTATCAACCGACCGACACTGCCGTCGGGCCGGACGGGAGCACTTACGTCACCGACGGGTACGGCAACTCGCGCGTCGCGAAGTTCTCGAGGGAAGGAAACCTGATCAAGTACTGGGGCGATCGCGGAACGCGCCCGGGACAGTTCAACACGCCGCACAGCATCGTGATCGATCGGAGCTCGAATCTGTACGTCGCCGATCGCCAGAATAGCCGGGTCCAGGTATTCGACACCGACGGCAAGTTCAAGCAGGAATGGGATCTGGACGGGCTCACATGGTCCGAGTGCATCACGCCGGGGCCCAATCAGGTCATCTTCATCGGCAGCGTCGGCAAGGTCTACAAAATGAGCCTCGACGGCAGGATCCTCGGCACGTTCGGCAAGCTCGGGCGGCTGCCGGGGTGGTTCGACTCGATCCACGCGATCGCGTGCCCGGACGAACACACCCTGTATGTCGCCAACGAATTCAGCTACCGATTCGATAAAGTCGTTCTCGAGGAATGAAGGCCGTGTCCGGTCCTATGCGCAGCCTGACGTGTTCCCACAGTTGACGCACTTGTAGCACGCGCCGCTGCGGATCATGATCGACCCGCAGGTCGAGCACGGCGGTGCGTCTTCCTGATTCTGAATCGTCGAGAACGGTCCGGGCGGGGCGGCCGCCGCCCCGCTTCCGACGGCCGGAACCGCGGAGGTTGCGCCGGTTGGCATCAGCGTGTGACCCGCGTGCTCATCGAGCTCGCGGCCGTTCACGCCGGCATGGAACTGCGCTTCGGGCGACAGGAACTTCGACGCCAGCCAGCGGAAAATGTAGTCGACGATGGACTTCGCGAATCGGATCTCGGGGTTGCGCGTCATGCCCGAGGGCTCGAACCGGACGTGGCTGAACTTGTCGACGAGCGCCTGGAGCGGAACACCGTACTGCAGGGCGTAGGAGATCGCCTGTGCAAAGGCGTCGGCAAATCCTGAGATCGTCGAGCCTTCCTTCGCCATGACGAGGAAGATCTCGCCTGGCTGCCCGTCCTCGAAGAGACCAACCGTGATGTAGCCTTCGTGCCCCTGGATGTCGAATTTGTGGGTAATGGCCTGGCGTTCGTCGGGCAGCTTGCGGCGCACGGGCGTTCGCGCCGTCGCCTGAACGTCAGCCGGGCTGGCGGCTGTCGCGCCCTGCCCGGAGAAGGCCTTGTTCTGGCCTTTGTCATCGCCTTTCGACGTGTTCAGCGGCTGCGTGCGCTTGCTGCCGTCGCGATAGATGGAAATCGCTTTTGCGCCGAGCTTCCAGGCCTGAATGTAGGCCTGCATGATTTCCTCGACGGTGGCCTCTTTCGGGACGTTCACGGTCTTGGAGATGGCGCCTGAGATGAACGGTTGCGTCGCGCCCATCATCTTGATGTGGCCCATGTACTCGATGGACCGCCGGCCCTTGGCCGCCTTGAACGCGCAATCGAAGACCGGCAGATGCGACTGCTTCAGCCCCGGCGCGCCTTCGATCGTTTCGTTGAGATCAATGTACTCGACGATCGCGTCCACCTGCTGCGGCGTGTAGCCGAGCCTGGCGAGCGCCATTGGCACGGTCTGGTTGACGATCTTCATCAGGCCGCCGCCGACCAGCTTCTTGTACTTGACGAGCGCGATGTCCGGCTCGACGCCGGTCGTATCGCAATCCATCATGAATCCAATCGTGCCGGTCGGCGCGAGCACGGTCACCTGCGCGTTGCGGTAGCCGAACCGCTCGCCCAATTCGACGGCCTCGTCCCACGAGGCCTTCGCAGCCTGGCAAAGATCGGGCGGCACGTTGCGTGCGTTGACATCGCGCATCGCGCCGCGATGCTTTTGCGTGACGCGCATGAACGGCTCGGCGTTGGCCGGATAGCCGGAGAATGGGCCACCATGGTCGCGCGCGATGCGCGCCGACTGCGCGTAGGCTTCCCCGGTCATGAGCGCTGTAAGCGCGGCCGCATAATCCCGGCCGGCGTCGCTGTCGTAGGGAAGTCCGCGCGACATTAAAAGCGCGCCCAGGTTCGCGTAGCCGAGGCCGAGCGGGCGGTAGGCGTGCGAATTCTTCGCGATAGCCGGCGTGGGATAGCTCGCGTTGTCGACGATGATCTCCTGCGCCGTGATGAGCGTGCGGACGGCCGCCTTGTAGGCGACCACGTCGAACTCGGTACTCGCGGCTCGTGGCTCGGCGGTCGCTCCTCGTAGCTCGTTACCCGAAGGATCACGCTGTTCCACCGCCTTCACGAACTTCATCAAGTTGATTGACGCGAGATTGCACGCCGAATCGTCGAGGAACATGTACTCCGAGCACGGATTGCTCGCGCGGATCCGATCGGTCTCCGAGCAGGTATGCCACTCGTTGATCGTCGTGTCGAACTGCATGCCCGGATCGCCGCAGATGTAGGTCCCCTCCGCGATGAGGCGCATGAGATCGCGTGCCTTGTAGGTGTCGACGACCGCTCCCGTCGTGACGGCATGCGTGTCCCAATCGCCATCGTCCATCACCGCGCGCATGAAGTCATCCGTCACGCGGACACTGTTGTTCGAGTTCTGGAAGAACACCGAGGAATACGCGGGCCCGGTGAAAGAACCGTCATATCCGGCATCGATAAGGGCCCAGGCTTTCTTTTCTTCCTCAACCTTGCAATTGATGAACTCGACGATATCCGGGTGGTCGGCGTTGAGGACGACCATCTTCGCGGCGCGGCGGGTCTTGCCGCCGGACTTGATGACGCCCGCAAACGCGTCGTAGCCCTTCATGAAGCTGACGGGGCCCGACGCGGTGCCTCCGCCGGCGAGAAATTCTCGCGACGAGCGGATCGTCGACAGATTGGTCCCGGTGCCGGAGCCGAACTTGAACAGCATGCCTTCGGTCTTGGCCAGCGTGAGAATCGAGTCCATCGTGTCGTCGACGGAATTGATGAAGCACGCCGAGCACTGGGGCGCTTTCTCGAACCCGCAGTTGAACCAGACCGGGCTGTTGAACGCCGCTTTCTGGTAGACGAGGATGTGCTTCAAGTCGTCGCTGAAGGCGCGCAGGTCCTCATCGCTCGCAAAATACTTCTGCCGGCGGCCCCAGTCCGTGATGGTGCTTACGACGCGGCCGATGAGCTGCTTGACGCTGTGCTCACGGCTCGGCGCGCCAATCTGACCACGGAAGTACTTCGACGCGACGATGTTGGTGGCCTGCTGCGACCAGGCCTTCGGGATCTCGACGTCGCGCTGCTCGAAGACGACCTCGCCGCGTTCGTTGCCGATGACGGCGTCGCGCAGCTCCCACTCCACCTCATCAAAGGGGTCAACGCCCGGGGACGCGAAAAATCGAGGAAAAGCCAAGCCTGGGCTCGCGGGACGAGGCTCGAGGGGCGCAGCACATTGCTCACGGGGCTCGCGAGTCATGGCTGATGGCTCATGGCTGATGGTTCGGGGGTCCGTTCTTCCGAGCGGTGTGGTCGATCCAGTCTCCGCCGTTTGCTGACTGGCCCCTGCGACGTGAATGGCAGCACGTTCCTTCATCGGTGTCTCCGATCGACGATCGAATCCAGCCCTCGACTCCCCACCCCGGGAGTCAATCGGCAAGCTTTCGGTATGAGTGGCGCGCGGAGTGTTGCTTGCCCGTTTCGAGAAGCTGGGGGATCCTCGCCCGTTGGCTGGTTCGCGCTAGGCGAGCAAATATGCGCTCGCCTGGAGCGTTTGTCAAGCGTGTAACACCACATATTGTGCCTATGTTTTAGGGCAGTCGCAAGATATTGAATACGTGGGGCTACTTGCCGCTCAGCTGCACGGCAAGCGTTGCGGCCTTGTCGGCGAGGCTCTTGGCGTACACGAGGTTCTTGGACTTGACGGCGAGATCGGCGTCGCGGATGAAACTCTTGGCGGTGTCGTACTGCGTCCGGGCGTCCCGGTTCAGCCGCGTGTAATCAATCCGATTCAGATCGCTTTGCGCGCGCGCAAGTGTCGAGCGGATATTCCGCTCGACTTCTTCCTGCGCCTCGGCGGGAGTCGTTTGAAGCGTTGTCGGGGGTTTTGGCGGATCCTCGATTTTCGGTGCCTCAGCCTCGGTCGCGGGCTCCGGTTTCCGAACCTCGGGCTTTGGTGCGTCAGCCTCGCGCGGCTCGCGCGCCGGCGGAGTGGGCCGCGCTCGCGGCGGTGTATTGCGCGCCGGCTCGGTCGGCAGGAGAACGGGCTCCGGTGGCTCGGACTCGTTGGCTTCGATGTCGTGAGGCGGCGGCGCCGGCATCTCGAGGGGTGGTCCCTCCACGAGCGTCTTCGCCTTGGGCCGCGCGCACGCGCCTCCGAGAAACGCCAGACACCACACCTGCGCGATCGCGAGAGCGCCGACGAGGCGTCTGCTATGCATCCCTAGGCCTGTGGGAGCAGGACACGGAACGTCGTCCCGGCCCCTGGTGTTGACTGTACCTCAATCTCGCCGTCGTGCATCTGTACTGTGCGGTATACCATCGAGAGGCCAATCCCGCTCCCCCGCTCTTTTGTCGTGAAATACAGATCGAAAATCCGCTGCAGGTGGTCGGGATGGATGCCCACACCGGTATCAGCAATTGAGACGGCAACGCGGCGTCCTCGGACGGATTCGGCATGCACGCGAAGCACCCCGCCGTTCGGCATCGCCTGGCAGGCGTTGAGCGCGAGGTTGAGAAACGCCTGGCGCAACATGGCGAGATCGCCGTTTACGTCGGGCACGCCGTCGCAGTCGACGCTCACCTGGACTCTGGCGCGCTCGGCTTCCGGCCTGATGATCGGCATCACCTCAGCGAACAGCGCCGGAAGGCTGACGGGCTGAAGCTTGAGGTCTTCCGGGCGCGTGAACTTCAGAAACCCCTGCACGACCTCATCGAGGCGACGGATTTCGCTGGCGATCACGTCAACGTGCTCGAGGGCTTCCGACTCATCTATCGCCGACCCGGGAACCGCCTGGCTGCCGGCGCTCGGACCCGCAACCGCGGCCGCTGCTGCAGCCACCAACCGGGGCGATCCACGGCGCGTGGCGAACACCTGCCGCAACAGCTCGAGATGGATCATCATCGCGTTCAGTGGATTCTTGACTTCGTGCGCGACGCCGGCGGACAGACGGCCGAGGGCGGCAAGCTTGCGTGAGTAGCGGATCGTCGACTGCACCTGGCTGAGGTATTCGAGATTGCGCGCGATGAGCATGATCCCGACCAGGTCGCCTTTCGGGTCGTGAATCGCGTGCGTCATCACGAGCCGCTCGCCAGCATCTCCGAAGGCGGCGGAGAGCGGCCCACGCGATTGGCGGCTCACGAGCGTTTGCTCCGACAGCCGGAGGAGCGCATGATCCGCCGGCACCAAGCCCGGGAGCGCGACGCCGGGCGCAGCCGTCGGCAGCAGGCCACGCATCGCGGGATTGGCAAACAGGAGCTCCCCCTTGGCGTTGACAATGGCGACGGCGTCCTCGAGGTGCTCGACGGCCGACTCCAGGTTGGCGACCTGTCCGGCCATTTGAGACCGATCGACCGACAGTTGCTCGCTAATCGCGTTGAAGAACGTCCCGAGCTCGCCGAACTCGTCGTGCTGATCGAGGTTGAGCTGGACACCGAATTCACCCCGGCCGAGGCGCGTCAACCCGCTTCTGATGACGTGAATCGGCCGGAGGAGCAGCTGCGCCAGGAGCATTGCGACGATGACGGCGATGGCCAGCGCCGCGAGCGCCGTGACGACCGCGGGCCCGAGCGACTCGTTGAGCTCCTTGCGAATCAAGAGCGTCGATACCCCGATGCGAATGGACCCGAAATCGCGACCATCGAGGAGAAGCGACTCCCTGACCTCGAGATTGCGCCCCTCGCCGGTGAAGATCGCCGCCAACTGCGCGAGCTCGTGACGGCTGAGCAAACTGTCGAGCGGGTCGGCGGGCGGCATCTCGGTGCCTTCGAGCGCCCGGTCGACGTGGGCGACCGCCGTGCCTTTCGCGTCGACGATTGCGGCGTAGGTCACGTTGTCCGAATACAGGCTGGACTCGAGGATGGATCGGAGGCCGGGATCGCCTCGCAGGGCGGTCAGCGGATCGCTGTCGGTGACGACGACCTCGCGCGCGCGCTGGTAGATGGCTTTAGCGATGAGCTCAGCGCGGGCTTGGCTCTCGTCGAGGCTCACGCTGGCGAGGCGCGATAGGAAGTAGACCGAGAGGAGGACGACGGCGGCGCCGACGATCGACGTGACGCCGAGAACCTGCTTGCCTTTGATGCCTAAGTGCATGCTCGCCTGTGCGGGATTCGGCGTCCTTACTCAGCCTTCTTCGGGCGAAGTCTCAATTTGTTCAGCTTGTTGTGCAATGTCTTCAAGCTGATGCCCAGAATCTCCGCCGCACGCGTCTTGTTGTCGCGTGTGTGCTCGAGAGTCATCATGATCAACCGCCGTTCGGCCTCCTCGACCGTGATACCGGGTGCCAGCGCGACCTGGGGCCGGTTTGGCGCGGGCGGCTCGTCGGCGAGCGTGGGCGGCAAGTGCCTGAGCTCTATAAACGGTCCGGGGGCGAGAATCGTTGCGCGCTCGATGACATTACGGAGTTCGCGGACGTTGCCCGGCCAGTTGTGGTGTTCCAGCATCCGCATGGCAGTTTGCTCGATACCCGCGATCGCCTTCTGGTTGCGGTTGTTGAATTCGTTGATGAACGCCTGGACGAGCAGCGCGAGGTCCTCTTTGCGCTCGCGAAGCGTGGGCAGACGGAACGCGAAGACATTAAGGCGGTAGTACAAGTCCTCCCGCAGTTTGCCCTTCTGCACGGCGTCCTGCGGATCCACGTTGGTGGCGGCGATCACTCGCACGTCCACGGTCTGTTCGGTGCGGCCACCAAGGCGCCGGAACTTGCGCTCCTGGAGCACGCGGAGCAGCTTCACTTGGGTGGCGGGCGTCATCTCGCCGATTTCGTCGAGAAAGAGCGTGCCGCGATCGGCCAGCTCGAAGCAGCCCTGGCGACGGTCGGCGGCCCCGGTGAACGCGCCCTTCTCGTGGCCGAAAATCTCGCTCTCGAGCAGCGTCTCGGGAATGGCGGCGCAATTGATGGCGACAAACGGGAACGACGCGCGCGGGCTCAGCTGGTGGATCGTCTGCGCGACGAGCTCCTTGCCGGTCCCGGATTCACCGGCGATGAGCACTGAGGCGCTCGTCGGCGAAGCCTGCTCGATAATCTGATAAATCTTTCGCATCTCCGGGCTGTTGCCGATGAGGGATCCGAACGTGCCGCTTTCGCGTAGTTGCCGCCGAAGCGCTTTGACCTCGCGCATGGTCTCGAGACGCTCGACGATTTTGTCGAGGAGAATCTTGAGACGTTGGAGGTCGATGGGCTTCGTCAAATAGTCGTACGCGCCTTCCTTCATCGCCTCCACGGCTGTCTCGACCGTGCCTTGCGCCGTGAGCAGGAGGGTCGTGACGTCGGCGCCCTGCTGCTGGAGCGCGCGCAGCAGCGAAAGGCCGTCCATGCGTGGCATGACGAGATCGGAAATCACGATGGCCGGCCGGAAGGACGTGACCTTTCCAAGGGCGTCTTCGCCGTCGATCGCCGACTCGGCGACGAAACCCCAGCTCTTGACGAGCTGTTCGAGTCCGACGCGAGCGGCGGGCTCGTCCTCGACGATCAGGACGCGTTCGGCAAAAGACTTTGGCAGTGCTTCACTTAACGGCGGTGTTTCGCCGGTTGTTGTTGTTGTCACCCGTCACCTCAACCATGTCATTTTTACATTCTCTGCCCGTCCAGGAGGCCGCGCAAGCTTCACATAGGTACTTTTTTCACAGAGCTGTCACAAAGGCGAGCCCTACCGGCGAAACCTGCAATTTCTCGCCATTTCCCATCTTTTTGTGTGGCGTTCCGTCGCGGGTTGCAGCCGCGGGCCATCGACCATCGGCGTAAACGGACGGGCCGGGCGCAAAAGCCGCGATGCGGTGTCTCCAACCCCTGCAACAACCGGTGCAATCGAGGCGCGGGGGCGGGAACTCCGCCCCGCGCACCGTTCGAGCTACGCTGTAGCTTCTTGACTGACGAACCCCGCTTCTCCAGCCCCCAGCCCCCGGACAAGACCCCGTTTACCGCGCGCGTCGTCGCGCTCTTGGAGGTCCTCCTGTGTTCCGGGTTCCCGACTCAACTCGCGATCGGCGGCACCTATGTCGCGATGGGCCGTCGTGCGCTCAACGCGAGTGGCGGCCTGATGACGGCCTATGTGGTTACGGTGTCGCTTGCCGATACGGTGGTGATCCTCGCGCTCGTCGTGCTCTTTCTTCTTGCCCACGGAGAGCGGCCTCGCGACGTGATTCTCGGGCGCCGGCCGATCCTGGTCGAGGCGTTGACGGGGTGGTGGCTCGTTTTCGTTGCGCTCGGCGTGGCGCTCATCGTGTCGCTCGTCACGCAGCGGCTGGCGCCATGGCTCCACACCGTCGCGCGAAACCCGTGGCAGGACGTGCTGCAATCGCCGCGCGACGCGTGGCTCTTCGCGCTCGTCGTGGTTCTCGCCGGGGGTATCCGCGAAGAAGTCCAGCGCGCGTTCGTGCTCCATCGCTTCGCATCGTGGCTCGGGGGCCCGACGACGGGACTCGTCGTCACGAGCATTGCGTTTGGGGCGGGGCACCTGACGCAGGGGGCCGACGCCGCGGTCGCGACCGGGCTCCTGGGTGCGCTGTGGGGAACCGTGTATCTGAGACGCCGTTCGGCGGTGGCGCCGATGGTCAGTCATGCAGGTTTTGATCTGCTGCAGATCGCGTCGTTCATAGCCGCGCGGCGGGGGTAGCCGTTACTGTCCGGCCCCGTACAGATTCACGAAGTCGCCGCGGCGCCGCAGGCCGGCCACCCACTCATCGATGAGCGCCTGCCGCCGCGGGTTTGCCGGCGTGAAGCGTTGATCCTGATACGCCCGGATTCGGAGATTCTGCCGCACGGTCTCGTGGAGGTGCTTCTCGTCGATGCCGGTTCGAGCCAGCGCGGCCTGGTAGGCGGATGCCGACGGAAACCGCGCGCGCGCGGTGGCGACCTCCCGATCGACAGCCTCGTCGGAAGGCTCCGGCGGCGCGTATCGATCGACCTCGGCGAGCACCAGCTCGCGATCGATGAGCTTCGACAGAACCTCCCGGACGGGATCGCTCGAAGGATCGGGCGTGACCCACCCGAATTCTAGCGCCGCGGTCACGTCGCTCAACATGATGACGTGGCCGGCAGCCACGGCGAGGACGCGGTCGATTGTTTCCGCGCGAACGGCTGTCGAGGCCGGCAGAGCGAGCAGCCAGACGCAGAGGCAGAAAGCCGAGAGAGCGCGTCCAACGCTGACAGTTCGGCGGCCCATTAGAACGCTTGTCCGAAGCTCACGAACCAGGCGGTACGGCTTTCAGTCGGAAGCGGCTTCACCTTCATGCCGACATCGATGCGAAGGGGCCCGACGGGCGACTTGTAGCGGATGCCTCCGCCGACAGACGTGCGCATTTCCGACAAATCGATGGTCCCCACGCGCGCGTAGACGTTCCCGGTGTCAACGAATCCGACGACACCGAGACCGCGCGCGACCGGCGCACGCAGCTCGGCATTCAGGACCACCAGGCCATTGCCTCCAATCGCAAAGCCGCTCTGGTCGATCGTGTCACCTGGTTGGGGCGGGAAGTGCCGCACGCCGAGCTGGTCGATGGCAAAGCCTCGGTTGGTGGTGTCGCCTCCGGCGAAAAAGCGCTCGCTCGCCGGCAACTCCCCGTACGTCGTCAGATAAGCGCCGGTGGCCGTCACGAGCTGCGCCTCGGTGAAACCGGTGGCCAGGCCGAGCCGGGCGCTTCCGGCAAAGATCAGGTCGCGGGTGCGAGGCACCGTCCGGAACATCTGCGCCGTGAAGAACGACTTCACCAGACCCACATCGGATCCGATCGCCTGCGCCGCCCACTGCCCGTTCGCGCTGAAGTAGTTTCCCGCGTGGGTGTCCAAGGCATCGTCACGGCTATCACGGATGAGCGAGCCAGAGAAAGAGGACAGCAGAAACTGGGGAAAGGCCCGGTCAATGTAAGGGAGATTTGGATCATTCGGGCTGATCACCAGGTTGAAGACTCTCGTGCGCTGCAGCTGGTAGGCAGCAGTCACGCGATACGGCCCCGGAAACCGGCGTTCCACGCTGGCGCTGAAGCTGCGCCTGGCAAAATCGAACGTCGACCGGTGCTGCTGCTCGAGGATGCCGTTGAGAAAGGCATCGGCCGCCGTGTCAAACAGGCGCGGCTCGCGCAACGTGGCGACCACACGATATTCGACGAGGTTCGACAGAACGCTCCGGCTGACGCTCGTGAAGAGATTCACCGATCGGTTCTTTCCGAACAGATTGCGACGTCCGATCTCGAACAGGGCGCGCGGCGCGACGTCGAAGCGCTGGGTCGTGGTGCCGTTGGCCGCCTCCGCGAGGGGTCGCCCCTCGGCGCCCACGCCGTACCCGATCGTCGTCACCGGCCCTTCCTCGACCGCGACGAGAACGTCGCGGCTGGTTGGATCGTGGCGAATCTCGCTGATCCGCACACGGCGGAACAAGCCCAGAGCCGCCAGACGACGCTGGCTCTCGTTGATTGCCGAGACGCTGTAAGGGTCGCCGTCCTTGACCTGCATCTCGCGCTCGATGGTCTCCGTGCGCGTGCGCACGTTGCCCATGATGAGAACGTGGTCGACGAATACGCGGGGCCCTTCCTGGATCCGCATCGTGATGGTGGCCCGGGTCTGGTCCTGGCTGAACGCAGGCGCGACGTCGACGCTCACGGCCTGATAGCCGATGTCCTGATAGGCCTGAACCACGGTGTCACGGTCGGCTGACAGCTGGCTGGGTACATAGGCTTCGCCGGCCTGCAACCCAAGCCTGCCGCGGAGCCGCATTGTGTCGATGGCGCTGTTGCCTTCGATGTCCACGCTCTCGACGACCGTTCGCACGCCTTCCGTGATGACGACGCGTGCTGTCACCGAGACGATCGCTGAAGATCCCGCGACAGGATGGGGCTCGAACGCCGAGCGGGCTCTCGCGGCTGCAAACCCACGGTGGTGATAGAGAGCTTCGATGTACGCCACGTCGGCATCGAGGCGGTTGTCGACGAACGGCTGGCTGACTCGCAGCTTCAGGCCCGGCGTGAGATCATCCTGCGGGATTGAAACGTTCCCGGAGACGTCATAGGTGTCCAGCCGATAGAACGGTCCTCGCGTGACGGCAAAGCTGATGATCAGTTCGTCGTCCTGCTCGTCGCGCGTGTGAGGCGCGTGTGCATCGCGATAGCCCTGTGCGCGGAAGTATTCCTCGATGCGGTTGCTCGAGTCCTCGAGCAGATCTTCGTCAACCGACCCTTCCCGCTCGATCGGGACGAGATCGTCACGCCGTCCAGGCGGCACCTCGTCGCCGGTGAACACCACGCGCACGTGAGGCCCGGGAATCACCAGCAGCGTGACGTTTGCCTGCCGATCCTCGTCCACGAATGTGACCTCGGGAACGACGCGCGCCTCGTAATAGCCGCGGGTGCGGCGTTCACCGACATAACGATCGATGCTCGCCGCGAGGCGATCGGGCTGGTAGGGCGCCCCGGGCTCGGCGCCCAAGCGTCTGAGCAGCTCCTGCCGCGACACGGTGGGCCGGCCGATAACGTCCACGACGCCGATGGTGGTGCGGTTGTTTGGCTGAAGGGTCAGCGTGAGCGTAGCGTGGTCGTGCTCGATTTGGGAGCTGGGCGACGCGGTTGCATGACGGTAGCCGCGCTCGGCGAGCGCGCTCTCGACAAGCCTGGCCATGTCGGTGGAACGCGACAGCGGCGGCGTCGCACCGTACCGGTCGGTAATGGCGCGCCGCAGCGCGCCGGTGTCGACGCCTGGCGCTCCCGTGCTGCCCGTGAACCGGATGCGCGTGACCGAATGAATCGGACTGAGCTCATACCTCAGCGCCACTCGCCCGTCGGCGAGCGTGGCGTCGACGCGTACGCCCTCGAAGCGCCCAAGCCCGAAGAGGCGCGAGACGGTCTCGCGCACCGCCGCCATCGACAGGGGCTGCCCGACCGCCGTCCCGACGAGGTGCGCCAGGGAGGGGTCGTTTGTCTCGCGATCCTCGATCGCCAAGCTCACCGATCCGACCGGCCTGCCGATGTAGTCGGCGACGGCAGCCGATGACGCCCGCGGGCCCGCGAACAGGCAGACGACACAGCCGAGAAAAGCGAGACTGCCGCGGGGACCGATCATCAAAAGACGCGCCTGACGCGGAACTCGAGCGCGTAGGTCTGCTGCGGGTCGTCGTTGCGCGAGAGGACCCACGACACGAGGTCGCTTTGATCGATTTCCAAGAGGATGATTTGATCGTTGGTCGTCGTGTTCAAGCTTCGCGAGAAGGTGAGGTAGACGCGGTCGGAGATTCGTTTGCCGATCGTCAGCCGCGCCGTGGGGTTGAAGCGGTTGGCCGTCTGGTAAGGATCGACGAACGACGGCGTGAGCTGAAACGTATTGACGCCGAAGGTCTGCTCCACGGCGCGACCGACCTCGGACGAGATCGGGGTCGCCAGGGCCTGAGTGGCCCGCGCAGCGAGGATGTCGGTTTGCGCATTTTGATTCTGCAGGGCGCGGATCTCCGGCGCCACGCCCGTCGTCCCGGCCTGGCTGGTGTCGCCGAAGAGCAGCGCCAGGATTTCGGCTGTGCTTGGCAGCGGGGGATCCGAGCTGAGCGACGGCCGGAGCCGCTCGCTCGTGCCCGCAAGCCCGATCGTCACGCGATAGGTCTGTCCCGGCACGCGGACGCTCGTCTCGGCTTCCACATCGAAGAACGGTTCGATGCGCGTCGGATTGGTGAAGTCCATCGATCCGTGCGTGATGCGGTAGCGACGGCCCTCGAAGGTCACGTCGCCGTGCTCGATGTCGGCGTGCCCGAAGAGCACGGGGTGGTCGTACGTCCCACGAAGCGTCAGATCGGCGCTCGCGACCATTCGGGCGAGGTTGTTCTCGACGCGGAGCGTGGACGGCACCTGCACCTGGACATCGAACTTCAGCGGAATCGTGGGCGCCGACTCCGGGACGTCGTTCTCAGCGGACCGGCGGGATGTGAGGTCGAAGATACTCCCGGGCGCGTCGACACGGCGGTTCCAGACCGCGTTCTTCACGGTGACCGTGCCCCCGAGCGTCGGCGACTGGAACGTGCCGGTCAGCACGAGGTCCGCGTCGACGAGCGAGCGAATCCCCTCGGGCACCCGCAGGTTCATGTCCTGACCGCGCGCGGTCACGTTGAGATCGCCGGGCACATAGCCGTTGAACCCGATGCGCCCGCCGAACTGCACGCGCCCGCCCCCGAAGGTCGCGGCCACGTCGTCGAGCCGAACGCCGCCCGAGTCGAAATGGACGACGCCGTTGATCTCGTCGAGTGCATTGGGCAGGGAGAAATACCGGACGCGACCGTCGGCAATCGTCGCGCTGCCTGAAAAGACGGGCTGCTTGATGGATCCGTCGATCGCCGCGACGAGCTCCGCGCGCCCCGAGCCCCGGACGTCGCGAAAGAATCCCTGGAGGATGCCCAGGCTGGCCTCGCCCATCACGCGCAGCGCCATCCGCTCGTCGTTCAGGTTCACGCTCCCTGCGACGCGAAGCCGCGTGTCGTCCCCGACCATCTGCAGCTCGTCAATCTTGATCTCCCGCCGATCGAGCGACAGCCGGACCGGCCGCGCGTTCCGGATCGAGTAATCGAAGAGGCGCATCTCCAGCTTGTCGACGGTGCTGTCGACGAGCAGGCGGTCAGAATCCGCGAGCGGGCCGACCACGCGAATCGAGCCGCTGGCGACGGCCGTGGTGTAAGGTGAGAGACGAGGCTCAAACAGCCGGACGTAGGGATCGAGCGACGTATCGTGGAAGCGAAGCGTGATCTCGGCATCGCGCTCGGGCGTGAGCGCGATGCGGCCGGTGCCGGTGACGGCGAGACGGGGCGATGCGGCGTCGAGCTCCCCGCTCAGCTGCGCGCCGCGCATCGCCAGCGTGCCCGTCACCTGTCCAACCGGCTCGCCTGATACCGACAGATCGTTGATGCGAAACTTGATGTCGTTGCGTGGGACGTCGAACGTGCCTGCGCCGGTTGCCGTGAATTCGGCCATCCCGGCAAGCGTTGCACCCTGGTATTGCGCGAAGGCCACGCGGTCGACGGGGAGGCCACGACCGTCGGCGTTGAACGAATAGCCGCCGTCCCACCCGACATACGCCGCGCCGGTGACGACGCCTTGCTGAACCGCGGTATCTTGAGCTGACGGGCCGCTGCTCGAGGTTGGATTGCCCCCCGCGCTCGCGCCCTTTTCGATCCGAATGTTGTCCAGGCGCACGCCGCTCCCATCGAAACCGAGCGTGGCCGTGGCCTTGTCGAACGGCTCCCGATAGGCGATCCCGTCTTCGACGGTCATCCCACCAAAACCCAGCGGTCGCTGATAACTGCCTGTCAGATGGAACTCGCCCGACAACCGGCCCGACACCGGGTAGTCGTCGAGGCGAAACGCGTGCCGGAGGCTGTCCAGGTCGCGCCGCGCGAGTCGAAACCGCGCGTCAATCTCCTCTCCGCCATCGTCGCGTGGGAACCCAAGCGAAAACAGCCCGTCGATTCTGATCTCCGAGGCATCCGCGTTGACGAGGGCGCTTTCTGGGCCAGGAGCATTCCGGACCACTGCGTCCTTGACCGTGACGTAGCCATTCTGCACGACGATGTGGCCGCTGGCCGCGCCCCAGAGGGTGTCGAACGCGTACAAATTGTCGCCGTGAAAGGTGCCTTCCACCCGCGGGCGGCGGAATGGCCCCGTCAGGATCCCATCGACGTCGCCTCGCCCACCCACAGCCACGGGATCGGTGTTCGATCCAAAATCCGTGATGATGCCCGCGAGGAGCTGGTCGCTCTCCTGCCAATCGCGGCTCACCGCATGAAACGCAATCCGAGAGTCGTCACCGTAGGCCGTGGCACCTTCAAAGGCGACGTGAGTTCGCTCCGTCACGAGGCGGCTTGGCGCGAATGTCACGTTATCGGGGCCGTACTGATAGACGAGCTCCCCAGCGATCGGAAGATGCGTGGGAAGGGGGCTCGGGGGCGTGCTTGGTCCAGGGGCCCCTGTCCCCTGGACGCGCTCTTCAAGGGCCACCTCCCCCTGAAGCGTGTTTGGCATTGGCGTGATCCCCGGTGGGGGCGCGACCACGAGGTGGCCGTCGCCACGATGCTCCCGAAAGCGCCCGATCGGCCATTCGAGCACGTTATGCCAAGTCGCCGACCCCGCGAATCGTTGACCGGCGAGTCTCTCGAGATCGGTGAGCTCAGCGAGGTCGAGGCCCGTGACATCGAACTCGAACCGGGAAGTTGGCCGCGTCTGCGATCCGAGCGGTTTGATGGCGTACGTGAACGTGGCGTCGCCTCCAGAGAATCTCGCCCCGGCGTCGTACACATCGAACGCCTTCGGCGTCCAATGCAGCGCTCCGTAAAGCGAAGGAAACTCATAGTCATAGACGCCCAGCCGCTCGCTCGTGAAGGTTCCGGCGAGATCGCGCCCGTCCTTGAACAGTTGAAACGTCCCCTCGAAATCACCGTCTCCCGACAACCGCCACGGATCATCTTTAAAGAAGATCTCGCGCATGCGAGGAAAGCGGACGTGGGAGCGGACGTGATAGGTCTGTTCGGGCCAGCGGCCCAGGTCGACATCTCCGCGCGCGACGGTCGTCGCGCCGTCGGTCTCGAGATCGATCCGACCGAGGTGCACCCGCGAGCCGTCGAGCACGAACTGCGCTTTCATGTTCGCCCACATCGGCACGTTGTCCTGGATGGTGACCGTGCCATCGCTGAACGTGGCAGTGCCCTGATAGACCGACGTCTTCTCGATGCCGAGCACCAGATTGCGGCACACGACGCTCCAGGGAGCTTCGTGATCCTCGTAGCTGAATTGACCGCGTTCGCCGCGAAACGATCGGAGAGTGACGGTGAAGGGGCGCGGGCCCGCCGGCGGGTTGTCGTTACGGGTGAACCGGGGAAAGTTGTGCGCGTTGGGCCACTTCTCCACGAGCATGGCCCAGTCGGTCAACTGCACGGATGAGATGGTGAAATCGGGCCTCAGGGCAAGAGCCGGCAGCCAGTCGAGCTGAATCGCGAGGCGCTTGGCCGTGAAGAACGGCCGATCGCCCTGGTGCAGGCCATCGATGATGAGGTCGTCGATCACGATCTGGCCGCGGAAAAGCTGGATCTTCAACGCGCCAACATGGAGCGCGCGGTCGATGTAGCGCGACCCGAACTTCTCGGCGTACGGCTTGGCGATCGGTCCCAGGTCGACCGTCACCGTTGTCACGATGGCCGCGGCCACAAGCGCCAGGATCATGGTGACCACGATGCTGGCGGAGCGAATCGCGCGGAGACTGCCGAGCTTCTTGAACAGCTTCACTGAATCACGACGAGCAACGCACCGCGGTCGACCGACTCGCCTTCGCGGGCGTGCACCTCGGTGACGGCGCCGTCACGGCCGGCGCGCAGCTCGTTCTCCATCTTCATCGCTTCGACTACGACCAGCGGCTGGCGTGCGACCACGGTGTCGCCGGACCGGACGAGCACGCGCACGATTTTCCCAGGCATCGGAGCGTGCAGCCGCTCCGGGCGTTCTGCCCGGGAGCCCGCGCTCTTGTCCCGCAGGCGGTGTCGCCGACCGTTCAACACGGCTGGCACTTGCATGCCGCCGACGGCGACCGTCAGGTGGCCGGTGGCCGGATTAGGGGTCACGATCACATCTTGCGAGCGCGCATCGTCCAGAATGAGCGACAGGGTGCGCCCATCGATGCGCGCGACATCTACGTGCCGGGTGTGTCCATCCACGGTTACTGCAAACCCACGGCCGGCGCGGGAGACGGTCACGTGACGCGTGCGACGCCCAATTTCGACTTCGTAGTGCGCGACCAACGTCAGAGATTCCTCAAGCCTTCCGCGCGTGCCGCCGACTTCCAGCGCCCGAGCGGCTGAATCGAATCGACCGATGGGTGCACTGGCTTGGCGGAGCTCGGGTTCGCCACGTATGCACGGTTGGCTGGCGTCGCAGCTGAGATAGCATCCGCCGTCCCAAGCGCCGCCTGCAATGCGACCGCGATGGCGGCCAACTCCTCGACGTCGGCCGAAGCCTCGCCGAATGGCCGGCCGTTGCGCGCAGCGAGCACCTCATCAAGATAGGTCGTGTGGAAACGCCCTTCGACGAACGCGGGCTCGTCGAGCAGCCAATCGAAAAACGGGATCGTCGTTTTGATTCCGGCGACGACGTACTCGCGGAGCGCTCGGCGCATGCGCTGAATAGCGTGCGGACGATCGCCCGCCCAGGCGATGAGCTTCGAAATCATCGGATCGTAGAAAATCGGCACATCGAGCCCGGCGCTGGCCCCGCTGTCGTCACGAATCCCGGGCCCGCCCGGCGTTCTCAGCTCGAGGATGCGGCCGGGCGACGGGAGGAACCCGCTGTCCGGGTCCTCAGCGTAGATGCGGCATTCGATCGCGTGGCCGTCGGGACGCACGAGCGATTCTGGATCGAGATCGAGACGCTCGCCCCCCGCAAGACGGATCTGCCACCGAACCAGGTCAAGCCCGGTGACCATCTCGGTGATCGGATGCTCGACCTGGAGCCGCGTGTTCATTTCGAGGAAATAGAACTGGCCGTCCTCGTCGAGCAGGAACTCGATAGTGCCCGCGTTCGAGTAGCCCACGGCCTTGGCGACGGCTGCCGCGGCCGAGGCCATCTTCGATCGCAGCGCGGGCGAAACGGCCAGCGACGGCGTTTCCTCGACGACCTTCTGGTGGCGGCGCTGAATCGAACATTCGCGCTCCACGAACGGCAGGACGGTCCCGTGCGAGTCGCCGAGCAGCTGGACCTCGATGTGGCGCGGACGGGTGAGATGCCGCTCGAGATACACCGCGGCGTCGCCGAACGAGGCTTCGGCTTCCGATCGCGCGGCCCGAATCGCATGCGGCAGATCCACAGGGTCGCTCACTGCCCGCATGCCCTTCCCGCCACCGCCGGCCACGGCCTTGACAAGCAACGGATACCCGATCGCCTTGGCAATACCGGCGATCGCCTCGTCCCCCACGTCGGCGCCCAGCGGATCCTCGATGCCCGGCACGACCGGCACCCCGACGCGCCGCGCGGCTGTTCGGGCAGCGGTCTTACTTCCCATGGTCTCGATCGCGTGAGCGCTCGGCCCGACAAAGGTCAGGCCGGCGTCGCGAACAGCGGTCGCAAATTGCTCGTTCTCCGCGAGAAAGCCGTAGCCTGGAT
>DATKHR010000301.1:0-2917 GCA_035510155.1 Vicinamibacterales bacterium
GATCCGGACGAGGTCGCCAACTACACCGGCGGGGCGGCCAATCCCGACCCGAGCGAACTGCACAACCCGGCGGTCGAGCCAATCTGCCGGAAGTACCTGGAGCTGAGGTCCCGGCTGCTGCCATACCTGTACAGCGCCGTCCACGCCGCTCACACGACGGGTCTGCCGATCGTGCGCGCGCTCTGGCTGCACTACCCCGACGATCGCCGCGCCGTCGCCCGCGGAGACGAGTATCTATGGGGCCGTGACCTGTTGGTCGCGCCGGTCGTCGAGAAGGGCGCGACATCACGTTCGGTCTACCTGCCACGGGGTCGTTGGTACGACTTCTGGACTGAAGACGTTCTGGATGGAAGCGGCGAGATTCTCCGCACGGTCGATCTCGCGACGATGCCGCTCTTCGTCTGCGCGGGCGCCATCCTGCCGCTCGGTCCTGTGAAACAGTACATCTCCGAGCCCGTCGACGAACCGGTAACCCTGCACATCTACCCCGGCGCCGACGGTGCGTTTGTGTGGTATGAAGACGATGGCCGATCTTTCGCGCACCAGCGGGGTGACTGGATGGGGGTGGACATGCGATGGAACGATCGCCGGCGCACGCTGACGTTGCGGCTCGCCGACGGCTCCCGTATGCGTCCGCCGGCTCCGCGCAGGATTCGCGCGAGACTGGTCGGCGCCCCTTCGATTCGCGATATTGTGTTCTCGGGAGCTGTGACCGAGGTTCAGCTGTGAGAAGAACCACCCTGGGGATTGTTGTCGCAACGCTGGCGTTCTCATCACCGTTCGCGCCAGCCGCGAAGACCGGCTCGCCCGCGGGGAACGACGCGGTCTCTCCGCGCGCGTGGCCGTTCGAGCTCACGGACGTGCGTCTCCTCGATGGCCCGTTCAAACAGGCGATGGAGCTCGATCAGCAGTACCTGCTCAGCCTCGACCAGGATCGCCTCCTGCACAACTTCCGAGTGAACGCCGGGCTGCCCTCCCCGGCCGCGCCGCTCGGGGGGTGGGAGGCGCCGGACGTGGAATTGCGCGGACATACCGTTGGGCACTATCTGTCCGCGCTCGCGTTGATGTACGCCGCCTCCGGAGATGCTCGCTTCAAGGCGCGCGCCGACGCGATGGTCGCCGAGCTCGCCGCGATTCAAGAGGCTCAAGCGACACGCTTCCACGCGGGCTACCTCTCTGCGTTTCCTGAGGAGTTCTTCGATCGCGTGGAGGCGCGCGAGAAAGTCTGGGCCCCGTACTACACGATTCACAAGATCATGGCCGGGCTGCTCGACGTGAGCCAGTTGTGCGAGAACCCGCGGGCCCTCGAGGTGGCGACGAAGATGGCTGACTGGGTGAGGTTTCGCGTCGGGCGCCTCGACGAAGCCCAGCAGCAGCGTGCGCTCGACACCGAGTTCGGTGGGATGAACGAAGTGCTCGCGAATCTGTACGCCGCAACCGGCAACGCCGAGTACCTCCGCGCCGCCCATGCGTTCGATCACAAAGCGATTTTCGACCCGCTGTCGCGCCGCGAAGACCCCCTGAATGGTCTCCACGCCAACACTCAATTTCCGAAGATCATCGGCGCCGCGCGGGAGTACGAGCTCACCGGCGACGTCAGGTACCGCGGCATCGCGACGTTCTTCTGGGACCGCGTCGTACACCATCGGTCGTATGTCATGGGCGGTAACAGCGACGGTGAAAGGTTCTTTCCCGAAGAGGAGTTCTCGAAGCATCTGGGCACGAGCGGTCCCGAGACCTGCAACACCTACAACATGCTGAAGCTGACCCGCCACATCTTCGAATGGTCGGCAGACGCGGCCGCCATGGACTTCTACGAGCGCGCGCTCTTCAATCACATCCTCCCGTCCCAGGACCCGGCAACCGGCATGGTCCTTTATTACTGTCCCCTCAGGCCGGGCGCGTGGAAGTCCTTCTCGACGCCCGAGGACTCGTTCTGGTGCTGTGTCGGAACGGGCATGGAGAATCACGCGAAGTATGGCGACACGATCTACTTCCGGGACGATCGGTCGCTGTATGTGAACCTGTTCATTCCCTCCGAGGTCACGTGGAGAGAGAAAGGGCTCGCCGTCAAGCAATACACGCGCTTTCCCGAAGAAGAGGCGACTCACCTGACGATCTCCGCGGCCGCGCCCACACGGCTCGCGCTCAAGGTCCGCAACCCGTCGTGGGTGACCTCCTCGATTGTCGTGACCGTCAACGGCCGCCGCTTCGGGGGGGCAGACGACGGCACGCGACCGGGCAAGGAGATCGCGCGGGGTGGCCAGCCGGGCGGCGCCTCGTACCTTATCGTCGATCGCGAGTGGAAGGACGGCGACCGGATCGACGTTCGCTTGCCGATGGCGCTTCACACCGAAGGGATGCCGGACGATCCTCAGATGATTGCGCTGATGTACGGCCCGATGGTGCTCGCCGGGGACCTCGGAGAGGCCGGTCTCGACGGCCTTTCCCGCTACGGCCCGAGCGCTCCCCAGATGGGACGCACCAAAACCCCAATCATCCCGTCTCTCGTCGGGAGCGCCGCGGATGTCATAGGTAAAACCCAACGCGTGGCCGGCGCACCGCTGCATTTCAGGACGAAGGGCCTCGCCCAGCCGCACGACGTCGATCTCGTGCCGCTCTATCGGATCGTTGCGGAACGTTATACGGTGTACTGGAACCTGTACTCGCCCGCCGCCTGGGCGAAGCGCCAGGCGGATGTCGCCGCAGACACCGCCGCCAAAGCTGCGCGACGGGCGGAGCTCGAACGCCGAACCCTCGACGTCGTCGTGATTGACGACGCAGGGAGCGAGAACGCACATGCGCTGCGGAGCGAGAACGCCCGGGAGGCGTACTTCGAGGGCCGGCGCACGCGCGAGGCGCCGAACGGCTGGTTCAGCTATGACCTGAACGTCCGGCCCGATGCCCCGGTGACGCT
>DATKHR010000302.1:0-14509 GCA_035510155.1 Vicinamibacterales bacterium
TCACCGATCTCGTAAAAGAAGACGCGCGCAAGATCGCGAACGCCGCCGACGGCGAGAGCCGGGCCGTTCTCGCCCGGCTCGCTGATATCTTGCGGTCGCTCGGCGTCATGGAAGGACGGAAGACCGTGGTGCTCATCTCAGAAGGATTCCACGGCGATCGTCTCACGCGCGAAATCGAGGACGTCGCCGCGGCCGCTGCCCAGTCCTACAGCGTCGTGACGGCTTTCGACCTGAACCGCCATGAGATCGACGTCACGGCCGCCGAGCCGCTCGAAGCCGATCACGCGTCGACCATCCACGATCGCCTCGCCCCGCTCGGCAGCCTGGCGGCCGAAACCGGGGGCTCTCTCGTCATCGACGCCAGCCAGCATGCCGACCAGGCGCTCGCGGCAGTGGCGGGTCAATCGCAGGATTACTATCTCGTGGGGTTCGCCCCGCGCGACGTGCGCGCCAAAGACGCCTATCGGCGCGTCACGATCCGAGTACAGCGCGCCGGAGCGCAAGTCAGCACTCGGACCGGGTTCACGCTGACCGATGCCGCGGCGCGAATGGGCCGCTATCAATCGATCGAGCGTGCGCTCGCGGCGCCATATCCACAGCAAGGCCTGCCCTTGCGCTACACAACGTATCTCTTGCGAGGTCAGGCGCCCGGCGCGCACACGGTCATCCTCAGCCTCGAAGCGGAGTTGCCGATCGCCCCCAGTAAGACGGCGCAAATGGCGGACGTCGTGTTCGTCGTGCGCCAAGCCGGCGATGGCCGCTTCGCGGCGAGCGGTCGCGACACTTTGCCGCTGCCTTCTCGACGCGATGCCGGCGCCACCAGTGGGACCGGCACCTTTCGCGTTCAATTCGACCTGCCGCCTGGTGATTATCTGATGCGCGCGGTCGTCCGCGAGCCCGGCGGGCTGGTAGGAAGCGCGGACCGCCGTTTCACAGTACGGGCGCTCGATGGCCCATCACTGGAAGCCACCGATCTGCTGCTCAGCCCGGTACGAGGTGAGCTGCCGGTCCGCCCGACGGCGTACACGGGCGACGGCCTGAGCGGCGCGCTCGAGTTGTACGCGCGAACGGCTGCGCAGCTGCAAGAGGCTCGCGTGCTCGTCGAGCTCGTGCCTGTCGGCGACACGTCTGCCCTTGTGTCGGGGACCGCCGAGCTTTCGGACGTGCGAACGACGGCGCGAGGCGTCACGCGGGAAGCTCGTCTCGATCTCCCGCTGCAAGCCATCCCACCTGGCGCATACCTGGCGCGCGCTCGTGTGATGCTCGGCCCTGACACGGTCAGCCAGAGCGTGCGCGAAGTCGATATTCGCCCCGGCCGGCACCCCGCGCCCGACGGCGCAACCGATCGCGAGAACATCGATCGGGAGCCAAACTTCGATCCGCGGGCAATCGCCGAGAGCACGGTCGCGCGCGATTTCATTGCGCGCCTCGAGAACGCTTCGTCGCCGGCGCTGGCCGACGCGAAGCTGGGCGTCGACCGCCTCCGCTCCGCCGACTTCGCGGGGTCGATCAGCGCGCTTGAGTCGGTCCTCCAGGCTGAAACCCGCAATGGCTCAGCCGCGTTTCTTCTTGGGTGGGCTTATCACGGCGCAGGCGAGGATCGACAGGCGATCAGCGCCTGGCGGCGGGCGGTTTTTGTCGATCCGACGCTGGTTTCCGCGCATCTCGCACTGGCCGATATCTATGAACGCCTGTCGCAGCCCGCGCTCGCCGCTCAGGCGCTGCGCGCCGGCCTGACCGCGCTCCCTCAGTCACCCGAGCTGCTCGATCGCTTGGCACGCCTGGGTCAGAAATGATCCCGCAAATGATCCTGGCGATGATCCAGAAGTGATCTCTGAATGATTCGCTACGCCCTCTCGATGATGTGCATTGCGGTGTCCCTTGTGGCCACCGGCGTATTCCACGCGTCTCCGCCAAACGTGCTGCTTATCACGCTCGACACCGTGCGCGCCGATCACATTGGCGCGTATGGGTACACGAAGGGCGCCACGCCTACGATCGATCGTCTCGCTCGGGAAGGCGTGCGCTTCGCGGACGCGACTTCACAGGCGCCGTTGACGGGGCCCGCCCACGCCGCTCTGCTCACTGGCCGGTACCCCGCACGCATGGGAGTCCGCGACAATGCCACGACGCCGATCCCCGGTGGCGCCATAACGGTCGCGGAGCTGTTCAAGGCGCAGGGGTACCACACCGGCGGATTCGTCGGAGCGTTCATCCTGGGGGCCGAGTACGGCTTCGGCCGCGGATTCGACACTTTCGACGCCACGTTCTCCAAGTACACGGCCGGGAGCAAACTTCAGGCCCAGCGACGATGCGGGGAAGTCACCGACACGGCCACCAGGTGGCTGCACACGGCCGGCCACCCGTTCTTCGCGTGGATACACCTATACGACGCGCACACGCCTTACGATGCGCCCGCCCCGTTTCGCGCGCGCTTCGCCGCCACGCCTTATGACGGGGAGATCGCTTACGTCGACAGCTGCGTTTCCCGGGTCGTCGCCGCGCTCGAAGAGACCGGACAGCTCGATCGGACTGCGATTTCGGTCATTGCCGATCATGGAGAGGGCCTGGGCGACCACGGCGAGGCTGAACACGGGCTCTTCCTCTACGACTCCGTGTTGAAGGTGCCTTGGATTCTACGATTGCCGGGGCGCGACCGAGCGGGCTCGGCTGGCTCTCCAAGTCGCGCTGCCGGCCCCGGCACGGTCATCGACACGCAAGTCCGCGGAATCGACGTGGCGCCGACGCTCGCGGCAATCGCCGGCATCACGATGACGAACGTCGACGGCGAGAGCGCCCTGTCCACACCACGAGACACGCCCCCGTCGTACGCTGAAACGTACTATCCCAAATGGCATTTCGGGTGGAGCGAGCTGAAATCCGTCCGCGTTGGCGACTGGAAATACATTGACGCGCCCAAACCGGAGCTCTATGACCTGCGCGCCGACCCGGGCGAGAAGCGCAACACGATAGACGCACGCACCGCGCTCGCGGCCGGCCTTTCGAACGAGCTCAACAAAGTTCAAAGCGGCTTCGGTCCGGCCGCCACAATCGACGCGCCGCAGCCAGATCCTGAGACGCTGGCGCGCCTCCGTAGCCTGGGGTACGTCGGCATCGCAGCGTCGCCCCCCGGCTCGGCTGGCGTCCGCGGCGCGGATCCCAAGGACATGGTTCCGAAGCTGGAACTGTTTCGCACGGGCATCAGCGCCGCGATGACTGCTCTCGACCGCCGCACGCCGGACGTGGCGATCGCCGAGTTGAAGAAGCTCGTGGGCATCAACGATCGCTCGTACGAGCTCCACCTCTTCCTCGGCGACGCCTATGCGGCCAAGCGCGAGTTCGAGACGGCGCTTGGTGAGTACGACGCCGCCATGACGCTCAACCCGCAGAGCAGCGCGCCGCTCATCTCGCAGGCCCGCGTGTACCTGGCCCTGGGCGATGTCGCGCGGGCCCAACAGAAAATCGATGGCGCCGCGCGCATCGAGCCGGGCAGCAGCGAAGCGGCGATTGTCCGGGGATCAATTCTCGAGAAGCAGGGGCGCGGCACCGAAGCGCTGGCGCAATACGACCAGGCGGTGCACGCGAACGGCTCCGACGCCCAGGCCCGCGCGAGTCTGGCGAGCCTCGCGATGCGACTGCGTCAATATGACGCCGCCAAGCCTCAGTTCGAGAAGCTGCTCGACATGGGGTATCGTCCGTCGCGGATGCACTTCGGCCTCGCTCAGATCGCCGAGGCGCAAGGCGACACGAGGAAGGCGCTTGCGGAGTACCGCCTGGCCCTGCAGTCCGAGCCTGGACTCTCCGAGGCGAAAGCCGCAGTGGCGCGCCTGGGAGGTCAATGAGGTTCCCCAATGAGGTCAACGACGACGCGCTGGATTCTGAGCCCGTTGGCCGTCATGATGCTGCCCGCGCTCACGACGCTTCAGGCCTTCCGCGGGTTCCAGGTGGGAGGGACCCCTGGAGGACTCGCTGTCGGTGCTCGAGTGCTCACAGTGGCCGCGCCAGTGCCCATCGCCGAGCTCGACTTGGGCAAGATGAAGGGCGGCCTGACTCGGCTCGCATGGTCCTCCGACGGCGCCGACTTCTACGTGCAGACGATTGAGCGCGATCGGACGGGCCACGTCAAAGCCACTCGCCACTACATCGTCTCGAACTCGTCGATGTCGGTGAAGGACATCGCCGAAGAACCCGCATGGGCCGCGAAGTACTGGGAATGGAAGTCCGCGCAGTCGTCGCCCGCGTCGCAACTCAAGATCACGGTGGAAGGCCCACGCCGCGAAACCAAGCGAACCACTGCCGCTCCGACCGGCGGCGTGCTGGCCAGAGGTGGCTCCGCCGATCCGAGCGCCGGCACGACGGTCAGCGACGTGGCGGCGGCGGTGGATCAGAGCCAGGTTCAGATGATCTATACATTGAAGCTCGGAAATGAAGCGCTCGGCGAGTGGATCAACGAGCCGGTCATCCCTGGCGTCAATTTCAGTTGGGCCCCCGCGCCGCTCGCGTTCCTGGCATTCACCAAGCGTGACGGCGGCCCCATCATGGTCCTGGACGAAGCCGGCAACAAGCAGCAGCTCGCCGGCGCGAAGTCCGCCTTCTTTCCGGCATGGTCGGGCGACGGGAAGCGACTGGCCTGGCTCGAGCGGAGAGACAAAAAGCGGTATATCCTCACCGCCGCGGATGTCTCGCTGCTGCAGCCGTGAGGGCTGCCGTCAAGCGAAGTTCAAGCTGATGCGTGGAATCGTTCCCGCGGTCCTCGTAGGCACAGTTGTCGTCGCCCCGACCATCGCCGCGGCCGAGCAGCCCTCGCCACCGCCCGTTTTTCGCGCTGCTGCGGATGTCGTCGAAGTGGACGTCGTCGTCCACGACAGAAACGGCGCCTTCGTGTCCGATCTGTCCATTGATGATTTCGCCATTGAGGACGCGGGCCAGCCGCAGCGCATTCAACAGTTCTACTTGCACGTGAGCGATGCCGCCGGCCGGCCGCTCGCCGCCGCTCCACGACAGCTCAGCGAATCGCCGCCGACCGCCAATTCCGCTCGCACCTTCGTCGTGGTGTTCGACGACGCGCATCTCACGCCCGCAGGCTTCAAGCAAACGCAGAGCGCCGCACAAGCGCTGTTCTCGAAGGAGTTCAGGATCGGCGACCTGGGCGGCGTCGTCGTCGCGGGACGGATGGTCAACGGCAGGCTGACGACCGATCGCGATGAGCTGTTGAAGGCCGTGAAAGACGTCAAGCCAAACGCCAACAAGAGCTCTCGTCTGCGGAGCGAGCGCGAATGGCCGCGCCTCAGCGAGATCGAAGCGGTTCGCATCACGTTCGACTCCGACCGCGATGTGCTCGACGTCGCACTGCGGCGGGCGTGTGCCGACGATCCTTCCTACTGCCGTGTCGGCGATCCAGAGCTGCCGGTGCGGTCCAAGGCCTCGGCTTTGGCGGAGTCCGCCACGGCCGAGAGCGGGCAGACGCTTCAGGCGCTGCGAGCCGTTGGAAATGGGCTTGCCAAGCTGCCGGGCCGCAAAATCGTGCTGTTGATGTCCGAAGGATTCATCGCCGAACAGTCCTGGCCGATGGTTCAGGAGGTCGTCGCGCTCGCAGCTCGCGCCAACTTTCGGTTCTACACGCTCGATGCGCGAGGGCAGGACCGGGCGTTGACCTCCGTCTCAGTCGATGCGTCTGCGCCGGACGACGCGGAGGCCCGCGTGCTGGAACAGATCGATTCCGGCGGCGACTCCATCAACAGCCTGGCCGTGGATACCGGAGGATTCGTCGTTCGCAACACGAATCAGTTCGACAAGGGGATCGCCCGTATTGCCGAGGACATCAATAACTACTACGTGCTCGGATATCGTCCGGCGGTGCCGGGGGACGGCAAGTTCCACCATATCAAGGTCAGCGTCAAGCGTCCTGGCATCGCCGTTCGAGCCAGGCGTGGATACCTCGCGACTCCGCGCGCGCCTGAACCTGTGATGACGCCGTTAGAGGTCGTGCCGGCCACAGCCGTTTCAGGCAATCTATCTATCGAGTCGGTTCTTCCGAGCGAGCCGGCGCCAGCTCGCCCGGAGCCAAATGCGCCATCGGCCGCCAACCGACCGACAACGGCCGCGCCCATGGAGCCGTCAACCGGCGGGCGCACGCGGCCTGGTGCGGCAGCCAACGCTTTGCGCCTGGCGCCACCGGTTGTGGCTGACATCGATGCGAGGGAAGGCTGGAGCGCGTATCAGCGCGGCGACGTGGAGTCCGCGCGCACGCGATTGGCCCTGGCGGCCGCCCGCCCGGGCGCAGAGATCTGGGTGCACTACACGCTGGGCTTCGCGAGCTTTGCACTCTCGCGGTATCGCGAATCAGCGGACGCATGGGAGCGCGTCCGGGAAGGGGCGGTTGATTTCGAGCCGGTTTATTTTGATCTGATCGATGCGTACCTGCAGCTCAAGGAATACGATCGCGCGGTCCATACGGCGCGCACGGCGCTCGAGCGCTGGCCGCAGGACGCGGAAATGTTCCAGGCTCTCGGCGTCGTCCAGACCATCCGCGGATCGCTCGACGATGCCGTCAAGTCGTTTCAATCCGCCGTTGCCATTGCGCCGGACGACGCCAATGTCTACTTCAATCTGGGGAGGGTACTGGAGCTGAGGTACTACCGATCACGGCGGTACGTCACGCAGCTGAGGAAGTGGGTGTCGAGCGACACGGATCTGGCGGCGGCCATCGCGAACTATCAGCGGCACATGCAGCTCGGCGGCGCGTACGCAGACTCGGCCCTGGCGGGGCTGCGCCGGTTGAATTGGGTGCCGACGGAGCCCAAATAAGAAACGGCGCGAGCGCTCCGCAACGCTCCGTGTCGCTCTGGGTTCAGAATGGCGCCGGGATGCCGATTGAAGGCTCGTGCATCATCGCGCGAGCGCGGCGGCGGCGAACGCCACGCGCTCGGCAGATGCGCCGTTCGCTCTGGCGCGATCGAGAGCAGTGGCCGCAGCGGCGCGATCCCCGAGATCCAGCGAGAGCAAACACAGATCGAGCCAGGCTTCCCCGTTGTCCGGGAGAAGCGTCACAGCCTGGCGCATTTCGTCGCGTGCTTCGGCCGTCCGGCCAGCCATCCCCAATTGCACCGCAACCTTGCGCTTCGCCTCGCCCAGGTGTGTGGCGACCTCCGCATCGAAGGGACTGAGCGCGAGCGCGCGCGCATACCCATCGGCTGCTCGCCGCACCTCGCCCTCGCGCTCCTGGACCAAGGCGAGGTGATAGGTCGCGCGCGCGTTGTCCCGATCGATTGCGAGCGCCCGCTCGATCGCCGGTTTTGCCTCCGCCACGCGTCCGGCGTCGTACAGCGTGAGGCCGAGGCCGTCCCACGCGAGGCCCGAATGCGAATCCAGTTCAAGCGCGCGGTGGTAGGCCTCTTCGGCTTCGCCAAGACGGTGCTCTGTGACGAGCGAGCTGCCGGTCAGCGCCCATTCCTCGGCCACGTTGGTGTTTCGAGGATCGCTCAGCAGGTGGCTGACCAGGACGGCGACGGCCCCAACGACGGCCAGTGCCGCGAGCTCGCGGGCTCGGCGCAACTGAACCGCCGCGACGACGGCGCCCAGTCCCGCGCCAGCCGCGAGGGCCAGTGCCGGCGCCAGCGGCATCCGATAGCGGAAGCCGACGACGAGGCAGACAACACTGGCGGCGGCGCCGACTGTGTAGAAGATCAGCAACGAAGCGGGGGTTCCACGCGCTGGCGAGGGCGGGGGCCCGAGGTCCGATAAAGGCTGCCTCCAAGCGATGGCGGCAGCGCCGAGGCAGGCGAGCGGAAACAGGATCGCCCATCGCGGCAGGAGGCGCAGGAGCGTCGATTGCTCCGTGAAGAAATAGAAACTGTGGCTGTCGCGCGACTCTTCGGCTTGTGTCATCCACAGGGTCTTCATGCCGATCAGTTTCGCGAAGCTGGCGGGATGGTGGACGATTTCCTGCCAGGTCTTCGCCAAATAGTACCGGTCCTGCGCCGCGGGATCGGCAATGCCGGCGCGCGGCGCCTCCGAGTTGAGCGCGTCCCATCCCGAGCCGAGCCGAAACGTGGCGCGCCCATCATGAAGGGGTGAGTTCCCGATGTACACGTTGAGCCCGCCGTAGCCTTGAATGCTCAAAGCGTGCGAAGTGGGCCAGCTTTTCGCCAAGGCCGGGAGCATCATCACCACGCATCCGAGACCGAGCGCCCACGCCGCTCGAGGAGATCGCGCGGCGACGATGAGCCACACCGTGCAGGCCCCTGCAATCACGACGGCGGTGGGACGAACGAGCGCGGCCGCGCCGAACGCGACGCCGGCTGCGGCGGCCGGCCCGACCTCCCGCAAGGCCGACGGGCCCCCCCGCTCGCCCGACCCAACGGGAGCGCCTGTCGGCCGCGTCGTAAGCGCCCACAGCGCGCCGGTCAGGCAAAAGAGCAACAGGCCCTCGGACAGAATCGCCGTGTCTATGTATACGGCCGGACCGTACAGCGCATACGCGAGACCCGAGAACCAGCCCGCTTGCCACCCGAACGAGCGGCGGCCGATGCTCGCAATCATTGCGGCGGTGCACCCCCCAACGAGGGCTTGAAGCGCCATCGCAGCCTTGAGTGAACCGGCCCCGATGGCGAGCAGCATCCCGAGAAAGATTGGGTAGCCGGGACCGTGCTGCGCGACAGCCGGCCACGACCAGTCCCCCGCCGCGAGACGCGTGGCCCATGAGAAGTACTCGGCCGAATCGAGCTTGGGAGTTCTGACGAGAGGCAAATCCCAGATCGTCGCGCCGACGATCAGCCGGACGGCTGCGGCGATCGCAAAGACGGAGAGGGGAAGAAGCCACGAGGCGCCATCACGGCGCCCCGCGTCAGAGTTTTCATGCTGACCGGCGCGGCCTCCGGGGAGCGCCGCGGTCCGGCGGCGGCCGGACACAACTCGTCAGGAGATCAGAAGAAGAACCGCACGCCGAGGCGGGCGATCCTCGGATTCATGATCTCGAGAACGTTGTTATACGTCGTCTTGCGGGCGTCGTACTGGAGGCCGAGCGTGGTCGCCTTGTTGAACAGGTTGAAGACATCGAAGTCAGCCGCAAGGCTCGACTTGCCGAACTTGAACATCTTCTCGACGCGCAGATCGAACGTGCTGACCGCGTCGAGCCGGAATTGATCGGCGCCCTGTGCGAGCAGAACATTCTTGTTCGGAACGAGCGCGTCGTTCGTCTTGACGAGGCTGCGGTAGAACGGCTCGCCGTATCCTTGACGCATCTGGAAGCTGGCGCCCAGGTCGATCCCCCACATCGCCTGATAGAGGCCATTGGCCATCAGCTGATACTTCGGCGGTATCTGGTAGATCGTGCTCTTGCCACTGCCGGTTGAATGGATGACGACCGGGCCGCCGTTGACGAGCGGGCCCGCGGCCACATAGTTTTCATAGCCAGTGTTCGGGTATGGGCTCGGCGTCTTGTCGAGGATTGCGCCCGGGCCGTCGAAGTACTCGTTCCAACTCGTCGTGGCGAACCCGAAGCGTCCCATCCAGTGATTGGCCATGCGCTTGGTGGCACTGACCTCGAACCCGAGATAGCGCTGATGATAGTCGGGATGGTTCTCAGCCACACGTCCCGGTCCGCTCGAGGAAACCAAACCGTAAAGCGGAACGGACACGGTGCCCACGTTGGCGTAGGTACCCGTGAGCGTGCCGGTCTGCACGTAGTTGGCCGGCGTGACGCCGATCCCCGGGTTCCAGAGCAGGTCGCTGATGTGGCGGTAGGTGAACGTCGCGCTGACGCCGAAGTTCGGCATCACTTCTCGATCCGCGCCGAACATCAACTCGTTCGTGCGCGGGGCGGTGATGTTGCCGACGATGTTCGGCGAGGTCACTCTGCCCGGGTTGTTCAAATCGACGTTCTGCGAGCCTGCGATATTGTTGACGCCTACGTACGAGGCGATGTCGCTCACCGTCGCATATCCCTTACACCCGTTCGACCCCACCATGCCAACGGCGCACGGCTGTCCGTTTGTCTGACGGTCGACGACGTTGTAGTACACGTACGTGTACGGCTGAATCGGCGAAACAAATGACGCAGCGTTGCCCGGCAGCTGCGATGCGAACATCGCGTAACTGGCCCGTGCAACGGTCTTCCGGCTCTCGTCCAGTGCGTAGGTGACTCCGACCCGCGGCGTCAGGTTGTTGAAGACGTACGCGTTTTTTACAGCCTGCGCCGTGATCGACGGCATGAGCGGAATGCCGCCAATCGCCGGACTGGTGGTCTGCTCGTACGACGACGTCTGATGGTCGTACCTGATGCCCCCGACGATCGTCAGTCGATCGAGCGAAATCGTGTCCGTGACGTAACCGCTGGTGTACTTGCCCACCGTGTTGATGTTGTTCGCGCGCTGAGCTTTCGCGAGCATGTTCGGGTAACCGGTCCATGTCGAGAAGACCTGGTCGCCGGTGACCTCGGACACCGATTCCACGGGCGTCCGACGCCACGCGAAGCCGAACTTCACCTCGTGCTTGCCGGCGAAGTAGCTCGCGTCACCGCCGGCGTAGTCCTGCGGCCGGTTCGAGTTGTAAAAGTAGTACGAGTTGTGCCAGACACCATCATCGTCTGCGTAGAAGTCGATGTTCCTGCCGCCGATCGGATCCAGCGTAAATCCACCGTGGATGTGGGCGTATCGCGCTGCGGCAAAGATCTTCTGGGCGATGACGAAGTTGCCTTCGCCCTTGTACATGCTGGTCGGACCGGACTGGTTCCACGCGGTCTCGATCAGGTGCTGCGGGCTGACGCCACGGCCGTTCTTCTGTTTGTCGCCGCGGAAGAACGCGAAGTTGCCGCGCACTGACGGATTGAGCACGCCCTCGGCCTTGAACGCCGAGTTCTTCAGCTTCGTCTCATCGAGCTGGCTGGTGAGCGAGAGGTTGCGGACGTCGGTGTAACCGAGCGATCCCCATGCAAACAAACGGTCCTTCAGCACGGGCCCGCCGAGGTCGAAGGCGCTGTCGAGATACCGGTCCGTTCGATTGCCCTTGCCGCCGGTGCCGCCAAGTGACGCCGCGAGATCGGGAGGGATGTTGTCCGCCTGGAGACTCTGACTCTCGAAATACGTGCTGGCGTTTCCGTGCGGCGTGTTGCTCCCCTTCTTGAGCACGAGATTCAGCTGCACCCCGTTGGTCGGGTTCTGCACGTCGGCGCCGCCCGTTGTGACCGACATTTCCTGGAACATGTCGAATTGATAGTAGGTCGGCGTCGAGCCAGTCGCCCCCATATCCGTGATGGGCACACCGTCGAGGTTCCATGTGTTGTCGGTCCCCGCCGCGCCCTTCCCGAGATAGTTCGACTGCTGGCCAGATTCTGACCCGCCAACGTTGACACGATCGACATAGATTGTGGGTACGGTCTGCATAATCACCCACGGGTCGCGGGCCGTCGGGATGTTCTGCAGCTCCTCGAGCGTGACGTTGGTGGTGGTCGTTTCGCGCTTGACGTCCACGATGGGCGTTGCAGCCGTCACGTTGACGGTTTCCGCTGTGCCGGCCACCGAAAGCCTCATCGCCAACGCTGTCGCCGAGCCGGTCGCCACCTGCACCGTGTCGTTGTTATAGGGATTG
This sequence comes from Vicinamibacterales bacterium, assembly GCA_035510155.1. Lineage (GTDB taxonomy): Bacteria > Acidobacteriota > Vicinamibacteria > Vicinamibacterales > CAVVIG01 > DATKHR01. The sequence goes on from DATKHR010000302.1 coordinate 11,587, forward strand.
AAACCCGGCAGTGTCGCTCGTACGGAGTAGATTCCCACGGGCAGGTTCAGAAAGTGGGCTTCACCCTTCGCGTCGCTCACCTGGCTCTGATTGACCGGCCCGGTGAGCTCCAAGGTGACGCCCGGTAGCCGGCCGCCGGTCGTATCTTCAACTGTGGCGTCGATGCGCCCCGTGAAGACCTGCGCAGAAACGGTTGCAGCAAAACCGCAAGCACAGGCGAGCGCCGCGGAACACCCCGCCAGCTTCCTGGTCACGCGGATCATGGTTCCCGGTCCTCCCCCACCCGGTCTGTTTCGTTCGAATACTGGCCGTCGCTGAAATGCAAGAGGACCAGTCACGAACAGGGCAATCGCCAGAATCCAGCGGCGATCATATACGTGAGCGTGACTTGTCAATCTCAAACTGCGACAAATTTCTCAGATCAGGTAAATGAAAGATCCAAACTCTTGTGAATTGATCAGACAGGCGTTCACATACGGACGTTTGCCGAGCTTCGGCGGAAACCGTTCTACCATTACTTCTTTACATGTCCACGATGGGTTTGCGCCGGTTGCGGCTATTGACCTATGGACTGACCAGCGTCCTGTTCGTCTCGGCGTCCTGCCGCCGAATGACGGTCCAACCTTCGCTACGGCACGATCAATTCCACGGCGCAAACGTGCTCCTGGTCACAATTGACACCCTCCGCGCCGATCGCGTCGGGGCATATGGCAATCCGAACGGCTTGACTCCAACACTCGACCGGCTCGCCGCCAACGGGATTCGATATACCCGAGCGATATCCCACGTGCCCATGACCCTGCCTGCGCACACGTCGATCCTGACGGGGCTCACGCCTCGCAAAAGCGGGGTTCGCAACAACACTTCGTTCAGGCTCGACGACCGGATTCCGACGGTTGCGACTTTCTTGAAGCGTGCAGGCTATCGGACCGGTGCCTTCGTGGGCGCGTTCGTGCTGGACGCGCGCTTCGGGCTCGCCCGCGATTTCGATGTGTACGACGATCGACTTCCGCACAGCGATCGGACGTCGTTCCAGTTCGCCGAGCGCCGCGGCGCCGAGGTCGTCAAGGCCGCCGGCGACTGGATCGAAGGACCCGTCAACCCCCGGCGGTCCGAATCCCAACCGGCGAGCCCCACCCTCCGCGAATCTCGTCCCTGGTTCGCCTGGGTGCACCTCTTCGATCCCCACGCCCCGTACGACGCGCCGCCGGAGTTTCGCATGGGCCGAAGCCCGTACGACGCGGAGGTGGCGTACGCCGACGCGATGGTCGGCACGCTGCTCGACCGCCTCCGGCTCGCGCACCAGCTCGACGACACGATCATCATCGTCACGGCGGACCACGGTGAATCACTGGGCGAGCATGGCGAGACGACCCACGGCCTCTTCGCATATGAGGCCACGATTCATGTACCGCTCATCGTCAGCACTCCTGGGGCGCGATCGGAAGTCGTCGACGCGCCTGTCGCACACATGGACATCGCGCCGACGATTCTCGATCTCGTCGGCACAGCGACGCCCAACCATGCTGGAGGGTCGGAGAGGCAGTCGCCGAGCGACCAGTCGTTCGAGGGCCAATCGCTCGTGCAGGCTCCGCTACCCGGTCGGCCCCTTTATTTCGAGGCGCTCGACGCGTGGTTGACGAGAGACTGGGCCCCACTCAAGGGCGTGGTTCAAGGCGGCTGGAAGTACATCGATCTGCCTGAACCGGAGTTGTACGATCTCTCCTCGGATCCCGCCGAGCGGCGCAATCTGATCGGCCGGAGCAATCGAGAGGACGCGCTGCGCCGGCTGCTCGCGCAGCTCGATCCCTCCGGGGCTCCCTCCGCGCCAGGATCGTCGACCGTCGGCGCCTCTCCACCTGCGCCGCCGTTAGACGCGGAGGCTGCGGCACGCCTCCGCGCGCTCGGATACGTGGGAGGCGCCGCGTCACCAAAGGCACAGACGACCCCACGAACCTTCACCCTGTCCGACGATCCCAAACGCCTCGTGGCGCTCAACGAGCAATTCAATTCGGCGCTGACCGCGTTCGACGACGGGCGATCGGCCGAGGCCCTCTCGACGCTGACCGCGGTGCTTCAAGCGCGACCCGATTTCACGTCAGCGCGAACCAGCCTCGCGACGGTGCTCCTCAGCCAGGGCCGCAGCCGTGATGCCGTCCAGCTCCTCCGCGACGCCCCACCCGAGGAGCAGGCGTCTCCGGAATTGCTGGAGAAGCTCGGCGCCGCGCTCAGGGACGCCGGCGACCTCCACGCGGCGGCGGCAACATTCGAGCAGGCGCGGCGCGCCGGCGATCGGAATCTGAGCTTGCTCCAGGACCTGGCCGTCACTTACGCACGGCTCGGGCGCACCGCCGAGGCGCGTGCGCTCTTCAGCGATCTGACAAAGCAGGATCCCTCAGCGGCGACAGTTTGGTACAACCTGGGCCTGTTCGAGCTGCAAAGCAGCCGCCCGAACGAGGCTGCCGAGGCATTTCGCCGTGCGGTGAGCCTCGAGCCGTCGTACGGCGACGCCTGGCACGCGCTGGGCGCAGCGCTTGTCAAGACGGACGCCGCCGGCGCGATCGACGCCTGGCGCCATGCCGCGCCGCTGCTACCGCACGACTACGACCTGCTTTTCAATCTGGGGATGCTGTCGGCCCAAAGCGATCGTCCAGCCGACGCCCTTCCGTATCTCCGGCGGTTCGTCAGAGAAGCGCCGCGCGATCGCTATGCGCAGGACATCCGGCTCGTCCAACAGACCTTGAAACGCCTCGAGGGCGGCGCGCCATAGAGTCGAGAGGCCACGTCAGCCTTCGTCGCGACCTGCGCGAGCCGCAGCCACCGCCTGCGTTGTCACAGATGACCGGCGTGCTGTCCAGAACGAGGCCGAGATGACGCCTGTCCCTCTTTCGCATAAGGCCGGCAGCCAGAAGTGCCGCTTCAT
>DATKHR010000303.1:0-2354 GCA_035510155.1 Vicinamibacterales bacterium
GCCGATACTTGCCGATTCCGACGACGGTCATCGTGACATCCGTCCGGCTCAGCAGCTGCGGCAGCGCGTCAAGCACCAGACGAAATTCTTTGTCGTCGTCGAGCCGCCCGACGTACAAGAGACGCCTCGGGCTCTGGCGGCCGCGGGCGCGAACGCTTGTCAACAGCTCAGGGTCGATGCCGAAATTGACCTTCACGATGTGACGCACGCCCACGTCGGTCAGCCGTTCGCGCATTCGCTCGGAGGCCACAAACACGGCGTGACAGCCGGCATGGAGGCGATGCAGCTCGCGGTCGGCCCATTGCTCGAACCGGGAGAGCGGGGCGGAGAGGAGCCTGAACCGCGAAAGGTAAGGACCGACGTAGGTCCGGATCGGATCGGAGTGACAGAACGTGCTCAACAGCCCGCGGTACGGACCGCGGTACCGCAGCCACAGACCAATCGGCAGGCTGAACCACGGATCATGCGTCTCGAGGACATCGGGGGCGAATCCCTCGACGATCGCGCGCACGCCGGCGTAGTTGGTGAGGAGGCGGTACCGGTCCGGGTCGCGCGAGGCGCGCGGACCGTACACTTGAACGGTCAGCACAGCAGGCGCAACCTGACGAATGGCAAATCGCGGACCTGGCGAGATCAAGACGTAGCGATGCTGCGTTTGACGCGCGAACCATTCAACGCGCGCGCGGTGGTAGGTGCTAACGCCGCCGCCTTTCTCACAATAAAAAGAAGAGAGGTCGCAGACAATCATCCGGCGCCAGAGTGTACAGCGATCTCATGGGAAAGCACAGGCAGCAGCCGGCTCATCACGAACGCCTCACGCGCGCGTGAGGGGACCCGGCAGTGATTGCTGCCTCGGTCCCCCACTCTGTTTCTCTCTCTGTTGACGTCGAACGACCTGAGACGAGATCGACACACGGTGAGCCGCGAAACGCGTGTCAGCCTTTCGACTTCTTGCCGCCTTTCTTGGCCTCGTGGTAGCCGGCCGCGATCGCGTCGGCCTCCGTCATGAACTTCCCGTTCTTGGTGTTGCCGTAGTACTTGTCACCCTCGCGGTGAAACACCTTCGTGCTCAGATTCACCCAGACCATTCCCTTCTGCGGCGGCTGCTGCGGCGTGGTTGACGACGCGGCTTTCCCTGCGCCCGCAGTCGCGGCAGCGGCCGGCGCGGGAGTCGAAGCGGCGGGCGCGGGTGCCGGCTTCGGCGCGGCGGCGGGTGCGGGCGCCGGCTTCGGCGCAGCCTGGGGCGCCGGCTTCGGCGCAGCCTGGGGCGCCGGAGCGGTCGCGGCACCGACGGTCACCATCGAGCTGATTTTCGAGATGGTGCTCTTGGACACGCCGGCTTTCGCGAGATCGGCAACCGACGCGTACGGACGTCCGGCAATGATCTTCTTGGCCGTGGCTGTTCCCACGCCTGGCAACGCTTCGAGTTCCGCTTGCGACGCGGTGTTGATGTTGACCGCGGTCGCAGGAGCCGACTTCGCCTGGCCCGCGGGTACGGCCGCGGCAGCCGCGGCGACTGCTGGAAGCGTCAGCGCGACGATCGAAACAAACACCGGCACGAGAGCCCTACCTAGCATCTTTCGCATGACGACCAACTCCTTTGCTCGCCGTCCCTCAGGCCGGCGCTGGGTCAAACGCGTCAAGTCGAGCGTCGAAACCTCCGGGCCGAGCTGCGATGGAACCCGTCAAAAGTGACCTCGGGTCATCATCGGCCAGAACGCGCCGGCATTCAACACTTCCGCCGCCTGTCAAAATTCCTCGGCGGCCGCAGGCTTCCCTCGGTTGCGCACCAATCGGCGCACATCCGGCCAGAACTCGTCGAACAGATTGCCGCTCAATCGGCCGAGAAAGCCTTGCGCACATCGCCACACCGTCGCGCCCGGCGTCGTGATGCTCGGCGGCAGCCATGCGTTCTCGATCACATTGTTGACCGTGTTGCCGACGTAGCGTCCCCACGCGGGGGCGAGGTGGCCGTCGCGCCGCTGCGTGAGGAGCACGGTCTTCATCGCGTAGCGGGCTCTTGGCCAGATGCCGTGGCGGCGTGACGGAATGTACCGGGGCTCCTCTCCCCATAACGCGCCGACGCCGGCCTCGAGCGAGTTGGACAACGCGACGTCGACTTCACGAGCGATGTAGCGTTTCCCGAACCCGGACCACGAGCGTCCCCACTCCTCAGGGGTATTCCAGGCCGTTTCCCAGGTCGACACAAAAACGCCGATGCCCAATGATTTGGGACCCACCGTCCCGATAACAATCCAGTCGATCCGCTCGCGCGGTGTAATCGCGACATACCCAGGGTCCGGCTGAAGGGTGGCGTCTCCAACCGCCGAGCTTGAGATCTCCTGCGCGAGCGT
>DATKHR010000304.1:0-1532 GCA_035510155.1 Vicinamibacterales bacterium
GTACGCCTCGAGGCGCGTGGCGGCGTTGCCGCCGGCGCCGGTAATACCGACGATCACGTTCTTGAGCTTCCGCTCGCGCCACGCTGCAGTCATGGCGCCGCGCTCCATGGTCTTGATCCGCGTCTTAATGCCGACCGCCTGCATGTAGCCGGCGAGTGCCTCGCCCATCGAGAAGTAGGGCGGCCACGGGTAGAAGTCGCCGGCGTCGAACCCGTTCGGGTATCCGGCCTCGGCCAGGAGCTTGCGGGCCCGCGTCGGGTCGTAGGGATCGGGATCGAACCATCGCGAGAGCTCGAGCGCGCGCGGGATCAGCGACCCCGTCGGCTTCGAGAAGCCGAGCGTCTCGGCCTGGTTGACCGACTCCCGGTCGATGGCGTGGCTGAGCGCCTGACGCACACGCTGGTCGTGCCACGGCGATTTCGGGGCCCACTGGTCCGGCAGATCGAGCCAGAAAACGGCCTGCGACTCCCTGGGCGCGACGAGCTTGAACCCCGGCGTTCGCTGGATGTCCTCCGCCACTGGGCCGCTCAGCAGGTAGGCGATGTCGACCTCGCCCGTCTTGAGCGCGGCGGCGCGTGTCGTCTCCTCGGGGATGCTGCGCAGCACCAGCCGCTTGATGATCGGCGTCTTCCGCCAGTACCCTTCGTAGGCCTCGAGCACGAGCTCGACGCCGGGGTTGAAGCTCACGAACCGGTAGGGGCCGGCGCCGACCGGCGCCTTCTTGAAGCCGTCGTCGCCGACCTTCTCCACGTACTTCTTGGGCACGATCCAGCCCGACCCCGTCGCCGAGGTGCCGTAGAACGTCATGAAGTCGGGCCACGGCTCCTTGAGGAGAAAGCGCACGCGGCCGGGGTCGACGATCTGAACCTCGCGCACTCGCTCCTTGAGGAGTTTGGCACCGCTGCCCCGGTAGCGGTCGAAGGAGAACTTCACGTCCTCGGCCGTGATGGGCTCGCCGTTGTGGAACTTGGTCCCCTTGCGGAGCACGAATTCGTACTCGAGCCCATCCTTCGACTGGGTCCACGACTCTGCCAGGCTCGGGGTGTTGATCCCTGCCGGCATGGGCTTCACGAGCGCGTCGTGCAGCGCGTAGAGCACCATGAACGGCGTGATGATGCCCTCGGTCTCCGCGGGATCGAGCCAGCGGGACGCCAGCGTGATGTGCACGCCCCACGTCATCGTGCCCTCGGGCGCGGCCGCCACCGGGGCGGCCAGGCCGATCAGGAGCAGACCGGCCACGAGCGAAGCTCGGAATCGCGTCATCGGTCGCGGACCTAGCTGGAGAACAGGTCTCGCCCGACACGTCGCTGCGTGTCAGGCGCGGGCTGTGGAGTGGCTTGCATCAACGTGGCCACGATGATCTGTCGCATCGGCATTGACGCCAGGATATCACACTTCGGCCGGGTGTCGCTGGGCGCGAGGTCGATCTGCGCAAGGGTTTGCAATGTCTTTTGCGGACTGAGCGAGCTGTGGGGCGGCATCTGCGGCCTCTTCGGTCGTAACCGCGACGCCGGTTCAGCTTAAGCCCTGCC
>DATKHR010000305.1:0-35269 GCA_035510155.1 Vicinamibacterales bacterium
AGGTCTCGCATTTCTTCGAGCAGGCGGAGGCTCGCCTGGCGGCAATGCCCGGCGTCCGATCAGCCGGCGCGATCAGTTTTCTGCCGTTTGCTGGACTCGGTGCCGCGACCGGCTTCACGGTCGTCGGCCAACCGCCGCCAGCCCCCGGCCAGGGTCCGCTCGTGGACTTCCGTGTCTGCGACAACGGGTTCTTCAGCACGATGCAGCTGCGGCTCGTGCGCGGGCGATTGTTCACGGCCCGCGAGCTGCGTGAGCGGTCGGATGTCGTCATTATCAACGAGACCATGGCGCGACGATACTTCAGCGGCGAAGACCCGATCGGCAGACAGGTCGTGATCGCGATGACATCTCCACTCTTCGCAACCGAGATTGTGGGTGTCGTGGGCGATATGAAATATGTGGATCTCACGACGGAGCCGCGCGCGATGGCATTCTGGCCGCATACGCAGCTCGGGTACACGGCCATGACGTTTACGCTGCGGACGGTATCTGACCCGATCGCGCTTGCGCCGCTCGCGACCCACGAGATTCAGGCGCTCGACAAAGATCAGCCGGTATCCGACGTGAGGACGATGGATCAATGGGTGGGGAAGTCGCTGTCGCAGTCGCGGTTCAGCTCGTTGCTCCTGACGCTGCTGGCGTCGCTGGCGCTGCTACTTGCCGCGCTCGGAATCTACGGCGTCATCTCATACGCCGTCAGCCAGCGAACGGCGGAGATCGGCGTGCGCAAGGCGCTCGGGGCGACATCGGCCGATATCGTCGCGCTCGTCTTGCTGGACGGAATGCGGCTGGCCGCGATCGGGCTTGGGATCGGCATTCTTCTGGCTCTTGCGCTCAATCGAGCGCTGACCACTCTCCTGTACCAAACCCGCGGCACAGACCCCGTCACTCTCACAAGCGTCGTCGGGCTTCTGGCAGCCGTGACAGCCGTCGCGAGCTATCTGCCGGCGACTCGCGCGGCGCGCCTGGCGCCCACGGAGGCGCTGCGCGACGAGTGAAGGGCTGCCAACCCGCCACGCGAACCTCTCGTCTAATGCGTCAGTATGCTGCGAGACGTGCGCTTCTCATGCCGCGAACTGCTGAAGCGTCCCGGCCTCGCGATTACGGCCATCATCTCCCTGACGCTCGGCATCGGCGCGACCACAGCTGTGTTCAGTGTCATCTACGGTTTACTGGTGAACCCGTTCCCGTACCAGGGCGCAGACCGCATGATCAACCTGACCGTGCTGAACGCGGCCGGCAACCGCCGATTCGTCGGCGTGACTGGTCCGCAGCTCGCGCTCCTTCGGGAGGCACGATGTGTCGACAGCCTCGCGGCGAGTTGGGGAACGTGGAATCTGACGACCACCGACGAAGACCTGCCTGAGGACGTTCCGTCTGTCCAGCTCACGGCGAACGCGGGCACGTATTTCGGCGTGCCCGCGCTACTGGGACGTACGATGGTGCCCTCCGACGCCCCCGAGGGCCAGGACCCGCAACCGGTCGTCGTGCTCAGCTACCTGTTCTGGCAACGTCACTTCAACAGCGATCCCACTGTCGTAGGACGCACGCTTCAACTCGTGCACAAGAACTACACAATCATCGGCGTCCTGCCGCCGCGGTTCACCTGGAACGATGCCGACGTGTATCTCCCGTTGAAGGTCACGAACGATACGAGCGCTGTGTTCGCGCCGCTCATCAAGCTCAAGCCAGGGACCACTTACGCGGCGGCCAACGCGGAGCTCCAACCGTTGCTCGAACAGTTCGCGAAGGAGACTCCGAGCCACTTTCCCCCGACATTCCGCGTCCAGATCAGGGGAATCAATGAGCGCTACGTGGAACATCTTGGGCGCTCTCTGTTCCTGTTGCTGGGCGCCGTGGGGCTGCTCCTCCTCATCGGGTGCGCCAATGTGTCCATCCTGCTGCTCGCACGTGGCACGGCCCGCCAGCACGAGCTGGCTGTTCGCAGCGCGATCGGCGCAAGCCGTTGGCGGATTCAGCGCCAGCTTTTGACCGACGCGCTGGCGTTGTCTCTCCTGGGCGCGCTCGGGGGCGTCCTTCTGGCCTATCGCCTGCTCCCACTCTTGATCCGCTGGCTGCCTGAGTACTCGTTTCCGCACGAGGTGGCGATCAGCATCAATCTTCCCGTGCTGGCGTTCACCGTTGCGGTGGCGATCCTGACCGGCGTGCTCTTCGGTCTCGCGCCGGCCTTCCATTTCTCGCGCCCTGAGGTCGCTCAGCTCATGCAGTCGAGCTCCCGGCGAGCCACCGGCGGCGCGCGCGGAAAACACACGCACAGCCTGCTCGTGACCGCACAAATCGCGCTGACGCTCTTGCTGCTCACGTCCGCCGCTGCGGCCACCAACGGGTTTCTGCGGCTCGTGCGAACCGACCTTGGCTACGATCCACACCACACAATGTCGGTCGGCATTCCGGTGCACCAGAACACGCACGTCAGCTGGGCCGATCGATCGACGTATTTCGAGCAGCTCCTGGCCCGCGTGGCTGCGATGCCGGAAGTGGTTTCTGCCGGACTTTCCACGAACGCCACACCGCCCTCGAACGGGGTGGATGTTGGCTTCGAGATCTTCGGGCGTCCCTCGAATCAGCAGGAGCAGTTACGCTTGAACTTCGTGAGCGCCGAATACTTTTCCGTTCTTCACATCCCGCTCCTGCAGGGCCGCCTCTGGGACCATCCCGAAGTCGTGCGCGGGGCGAACCTGGCCCTCGTCAATCAGACCCTGGCGCGGCAGTATTGGCCCGACGGCGACGTCATCGGGAAGGAGCTGCGACTCCCTGACGTGAAAGGCGAGCCGCCCTTCACGCAAGCGACGCCCGACAGCAACGGCTGGCTCCAAATCATCGGCGTGGTCGGCGACGCACGTGATGATGGGCTGAGGAAACCGGTGAAACCGGCGGTCTTCGTGCCCTTCACGCTGCAGATGCGGATGTGGACCCAAATCCTGGTCAGGACTCGCACCGATCCGCTCTCCCTTCTCCGTCGCGTTCGCGCCGAGGTGAAAGCCGTCGATCCCGATCAGCAGGTGTTCGGCCAGACGCGCGACCTCGAGGCGTGGATTGAGAGTCAGGACGAGTACGCGTACGGTCGTCTCGTCGCCTCGCTGTTCAGCGAGTTCTCATTGCTGGCGCTCGCCCTGGCTTCCTTCGGACTCTTCAGCGTCGTTTCCTACGGCGTCGCGCAGCGGACCAATGAATTCGGCATTCGCATGGCGCTCGGTGCCACACGCGGGCAGGTCCTTGCTCTCGTGCTCACGTCCTCGGTCCGTCATGTCGTTGCCGGGCTTGCAAGTGGGCTGCTTCTGAGTCTGCTGTTGAAGGGAGCCCTAGCTCGGTGGGCCGAAGGGAGCGAGCACAATCCGCAGGTCGTAGCCGCGGTCACGGTCCTCCTTGTTGTGACGTCCGCGCTGGCGGCGCTCGTTCCCGCACGCCGCGCGTCTGCTGTCGATCCCATGGAGGCCTTGCGTTACGAGTAGGCTGGGACTGGTTGCGACGGCGCCTGGGTCGGCGGGACGGCTGAGCGGACGCCGAGTCGCGCGCCGCGTCATTGGCCAACGCGGGATCTCAGCAACATTTCATAGTGACGAGAGCCGCCCGACGCGCGGGCATCCGCAAATGTGCTGCCCCCGAGGACCCGCAGCTGATGAGTGGTTGGATCGTGATCCACCTCGACACACAGCCCGGGATCGAAGGCACCCGTCTCGTCGACCAGATCCAGCACGTTCGCGCCGAAGTCGCCGTCGCTTCGTGTCAGCAGATAGACGGCAGGCGCCATTCGCGCGAAGTCCGTCAGGAAAGCGCGGCACGCCTCGATTTCGACATGCTGCAGCACCAGCGCCGCATACACCAGATCGAACCGATCGGTCGTGAGCGCGCTCCAGTCATCCTCGAGCCTGACGCGCGGCTCGAGGTTCTCCGAAGACGGCACCGCGAGGCCCTTGGACTGTTGCGCGAAGAGAGCGCGGCACCGCGCGATCATCGCCGGCAGGTCGAAGCCGACGACACGATCCGCCACGGACGTCAAGTATGGAAAGTTCCGGCCGAGCCCGCAGCCGAAATCCAGGATCTGGCGAAGAGGGGAGGGAAGCGCCAGTGTCGGGGCGTACGGCGTGAAGGGCTTGCCCGCCTTGAACCCCGTCAGAATGTGTTCGCGGAGCTCGTCGAGATCAGCGGAGCGGGCGAGCGAGGACCAGTCGCCGGAACCAGGCATCGAGACATTGTAAATGTTGGAGTTGGGGTGCTAGTCCGCCGACGCCTTGTCGGTAAGCCGCCCCTCCATGACGGTCACCGCCTGGCCTGCTAACCGCACGCGGTCCGCTTCGAGCCTCACCTTGATCACCCCGCCGCGCGCAGATACCTGGTGCGCGACGAACTCACGCTTCTTCAGTCGCCGCGCCCAATACGGCCCCAGACAACAATGCGCCGAGCCAGTCACGGGATCCTCGTTGATGCCAAACGCCGGCGCAAAGAACCGCGACACGAAGTCGACGTCCGGTGCCGCGCCCCGCGCGGTCGCAATTACGCCCCGCACCGGAAATCCGCTCAGACGCGCAAAGTCAGGTTCCAGCCGCTTGACGGTCTCCTCATTGTCCAGTTCGACCAGGAAGTCGAAGTGCGATCGCCCGAAGTAGCGCGGGGTCGCACCAATCGCATCCGCGAGCCCCGGCGGAGCGGAGACCTTCTCATCGGGTGTCGCCGGAAAGTCCAGCTCGATCCACGCCGGAGTGTCGGGGGCCCCCGGCGGGGCGCCCGCGCCGGACTGCCCGGCCGCCCGCCTCGCGGTCAGCAGCCCGCTCTTTGTCCGAAACCGCGCCGGCGCGCCCGCAGCCAACCCGCCTGATTCCCAGAGCACATGTGCGCTGGCGAGCGTCGCGTGGCCGCACAAGTCGACCTCGGCCACCGGCGTGAACCACCGCAGCGAGAACCCGTCGCCCTCAGCGTACAGGAACGCCGTTTCCGAGAGGTTCATCTCGCGCGCGACACGCTGCATCCAGCGCTCTCCGCGCGCCGCCGGCAACACACACACCGCCGCAGGATTTCCGGCAAATGCTTCGGAGGTGAACGCATCGACGACCACCACGCCAAGACTCATCGTGCCCTCTCCATGACGGTCATGGCCCATCTCAATGACGACCATCACTCACGGCGTCGCTCCGGCAGCCGCTTCGCTCGTTGCCAAGGCAGTCCGTTGAATGGGCGTCCCGGTCGATCGCACCAGACGATCGTACGCTGCAGCGATTCGCGATGTCATGGGCCCCGGCCGCCGGCCGCCGCGCTCGGCGCCGCTCCCTATGCCCCGGCCGTCCACGGTGACCACCGGCACGATCTCCGCCATCGTCCCACACATGAACGCCTCGCGGGCGGTCCACACGTCGAACATCGTGAACGGACGCTCCTCCGTGCGAATGCCGAGATCCGCCGCGAGATCGAGGACCGTCTCGCGGGTGATTCCCCGGAGAGTGGTCGCCGTTGGCGGGGTCATCAGCGTTCGATCGACCACGATGAAGAGATTGTCCGCCGTCGCTTCCGCCACAGACCCATGCTGATCGAGGAGGAGCGCCTCGTCGGCACCGCGATCCGTGGCCTCTATCCGCGCGAGCACGTTGTTCAGGTAGTTCAGCGACTTGATCGACGGACTGAGCACATCGGGCGCGGGCCGTCGGAACGCCGATGTCACCAGCGCGACGCCCTGCCGCGATTTCTGCCCGTAGAGCGCGCCAACCGGCCTGGCGATCACGATGATCTCCGGGCGCAGACAGGATCGCGGGTCGATCCCCAAATCGCCTGCGCCTCGCGTGACCACCAACCGCACGTAGCCGTCGGCGGCGCCGAGGTCGTTCCTCCGACACGTTTCGAGGACGAGATCCGCCACTTCATCGCGCGACGCGGGGATCTCGAGGCGGATCGCCTTCGCCGAATCGAACAGCCGCTCGATGTGACGCTCGAGCTTGAAGACGCGCCCGTTGTAGGCGCGAATGCCCTCGAAAACGCCGTCTCCGTACAGAAGCCCATGGTCGAAGACGCTGATGCCGGCGCTCGCCGACGGCGCGAACCTCCCGCCCGCATACACAATCGTGTTCATAGGACTGGTTCCTTTCCGCGTAGAATGAGCGATTATGGCCAGACAGGCAGTGCCCAAACCGAGCCAATCGGTCATTGGATTGTTTCGAGCGCTCAAGGTGGATCCCCAAGGCGTCCCGCGCCGACGGCCGTTCTATCGCCGCCTCGTGGAGCTCGTCGACCGCGGCGTCGCCCGGCAGGAGCTGACCGCTGGCTTTCAGCTCCCGCCCGAACGCGAACTCGCCCGGGCCCTGGCTGTCAGCCGGGCCACTATCGTGGCCGCGTATCGGGAGCTCGAGGCGAGAGGCCTGGTGCGGGCGTACGTCGGCCGCGGGACCTTCGTCTGCGCGCGACCCGATCCCGGCAGCGCCCCGTTCTCCTGGCGCGGAAAAGTGTCGGCAGCCGCGCTCCAATCAGACGATGCGACGGTTCGAGATCTGGTGGCGCAGGCGGCGGATCCGGCGCTGACGTCGTTTGCCGCGGGAACTCCAGCGCTCGAATGCTTTCCGACCGCGGCCTTTCGAGGCGCGATCGACGCGATTCTTTCACGCGATCCCGCTCCGTCCCTCAGGCTCGGGCCGACGGAAGGACAGCCACGCTTCCGCGCCGCGCTTGCCGATCGCTTCGGCGGCTCGCCTGAGAACATCCTCGTTCTGGCTGGCGCACAGCAAGGACTGGACCTGCTTGCGCGGTGCCTCGTCGATCCGGGTGACGCAGTCATCATCGATCGGCCCGGATATCTCGGCGCGATTAGCACGTTCCGCTCGGCCGGTGCGAGGCTCGCCGGATGGGACATTCAACGGGCAGACCTCGACGAGCTCGAGGAGCTCATGCTTCGCTATCGCCCGAAGCTGATGTACCTCAACCCCACGCATCAGAATCCGACCAGCTTCACGCTACCGATTCGCGCGCGCCGGGAGCTCATCGAGCTGGCCGAGCGCTATCGCGTGCCGATCATCGAGGACGACACCTATCGCGAATTGTCACTGGGCGTCCCGCCGCCGCCGTCGCTCTACGAGCTCGACGAGCTCAATGCCGTCGTTATACATCTCAACAGCTTTGCCAAAATGCTCGCGCCGGGACTGCGTCTCGGTTGGATTTCCGCCGTGCCCTCGATCGTCGAACAGCTCGCCCTCATCAAGCAACGCGTCGATCCCCACACGCAGAACTTGTCGCAGCTGGCCGTCGCTGAGCTCATAGAGTCAGGCGCATTCGATCGCCACCTGGGGCAGTTGCGGGGCGAGCATCGTCGCCGCCGCGACGCGATGGTCAAGGCGTTGCGGCAGCAGGTGCTGCCCGGCATGCTGCGCTTCGCCGTTCCCGAGGGTGGGCTGTACCTCTGGTGCCAACTGCCCGCGCGAGTCCGCGCGAAGGACGTGCAGCGCGAGGCCTTTCGCGACGGCGTCGTCTTCGTGCCGGGTGAGGCGTTTTACGTCGACCGTGGCGGGGCCCACGAGCTCCGGGTGTGCTACACGGCCCAACCGGCCGAGCGCGCGCCGAAGGCCGCGCGCGCGCTGGCGCGGGCGATCGCGGAGGTCGAGCGTCGAGGCGAGGCGGAGCCCGCGCTGGTGTCGCTCGCTTGAGTGACGGCACGGTTGAGTGGGTGGGCTGCGAGGCACGCTTCGTGGCTCCCACGATAACAGTTCTGTAATCGCCAGCCGACAGAAGCCGACCAGCTGGGCCGTCGCAATTCATCCGCGTGCCCGCGCCTGCATGGCCCTGCCACCGGCACGTCCGTTGCGCAACCCCCTGCGAACTTCGAAGGAGGTTGCATGTACTGGGTTGTCGTTGCAATGTTGGCTATCGTCGGGTACGCCTGGTTCAAAGTTCGTCGGCGTCGTAAGGACGCGCAGGCCCACTAGGCTCGCGCGGGCTGCGTGATAGAGTGGCCGACGTGCATGGTCGAGCCGCTCATCCGCGACATTTCTGATACGGCCCGGTGGGTCGCCGTCTATCGCGCTCGCGAGACCGACCGGCCGGACGCGGCTTTCCAGGACCCCTTCGCCCGCGCTCTTGCCGGGGAGCGCGGCGAGCGCATTGCCGCTTCATTGGCCGATGCCAACATGGAGTGGTCGATGGTCGCGCGCACGTACGCGTTCGATCGGCTGCTGGCCAAGGAAATCGAGAGCGGAACCGACCTCGTCGTCAATCTCGCCGCAGGCCTCGACGCCCGCCCGTACCGCCTCGACCTGCCCCGCTCGCTTCGCTGGGTCGAGGTCGACCTCCCTGAGATCCTCGACTATAAGGCGGGCGTGCTCGCCAATGCCGCTCCGCGCTGTATTCTCGAGCGCATCCCGCTCGACCTGTCGAACCACGATGCGCGACGCGGGCTATTCGCCAACCTGGCCCGGCGCGCCTCGCGGGCCGTCGTGATGAGCGAGGGGTTGCTGATCTATCTGATGGCCGACGAAGTCGGCGCGTTGGCCAGCGACCTCAGGGAAGCTGGAGTCAGCGATGTCACTGCCTCCGTCGGGTTCCAACGTTGGATAATCGACATCGTGTCTCCCGGTCTGTTGACCATGATCAATGAGCGCGCGGGTGAGATCGTTCGGCAGGCCGGGGCACCATTCCTGTTCGGACCACCGGAAGGCCCCGTCTTCTTCGAGCGTTACGGCTGGCAGGTTTTGCGCGTGCGATCGCTGCTCAAGACCGCCGCCGCGCTCAAGCGCCTGCCTTTCTTCTTGCGCCTCATGGCGTTGCTGCCCGAAGGCTCGCCGCCCGGCGGCTCGCGCCCCTGGTCCGGCGTCTGCCTGCTCGGCAACAGTCAGGTGCATCCCACGGACTGGCGCGTTATTTCCCCACAACAACCGGCCGGAGCGCGCCGCCGGTCTGCCTCGACTTCAGCCAGTCCTGCAGCCGCGCCATGTAGGTGTAGACGACCGGAGTCAGATACAACGTGACCAGCTGCGAGAAAAGCAGCCCGCCGACGACGACCAGTCCGAGCGGTTGCCTGGCCTCACCGCCTGCGCCGTAGCCGAGCGCAATCGGTACCGCCCCCAACAGCGCCGCCATCGTCGTCATCATGATCGGGCGGAACCGGATCAAGCAGCCCTCGTAGATCGCCTCCTGCGGCTTCTTGCCGGACCGCTCCGCTTCGAGCGCGAAGTCAATCTGCATGATCGCGTTCTTCTCGACGATCCCGATGAGCATGATCATTCCGACGAACGCGTAGATGTTCAGGTCCATGCCGAAGAGGATGAGGGTGACCAGCGCGCCGAAGCCCGCCGAGGGCAGGCCGGAGAGAATCGTCAGCGGATGAATGTAGCTTTCGTACAGGATGCCGAGCACGATGTAGACCACCATGATGGCAATCACGAGCAGCACGGCAAGGTTGCCGAGCGAGCTCTGGAACGCGAGCGCCGCTCCCTGGAACTGCCCGCCGACGGTCTCTGGCAACGTCTGATCGGCGATTTCCCGCACCTGCGTGAGCACGGTACCCAGCGCCGCGCCCGGTTTGAGGCCGAAGGAGATCGTCACCGCCGGCAACTGGCCCTTGTGGTTCACCGTCTGCGGGCCGACGACCTGAGTCATCGTGGCGAGCGTATCCAGCGGAACGACCGTCCCGGCCGTTGTCGTCCCGCTCGACGTGCCCGAGCCACCGGACCCACCGGAACTGGCTGTCCCGCCGGTCACACCCGACCCGCTTGACCCGCCTGCACCCGACCCACCCGTTCCGCCAGACCCAGTCGACGCTCCCGACCCGCCGGTTCCCGCCCCGGCGTTCGGCGTCGCCTTGAAGTACAGGAGCGACAACGCGGCGGGATCGGCCTGGTACTGCGGCGCCAGCTCGAGGAGCACTTTGTACTCGTTGACCGGCGCGTAAATCGTCGACACCCACCGCGGACCGTACGCATCGTAGAACGCGTTCTCGATCTGATTCGCGGTCACGCCCAGCGCCGCCGCCTTGTCGCGATCGATCTGCACGTTGACCTGCGGGCTGTTGATCTCGAGATCGCTCGTCAGGTCGACGATGCCGGGTACGTCGGCGAGCGCTTTCTTCAGCTGACGCGATGCCTCATACAGCGCCTCGCGATCCGGTGACTGCATCGAGTACTGATACAGGCTTTTCGACACCTGGCCGCCAATGCGCACCGTCGGCGGGTTCTGGAGGAATACTTCCATCCCCGGCACCCTGGAGAGCTCGGGCCGCAGCCTCTCGATGATGTCGTCGGCGAGCTCGTTGCGCTCGCTGCGCGGCTTCAGGTGGACGACGATCTGGCCGAGATTGGGGCCACCCAGCGTATTCGCGGCGGTGCCGCCGATCGTCGAGACGAGCCCTGCGACGTTCGGATCCCGCCGGATGATGTCGGCGATCCTCGACTGGTATTCGACCAGCTTGTCGTAGGACGTCCCTTGCGCCGCCTCGGTCACGACCGCAATCTGGTCGGTGTCCTGATTGGGAATGAAGCCTTTCGGCACGATGACGAAGAGCACCGCCGTCAGCACCAGGACGACCGCAAACGCCACCATCGTCGCCGGCCGGTGCTGCAGCACAATCCTGAGCGTGTGGTCGTAACCGCGGAGCAGGCTCTGGAACGCCGCCTCGGTGATCTGCTCGAACCGCGACTCGCTCGCCTCCGGCGCCTCGGCCGCTGCGTGCCCGTCCCGACCCTCACGTCCTTCGCGCCTCTCTCCCGCCTGGTGTCCTTCGTGCCCCTCCCCTTCGTGCGCTGCGTGCCTTTTGTGACCTTTCAAAAACCGGCTGCACAGCATCGGCGTCAGGGTGACCGACACCACCCCGGAAATCAGAATCGCGACGCAGATCGTGACCGAGAACTCCCGGAACAGCCGTCCGAGCACGCCGCCCATGAACAGCACCGGAATGAACACGGCGGCCAACGAGAGCGTCATCGAGACAATCGTGAAGCCGATCTCGCGCGACCCCACGAGGGACGCCGTCAACGGGTCTTCTCCCATTTCCACGTGACGGTAGATGTTCTCCAACATCACGATCGCGTCATCGACCACGAAGCCGACCGAGAGAATGAGCGCCATCATCGACAGGTTATCGAGGCTGTAGCCCAACAGGTACATGACGGCGAATGTGCCGATGATGGAGAAGGGCAACGCCAGGCTCGGGATGACCGTCGCCCACACGTTGCGCAGGAACACGTAGATGACCATGATCACGAGCGCCAGCGTCAGCGCCATCGTGAACTGCACATCGCGATACGACTCGCGAATCGTGTCCGACCGGTCGTAGAGCACGTCCATGTGCACGCTGGTCGGCAGCTCCAGCCGGAACTGCGGCATGAGCGCCTTGACCGCGTCGGCCACCGCAATGGTGTTCGTGCCCGGCTGCCGCTGAATGCCGAGCGTGATCGCCCGCTGCTCGCTGTCGGCAGTGTAGTACCATGACGCCGTCCGCTGGTCCTCGACGCCGTCGATCACGTTCCCCAGCTCCGACAGCCGCACCGGCGCGCCGTTCCGGTAGGTCACGATCATGTCCCGGTACTCGGCAGCGTTCATCAGCTGACCGGTCGCCTGGAGCGTGAACGCCTTGTGCGGGCCGATGATCGACCCCGTTGGCGTGTTGACGTTCCAGTTGCGCAACGCCGCCTCGACTTCGTTGATGCCGATCTGCCGGGCGGCGAGCGCGTGCGGATCGAGCTGCGCGTGCACGGCGTACTTCTGGCTGCCGAGCACTTGGACCTGCGCGACCCCGCTCACCATCGAAATCCGCTGCGCGATGCGCGTCTCCGCGTAGTCGTCGAGCGTCCACGGCGGCATCGTGGCCGAGGTGATCACCAGATAGAGGATGGGCTGGTCCGCCGGGTTGACCTTCGTGAAGGTGGGCGGCGTCGGCATGCCCTGCGGGAGCAGGCGGGCCGCCTGCGTGATCGCGGCCTGAACGTCGACCGCTGCGCCGTCGAGGCTGCGGTTCAGGTCGAACTCCAGCGTGATCTGCGTCGAACCGAGCGAGTTGACCGACGTCATCGACTCGAGGCCGGCAATCATCGAGAACTGGTTCTCGAGCGGCGTGGCGACCGACGCCCCCATCGTCTCGGGGCTCGCGCCCGGGAGTTGCGCCGTCACCAGCAGCGTCGGAAAATCGACGTTCGGGAGATCGCTGACCGGCAGCGAGCGATACGCGACGAGACCGAACAGCGCGATCGCCGCCATCAGCAGGCTCGTCGCAATCGGCCGCCGGATAAATCCTTCAGAAATATTCACGCTCATATCCCCGCATCACGACTCCCAATCCCCGATCGCCCATCCAGATCACGCGAGCGGCGCCGGCTGACCGCCGACGACTGACGGCTGAGGCCGGATAGCCGACGTTTTGAACGCCGCCGCCATGTAGGTGTACACCACCGGCGTCAGATACAGCGTAATCAGCTGCGAGACCATCAAGCCCCCGACCACGCACAACCCGAGCGGGCGCCGAGCCTCACCGCCCGCTCCGTAGCCGAGCGCAATCGGCACCGACCCCAGGAGCGCCGCCATCGTCGTCATCATGATCGGCCGGAAGCGGATGATGCACCCCTCGTAGATCGCCTCGGTCGGCGCCTTCCCGTGCTGCCGCTCCGCCTCGAGCGCGAAGTCAATCTGCATGATCGCATTCTTCTTCACGATCCCGATGAGCATGACCAGGCCGACAAAGGAATAGATATTCAGCTCGTTGCCGAACAGATACAGCGTGACGAGCGCGCCCAGGCCCGCCGAGGGCAGCCCGGACAGAATCGTGATCGGATGGATGTAGCTTTCGTACAACGCGCCGAGCACGATGTAGACGACCCCGATGGCCACGAAGAGCAGCAGGCCAAGGTTTGTCATCGACTGCTGGAAGACGCGCGCCGATCCCTCGAAGCTCGTCGTAATCGTCGGCGGCAGCACACGATCCGCGACCTGCTTGACGTGCGCGGTCGCAGCGCCTAGCGACACGCCCGGCCTGAGCCCGAACGACACCGAGACCGACGGCAGCTGTCCCGAATGGTTGATCGACTGCGGCCCGACGGTCTCCTTGAAGTCGACCACCGACTCGAGCGGCACCAGCCCTCCCGACGCCGTCCGGAACGCCACCTTCTGCAGCGAGTCGGTCGCCGCCTGGTACTTCGGATCGAGCTCGATGAGCACGCGGTACTGCGCCGTGGAGCCGTAAATCGTCGACGACCACTTGGGTCCCAGCCCGTCGTACAGCGCGTTCTGAATGGTCGAGGCGTTGAGCCCGACCATCGCGGCCTTGTCGCGGTTGATGACCAGGTTGACGCGCGGGCTCTTCATCTCCATGTCGGTGGAGACATCCTGCACCTCGGGCACCTCTGACGCCAGCGCCTGCTCGAGCTGCGGCCCCCAGACGTACAGGTCGTCGGTGTTCATCGCCTGCATCATGATGCTGAAGTTCTGGTTGCCCATGCGCCCGCCGATCTGCAGAGACGGCGGCAACCCGACGAAGCCGCGGAATCCAGGGAATCTCAGGAGCTGCGGCCGCAGCTGCATCGCGATCTGCTGCGCGGTCTGGTCGCGCTCCGCGCGCGGCACGAGCTGCACCTGGAGGCGGCCGTTGTTCGCCCCGCCGCCGCCGGGGCCGTAGCCGCCGCCGCCGCCGCCGACGCTGGCCAGGAACGAATCGACATATTTGTTCTTGATGACAATGTCGGCAGCCTGCTGTGTCCAGCGCGCCATGTCGTAGTACGACGTCCCCTGCGCCGCCTGCAGGTTGACGAACATGGAGTCGTTGTCCTGATCTGGAATGAACCCAGTCGGGATGATGTTGAACATGTGCACGGTCGCGCCGAGCACCGCGACGAACACGACCATCATCGCGAGTCGATGCCGCAAGACCAGCCGCAGGCTCTTCTCGTAGGCCGCCAGCAGCGCATCGAACGCGCGATCCATCAGGCCGGCAAACCCCTTCTTGCTGTGCACGACCCGCAGGAACCGGCTGCACAGCATCGGCGTCAGCGTGACCGAGACGATGCCCGAGATGAGAATCGCCGTCGTGATGGTCACCGCAAACTCTCGAAACAGCCGCCCCAGAATGCCGCTCATGAAGAGGATCGGGATGAACACGGCCGCAAGCGACGTGGTCATCGTCAGAATCGTGAAGGCGATCTCCTTCGACCCCGCGAGCGCGGCCTGCAGCGGCGCGACGCCCCGCTCCAAATGGCGGACGATGTTTTCCAGCATCACGATCGCATCGTCCACGACGAAGCCAATCGACAGGATCAGCGCCATCATGGAGAGGTTGTTCAGGCTGAAGTGCAGCATCTGCATGACCGCGAACGTGCCCAGGATCGAGAAGGGCAGCGCCAGCGCAGGAATGAGCGTCGCCGAACCGTTGTGAAGGAAGAGAAAGATGACGCCCACGACGAGCAGCAGCGTCACCAGCATCGTGACCTGAATGTCTTTGAACGCCGCGCGAATCGTCCGGGACCGATCCTGCCGTGGCGTGAGCTGCACCGAGGGCGGAAGCTGCGCCTGGAAGGTGGGGAGCAGCGCTCGAACCGCGTTGGTGACCTCGATCGTATTGCTGCCGGGCTGCCGCATGACTTGCAGCGTAATTGCCGTGCGCTTGAGCGGCGGGGCCGTCGGCCCTCCCGGTTTGGTGTAGAACCACGAGCCGTTGAACACGTTCTCGACGCTGTCAATCACGTTGGCGACCGCATCGAGCCGCACGGGCGCGCCCTGCCGGTAGGCCACGATGATCGGCCTGAACGCCGCGGCGTTCATCAGTTGTCCTTCCGCCTTGATGTTGTACGTCGAATGCGGGCCGAACAGCTGGCCTGTGGGCAGGTTGACGTTCCAGTTCTGGAGCGCCTGATCGACCTCGTTGATGCCGATCTGCTGCGCGTGCAGCTTGTCCGGATCCAGCTGGACGCGCACGGCGTACTTTGCCGCCCCCTGGACGACGACCTGCGAGACCCCGCTGACCATCGAGATCCGGGGCGCAATCAATGTCTCCGCGTAGTCGTCGAGCACCGAGAGCGGCAAGGTGTTCGACGTGAAATTGATCATCAGGATCGGCTGATCGTTCGGGTTGTTCTTCCGGAACGAGGGCGGCGTCGGCATTCCGGCCGGGAGCAGCGGCATCACCGCCGCGATGGCCGTCTGCACGTCTACCGTGGCGCTGTCGATATCGCGGCCCAGATCGAACTGCAGCGTGATGTTCGTGCTGCCCGAGCTGCTCCTGGACGTCATCGAATCCAGGCCGGCGATGGTCGTGAACTGCCGCTCGAGCGGGCTCGCGACCGCTGACGCCATGGTTGCGGGGTCGCCGCCCGGAAGCCCCGCGTTGACATTGAGAGTGGGATAGTCGACTTGTGGCAGATCACTCACCGGCAGCGCGCGGTACGCCACGAAGCCAAAAAGCGCGATCGCGGCCATCAGCAGGCTGGTGGCGATCGGCCGCCGGATGAAGACTTCAGATACGTTCACGAGTAATGACTACGGGGAATGAGTCCTGAGCCCGGGTCCTACTGCGGCCCGCGCCCCTGGCCGCCGCCTTGCCCTTGTCCCCGGCCGCCCCGGCCACGCCCGCCCCCGCCTCCACCGCCCGTGTCCGTCGTCACGCGCGAGCCAGGCTCCAGCCGCAATTGCCCTTCGGTGACCACCGTTTCGCCGGCCGCGAGACCCTTCTCGATGACAATGTCCTGATCGACGCGCTGCGCCGAGACGATCGGCCGCTGCTCGACCGTCGAATCGGCCTTGACCACGAACACGTACTGGCCGTCCTGACCCGTCTGGACCGCCTGCGACGGTACGACCACGGCGTGTGGGACCATCCCGAGCCGCAGCGAGACACGCGTGAACTGCCCCGGCCAGAGCCGCCGATCCGCGTTCGGGAACGCCGCCTTCAGCTTAATCGTATCGGTCGCCATGTCGACGGCGTTGTCGACGAAAGCAAGCGTCCCGATCACAGGTTGCGCTTCCGCATCCTGAGGCGTCGCCGTGACCTGGAGCTTCGCGGCGCCCGCGCTCATGTGGCTCTTGATCGTCGCAAGATGGACGGCCGGCACGGCGAACGTGACGTAGATCGGTTCCACGCGGTCAACCGTGATCAACTCGAGCTGATTCGCCGTGATCAGGCTGCCGACCTTGACCTCGAGGTTGCCCGTGCGTCCGTCGATGGGCGACATGATGACCGTGTAACCCAGTTGGACCCGTGCCGTTTCCACGGCCGCCTCCTGGGCCACCAGCTCCGCTTTCGCGCTCTCGACATTGGCGCGATCGGCGCTGACGACCGCCCGCGCGGCATCTGACTGGGCGCGCGCCTGCTCGCCGGCGTCCTTCGAGATGATGCCGCGCTGCTGCAGCTGAGACTGCCGCTCGGCTGTGAGCTGTTGGTACTCGGCGTTCGATGCGTCCCGATTGAGCTGCGCCTCGGCCTGCGCGAGGAGCGCTTTGTCGCGCGCCAGATTCGCCTCGGCCTGCGCGAGCGCCGCCTCGAACGGCCGGCGATCGAGCGTGAACAGACGCTGCCCCGCTTTGACGAAGTCGCCTTCGTGGAACGCGATCTCCTGGAGTTGCCCCGTGACCTGCGAGCGGATGGAGATCGCCGCGAACGCCTCAACGTTGCCGATGGCCGCGATGTCGACCGGAACGTCTTTTTCAAAGGCTTTGGCGGTGACGACCACTGCATCCCCGCCGCCGCCCCGGCCACCCCGGCCGCGGCCGCCTCCGGCCGCTCCGGCGCCAGCCGCCGAGGTCTTGTTGCTGCAAGCCGCTGCGGAGATCACCGCAACGGCAAGAATCACACGAGCCCCGAGTAACGTGCCCCGAGTAATGTCGAGATCGCGTCTTCGCACCGTAGGAAGCCCTCGTCACAACCAAGAGAAACCGAGCTGCGAAACCACTCGTTCGGCCCCCGGCGTGGTAAGCCGGGGATAGGAGCCCCCGGAGTGATAGTGTCGGACTGATACTACAACTGGCATACGGAACCGTACCGGGCGGTATTTACCGCCAGGACGTCATTTGATGTCTCTTTACGAAATACTTATTGAGTCGTGGGACGAGGCACGACGCCCCGAGCCACAGGAAGACGAACACGCCCTCGAGTCCGGCCGCGTTCTGTTCCTCCCCGAGCTGAGGTTTCAGGCGACGCCCGATGAGACGCCGCTTTTCGCCCCTGAGATCCTGGCCGGCTCCAAGAACGCGAGCTTCAACCCCGCCACCGGCAGGTTGAGCGGAACGACGCTGGGTGGCATCCAGGCCGACCGGCTCCTGGGCCTGCTGCGGCGTTTCAGCACCGCCGCTGCCGCTTTAGCCGGCACCCTCTTGCCCTCGTATAGGGGACGGCTCGCGCTGGCGCGCGCCAGCTTCCGTCCGGCCGAAATCGCGGGGCGCGTGACGTCCTGGCGCAAAGACGATACACGTCTTCACGTCGACAGCTTCCCGGCGACCCCGTCCGGCGGCCGCCGTATCCTGCGGCTCTTCACGAACGTCAATCCAGACCAACGGGCTCGAACCTGGAGGATCGGTGGCGAGTTCGAGCCGGTCGCCCGCCGTTTCGCGGCGAACCTGCGGCTGCCGTGGCCCGGAACGAGCCGCCTGCTGGCGCTTGCTCGAATCACAAAGACACCGCGCACGCCGTACGACGCGTTGATGCTTCAACTACACGATGCGATGAAGGCAGACGAAGACTTTCAGAAGACGACGCCGCAAACGAGGATGGACTTTCCTGCGGGAACGACGTGGCTGGCGTTCACCGACCAGGTGAGCCACGCGGCGATGGCCGGTCAATATCAGTTGGAGCAGACGTTCCTGTTGCCGGTGGATGCGATGCGCGAGCCCGAACGCTCTCCCCTGCGGGTCCTGGAGCGGCTGAAGGGCAGGGCGCTCACGTGAGGTCCGAGTCGCGATGAGGCTTTACGTCCGCGCCCTGAGCAGCAGCACCGGCACGTTGACCAGATGCCGCACGCGATCGGCCGTCGTTCCGTGCACCAGGTCGGCGAGGTAACGGTGCCCGTGGGTCGACATGGCGATGAGATCGACGCTTCCGCTGTTCGCGATCTTCACCAGCTCCGACGCCGGATCCCCCATCGCCAATTGGATCTCGACCGAGCGTCCAGCCTCGGTCAGCTCGCGCTTGAGAGATTCGAGATACGCGCGGTCGTCCTTCATCTCCTCGGATTCGCGCAACTGGAGCTGATCGAAGTTGCGTGCCGCCCAGCCATCCGCCACGTGCACGAGCAACAGCTCTGCCCCAGTCATCTCCGCCAGCTTCGCGACATGCTCGATGATGGTCCGGTCGGCTGCCGAGTGCTCGACCGCGACCAGAATGCGGCGGTACATGACGCGCCTCGCGTAACGAGGACCAAGGACTCAGCCCGAGGTCCAAGGACTAATCTTAGCCCTTTCCCCCGTTCGACATCGAGGCCAGGAAGTCGGAGTTCGTCTTCGTCTTCGCCATCCTCGACAGCAGCAGCTCCATCGCCTCAACCGGCGACAGCGGCGTCAACACCTTCCGCAGGACCCACACGCGATTGAGGTCTTCCCGCGCGATGAGCAGCTCCTCCTTGCGCGTGCCGCTCTTCTGAATGTCAATCGACGGGAACACGCGGCGATCGGTCAGCTTCCGATCGAGATGGATTTCGAGGTTGCCGGTTCCCTTGAACTACTCGAAGATCACTTCATCCATGCGGGACCCAGTGTCGATGAGCGCCGTCGAGATGATGGTCAGCGACCCGCCTTCTTCGATGTTCCTCGCTGCCCCGAAGAACCGCTTCGGCCGCTGAAGGGCGTTGCTGTCCACGCCGCCCGACAGCACCTTGCCCGACGGCGGCACGATCGTGTTGTACGCGCGTGCGAGGCGCGTGATCGAGTCGAGCAGGATCACGACGTCCTTCTTGTGCTCGACCAACCGCTTCGCCTTCTCGATGACCATCTCGGCCACCTGCACGTGCCGCTGCGCGGGCTCGTCGAACGTCGAGGAAATGACCTCGCCACGCACCGAGCGCTGCATGTCGGTGACCTCTTCGGGCCGCTCGTCGATGAGCAGCACGATGAGGTACACCTCCGGGTGGTTCCTCGTGATGCTGTTCGCGATGTTCTGCAGCAGCATCGTCTTGCCGGTCCGTGGCGGGGCGACGATCAACCCGCGCTGCCCCTTCCCGATCGGCACCATCAGATCGAGCACACGCGCCGACAGGTTCTCCCCATCGGTTTCGAGCCCGATGCGCGCCTGCGGGTACAACGGCGTCAGGTTTTCGAAGAAGACTTTTTCGCGCGCCCGCTCAGGCGGCTCGAAGTTCACCGCTTCGACCTTGATGAGGGCGAAGTAGCGCTCCCCGTCCTTGGGCGGCCTGATCTGGCCCGACACCGTGTCGCCTGTGTGCAGATCGAACTTGCGAATCTGCGACGGCGACACGTAGATGTCATCGGGGCCGGGCAAGTAGTTGTAGTCGGGCGCCCGCAGAAACCCGAAGCCGTCCGGCAGCACCTCGAGGACCCCCTCCGAGAAGATCAGCCCGCTCTTCTCGGCCCGCGCCTTCAGGATCTCGAAGATGAGCTCCTGCTTGCGCATGCCGGTCGCGACGGGCACATCGAGCCCTTTCGCGACCTTGGTGAGCGCCCCGACGCTCATGTCCTTCAGCGTCGAGAGCTCGAGCTTCTCGGGGGGCGGCGCCGCGGGCGGGCCGGCGGCGCCATTGGGTCTGGCGCCGGTCACCGGCGCTTGCTGCCCGCCCGCAGGTTGTTGTTGTTCAGGAGTCGATCGATCAGTTTCCACAGGTCATCCAGTCCTTCGCCCGTGTCGGCCGAGAACGGCAGCACGGGATGTTCAAACACGGCCTCGTACGTCTTCATCGCGCGTTGCCGTTCCGCGCGCGACAGCTTGTCGATTTTGGTCGCGACCACCCCGGTCGCCGACGCCGCCTGCGACAGCCAGACCCACGCCCTGGCGTCGCTCTCGAGCCCGGGATGCCGGGCGTCCACCAGCAGCAACGCTGCTGGAGATCGCGCGAAGACCGCGCGGGCGATGTCGTCGAAATCCCGAGGCCCTTCCCGTCGGTTCCGCTTTGCGAAGCCATAGCCGGGGAGATCCACCAGATAGAACGGCGGCGCTTGCCCCCGGACGACGCGGTACAGGTTTCCCAGCCGCGTCTTGCCCGGCGCGCCGCTCGTGCGCGCCAGACGCCGCCGGACCAGCGCATTGATCAGGCTCGACTTGCCAACGTTCGATCGGCCGACCAGCGCAATCACGCCCAGCGAGTCTTGGGGGAGATCGCCCGCGCCCGCGGCGCTCCGCACGAAGGCGGCGTCAATGTTCACGAGGCCACGTCGTCAGCCGCGCCGGCCTGGCTCCCGCCTCCGGCGTGCCGGCGGCGGGATCGCGCATGTCCTGCCCGAAATGATTCAGTGGGTAATCGTGTCGTCGCTGATGTCCACGGGCTCTGTCGCTTCCGCGGTCGGAAGGCGGCTCGTGAGCGGCTCGGTCAGCGCGATCTTCAGGACCTCGTCCATCGTCTGGACCATGTAGATGTTCAACGCATCCAGCACGTTCTTCGGGATGTCCGCCAGATCCTTCTCGTTGTCCCTCGGCAGAACGATGTTCTTGACGCCGGCGCGATGCGCGGCGAGGACTTTCTCCTTCACGCCGCCAATCGGCAGCACTTTGCCGCGGAGCGTGATTTCGCCCGTCATCGCAACGTCCTTTCGGACGGGGACGCGCGTCAACGCGGAGACGAGCGCCGTTGCGAGCGTGATGCCGGCTGACGGGCCGTCCTTCGGAATCGCACCCTCGGGCACGTGCACATGCATGTCGTTCTTGCGGTTGAACTCCTTGGGGATGCCGAACTCCTCGGCCTTGGCCCGCACGTAGCTCATGGCGGCCTGCGCCGACTCCTGCATGACGTCGCCGAGCTTGCCGGTGAGCGTCAGGTGCCCCTTGCCGGGCATGAGCGTCGCTTCGGTGATGAGCATCTCGCCGCCGACTTCCGTCCAGGCGAGACCCGTCGCGATGCCGATCTCGTCCGACTCCTCGGCCATCGTGTTGCGGAAGCGCGGCACGCCGAGGTGGTGCGTCACCTTCTCGGCCGTCACTTCTTCGTTGAAGCTGGTGCCTTCCACGACGACCTTGCGCGCGATCTTGCGGCAGATCGATGTGAGCTCGCGCTCCAGGTTGCGCACGCCCGCCTCGCGCGTGTAGCGGTTGATGATGACCTGAATCGCTTCGTCGGTGAAGCTGACGTTGTTCTTGCTGAGGCCGGTGCCTTCAAGGGCTTTGGGGCACAGGAATTTCTTGGCGATCTCGATCTTCTCGAGCTCCGTGTAGCCGGCAAGCTGCATGACCTCCATGCGATCGCGCAGTGCCTGCGGGATCGTATGGAGCACGTTCGCCGTGCAGATGAACATCACGTTCGACAAGTCGTACTCGACGTCCAGGTAGTGGTCCAGGAACGTGCTGTTCTGCTCTGGGTCGAGCACCTCGAGGAGCGCGGCCGACGGGTCCCCGCGGAAGTCCATCGACATCTTGTCGACCTCATCCAGCAGGAACACCGGGTTCAACGTCCCCGCCTTCTTCATCATCTGGATGATCTGGCCGGGGAACGCGCCGATGTACGTGCGGCGGTGGCCGCGGACTTCGGCTTCGTCGCGCACGCCGCCGAGCGACAGGCGGACGAACTGCCGGTTCATGGCGCGGGCGATGGACTTGGCGAGCGAGGTCTTGCCGAC
The DNA here is from genome assembly GCA_035510155.1 of Vicinamibacterales bacterium. GTDB lineage: Bacteria > Acidobacteriota > Vicinamibacteria > Vicinamibacterales > CAVVIG01 > DATKHR01. The sequence continues at coordinate 21,673 of DATKHR010000305.1, forward strand.
TCCGGGCGGCCCTGAGAACGTGAGGATCGTCGCCCTCGGCTTCTTGACGAGCGCCCGGACCGCGAGGAACTCGAGGATCCGCTCTTTGATCTTCTCCAGTCCGTAGTGATCTTCGTTGAGGATCTCCTCGGCGCGCTTCAGGTCGCGCGACTCGCGGCTCTTTTTGTGCCAGGGGACGGCGATGAGCCAATCGAGATAATTGCGGGAGACCGTCGCCTCGGCCGACATCGGCGGCATCGCCTCGAGCCGCTTCAGCTCCTGAATCGCCTTCTCCTCAACGTCTTTCGGCATCTTCGAGGCTTCGATCTTCTTCTTCAGATCGTCGACTTCGTTGCCCTTCTCGTCCTTGCGACCCAGCTCCTTTTGAATCGCCTTCATCTTCTCGTTGAGGTAGTACTCCTTCTGCGCCTTCTCCATCTGCTTCTTGACGCGAGACTGGATGCGGCGGTCCACCTGGAGCTTGTCCACTTCGATCTCGAGGATGCCGGCGATACGGTTCAGGCGTTCGATGGGCGAGATAATCTCCAGCAGGTTCTGCTTCTCATCGACACCGACGAGCAGGTGGGCGGCGATCGTGTCGGCCAGCTTGCCCGGATCCTCGACGCGCACCGCAGCAATCATCGCGTCGTAGTGCAGGTTGTTCGACAGCTTGACGTACTGCTCGAACAACGAGACGACGCGGCTCATGGTCTGCTCGGCGTCGGGGCCGGTTTCCCGCTGCTTGGCCAGCACCTTGACGACGACGCGGTAGAAACCCTTGTCTTCCTTCCACTCGACGGCCCGCGCGCGGTCGACCCCTTCGACCAGCACCTTGATATTGCCGTCGGGGAGCTTCAGGCTCTGGACAACGTTGGCGACCGAGCCCATTGTGAAAATGTCTTCCGGACGCGGGTCGTCAATCGAGGCGTCGTGCTGGGCCGCGAGGAAAATGCGCTTGTCCTTGAGCAGCGCGTGCTCGAGCGCCCGAGTCGACGAGGGACGCCCGATGACAAACGGCATCATCATGTGCGGAAAGACCACAACGTCGCGGAGCGGAACGATCGGCAGGGTTTCGTAAACTTCCAACTGGGGGTTCTCCATACGCGGATTTGGCTAATGGGGAATCGCTAATGGCTGCACCGTCGGCCGCCAGCCATGAGCCCTAAGCCATGACATAGGTCAACCGGCCTTCTCAATGAGCGTGATCGTCTTGTCTTTGGCCATGACAATGTCACGGGTAATCATGACCTCGCGGACTTTTTTCTGGTTGGGCACCTGATACATCAGGTCGAGCATCAGGTCCTCGATGATCATTCGCAGTCCGCGCGCGCCGATTTTCCGCTCGAGCGCGGATTCGGCGATCGCGTCGAGCGAGTCGTCCGTGAAACGCAGCTTCACGTTCTCGTACTCGAACAGCTTCTGGTACTGCCGCGTGATCGCGTTGCGCGGCTGAGTCAGGATCTGGATGAGCGCCGCTTTGTCCAACTCGTGCAAGGTCCCCACGACAGGCAGCCGGCCGACGAATTCAGGGATGAGGCCGTACTTGATAAGATCGGACGGCTCGAGCTGTTCGAGCGTGGCGCCGATATCGCGCCCGCGCACGGACTTGACGTCCGCCTTGAACCCGAGCGTCTTCTTCCCGACGCGCCGCTCGATCTGCTTGTCCAGCCCCACGAATGCGCCGCCGCAAATGAACAGGATGTTGCTCGTATCGACCTGGAAGAATTCCTGGTGTGGATGCTTGCGGCCACCCTGGGGCGGAACGTTGGCGACCGTGCCTTCAAGGATTTTCAACAGCGCCTGCTGAACGCCTTCGCCCGACACATCACGCGTAATGGAGGGGTTCTCGTCCTTGCGGCAGATCTTGTCGACTTCGTCGATGTAGATGATGCCCTGCTGGCACTTCTCGATGTCGCCGCCCGCCGCCTGGAGGAGCTTGAGGATGATGTTCTCGACGTCCTCGCCTACGTACCCGGCTTCGGTCAGCGTGGTCGCGTCGACGATCGTGAAGGGGACCGACAGGAGCTTGGCGAGCGTTTGCGCGAGCAGCGTCTTTCCCGTGCCGGTCGGTCCGATAAGCAGGATGTTGCTCTTCGTCAGCTCGATGTCGTTGCGGCTGCGCGGCTGCTTCTGGATTTCAATGCGCTTGTAGTGGTTGTAGACCGCGACGGCCAGCTTCTTCTTCGTCCGCTCCTGGCCGATCACATATTCGTCCAGGAACTTCTTGATTTCCTGCGGCGTGGGCAGCGACGAGCGCGTGCCACGGTTCTCGAACCGGTTGTCATCCGCGATGATGTCGTTGCAGACCTCGACGCATTCGTCGCAGATGAAGACAGTCGGTCCGGCAATCAGCTTGCGGACGTCGTTCTGATCTTTGTTGCAGAACGAGCACCGCAGGACTTCGGCTTCCCCGGCCTTTTTCACCATCGAGGGCTGAAAACTCCCTGTTTACGCGCGTTTGCGAATGACATCATCAATAATACCGTATTCCTTCCCCTGGTCGGCCGACATGATGTAGTCCCGCTCGGTATCGTCCTGGATGCGCTTCATGGGCTGGCCTGTATGGTGCACCAGGATGTCATTGATGCGCTCGCGCATCCGCAGGATTTCGCGGGCCGCAATATCAATATCGGTCGCTTGACCAGCCAGCCCAGACATGAGCGGCTGGTGGATCACAATTCTGGAATTCGGCAGCGAGAAACGCTTTCCCTTCGCCCCCGCTGCCAGCAAGACCGCAGCCATCGACGCTGCCTGTCCGATGCAGGTCGTCTGGACATCAGGCTTGATGAACTGCATGGTGTCGTAAATGGCCATGCCTGCAGTAATCGAACCACCCGGGCTGTTGATGTATAGCATGATGTCCTTGTCCGGGTCTTCGGCTTCCAGGAACAACAACTGAGCAATAGCCAGGTTCGCCACGGCGTCGTCGATCGGCGTGCCGATGAAGATGATGCTGTCCTTGAGCAGACGAGAGAAGATGTCGTAGGCGCGCTCCCCACGGTTCGTCTGCTCGACCACCATAGGCACGAGTTGCATGCGCGGGTCCGGCGTGTGCTGTCGCATAGTCCTAGATCGTGCTGCCTTTTGTCTATCTTTTGTCTTGCGAGGGAATGTGGCGGGGGCCTTCTACGATGTCCTGCGTACGATGCCCTGCGAGTTTACTCGTTTGTGATTGTAACACGCGACATCACGAAGTCAACGGACTTCTCCCGCCGTAATCCCTCGATCATGCGTGATAGATCGCCTTCTTTCTCGAGCGCGGCGCGCACCGCCGCCGGCGTCCGGCCCGCGCGCTCGGCGTAACGTCCTACCTCTCGCTCGACCTCGTCCTCAGATACGGTCAGCTGTTGCCCGCGGGCGATCTCGTCGAGCACGAGCGCGGCCCCGATGGCGTCGCGGGCGGCGTCACGTTGGCTGTCGCGAAAGGCCCGCCAATCGATACCGGCCTGCCGCGGATCGACGCCCTGACCGGTGAGCCGGCGCGCGAACTCTTCGACCCGCCGATCCATCTCGCGCTCGATGAGCGACTCCGGAACGGCGAAGGGCAGTCGCGTGGCGAGCGCTTTCATCATCTCGCTGCGCAGCTCCCGTTCGGCGGCCAGGCGCGCTTCATGCTCGAGGTCCTCGCGCACGCGCGCGCGCAACCCGTCCAGGGTCTCGAACTCCCCGAGATCCTTGGCAAACTCGTCGTCGAGCTCCGGCAGGACCCGCCGCTTGATCGCCTTGACCACCACTGTATACGAGACGTCGGTCTTGGCGAGCTCCCCGATCGGGTAGTCCTCCGGGTAGTGAATCGTGAACGCTTTGGTCCCGCCAGCGTCCAGGCCCAGGAGCTGCCCGTCGAAGCCGGGCGGGTTGGCCTTCGCGCCGAGCTCGATCGACACGTTCGGGTGTTCCTCGCTTTTGGCGGCGGCATCGCTCCCGTCCCGGCGGGTGAGATCGACCGTCACCGTGTCGCCGTGCTCTACGCCCCGTCCTTCAACGGGTTCGAACCTGGCCGCCCGATCGCGCAGGCGCTGCAACGCTCCGGCAACCGCGTCATCGTCCACGGCCACCTTCGAACGGCGCAGCGAAATCGTCGAGAGATCGCCCACCTCGAAAGGAGGCAAGGTGTCGAACAAGGCGGTGAACGTCAGCGCCTGGCCGGCCTCGATGTTGATATCCCGAACGTCGGGCGTGTCCACTGCCTCGACGCCCCGCTCGCGCAGGGCATCGTCGACGGCGCGCGGCACCAGATCGTGCAGCACGTCATGGAGGATCTGGTCCTTGAACCGCTGCTTGATCACGCCCGCGGGCGCCTTGCCCGGACGGAATCCCGGCACGCGCGCTTTTTTCGCGTAGTCACGGGCGATGCGGTCGATTTCGCCGTCGACGACCGCACTGGGGATCTCGACGCGCATCCGCTTGCGCGTCTCGTTCACGTCGACGAATTCTGTTTTCATTTAAGAAGGTGGCGGCTGCCAGCAACGCGCCACAAGCAACAAGCCACGACCAACCACCAATGAGCCACGAGCCACGGGTACCGAGCTACGAGCCGCGAGCTACGAGTACCAACCGACGAGCCACGTGGTGCGAAAGGGGGGACTCGAACCCCCATAGCCTTTCGGCTACCGGATCCTAAGTCCGGCGCGTCTGCCAGTTCCGCCACTTTCGCCTGTCACTGATTGACAATTTAACACGGCGGCAAGGACCAAGGACGTGGGACCAAGGACCAAGGACCAAGGACGGACCAAGAACCACGCACCAGGGCCCAAGGACCTACAAGGTGCCGTGCCCCCGCTCGCCCCGCTCGGCCCACCACCAGACGCCGAGCGCTGTGGCAAGAAGGGCCGTGGCCCCCGCATAGACGGGGATCGACGGCGCGATGCGCCGCGCAAACGTCACTGCCCCGCGGCCGAAGACGTCCATCGCCTCGCGACTGACCGAGGCGAGGCCACTGCGATTGATCGCCGTCCAAGCGCCGGCGACCACAGCAAGCACGATCACCGCGACAGCCACGTTGAAGCCGGCGTCGAGCCACTGCTCGCTCCGCCACCGCGCGCGACGGATCCGCGACAGCGTTCGCGCCGTGAACTGCGCCGGCGGCACCGGCATGGGTCGCTGCCGCAGCAGCCGCTCGAGCTCGCGCGCGCTCGCGAGCGCCGTCGCACAGTTCGGGCAGCTCGCATAGTGAGCCGCCAGCCGCCCGTCGGGAGTCCGGTCACCCGCCGCCACCGCCTCGACCGCGTCCAGCGCTTCGTCGCAAAACATAAGCGAAGAGTTGTGCCTCGTCGTGCTACTTGAGGTCCGTTTCGAGCAGCCGCCGAAGCTGCTGCTTCGCCCGGTGCAGTTGCGTCTTCACCGTCCCGAGCGGCAGCTCGAGCGCCTCGGCCAGGTCCTCGTACTGCACGCCCTCCAGATAGTGCGCCGCGACGAGCAGCCGATAGTTCGCTGGAAGCCGAGCGATGGCCTTCTCCAGCCGATCGCGCAGCTCGAGATCGCTGAACTGCCGATCTCTGGCCGACAGCACCACCCCCGACCGTGGGACATCGTCACCAACGACACCGCGCAGCCGCGGATCGTCAAGGAGCTGCGCCGGTTTCGCCCGCCCCAGGGTCTGCGCGCACACGTTCGCGACGATGCGGTAGATCCAGGTGGAGAGCCGGGCTTCGCCGCGAAAATACGGGAGCCCGCGGTGCACTCGGAGGAACACATCCTGCGACAGATCTTCGGCCTGCGAACGATCCTGAACCGTCCGCGCCACCAAGGCGAACACCAACCCCTTGTAACGGTCGACGAGCTCCTGAAACGCCCCCTCGTCGCCCGACCGGCAGCGCTCGACGAGCGCCCGCTCATCGGCCGCGGTCCAGGGAGAAGCGGCCCCCGGAGCGCGGTTGTCAGGGTCCATCGACCGATGTATTAGAGCATGCAGGCGCTGAAATTGTTTCAACGCGGCCTGGGGTCGCGCCCGAACCGCCGCTTCGAACGCGCTGCCGTGAAACAATTTGATGACGCTGCCAGTCTAATGAGCCTGAGATTATGGATTATGCCTGGCCGTTCATCCTACCGATCTGCGCCATCCTCGGTGCCTTTGCTTACGCCATCGTCCGCTCCGTCTCTTACGCCCGCGTTCGCGAGCTGGAGGTGCGCGAGCGCATTGCGATGATCGAGCGCGGCCTCGTGCCGCCTCCCGAGAAGGATCCGAATGGCTTCGAACGGGCGATGAATCGCTACGATCGCGTCCGGGACCTTCACCACGACCAGGACTGGGACCACCTCGGCCGCCGCCGATCGCCAGGGCGCTACCGAAGCGCGGGCATCACATTGATTGGCGTGGGCTTCGGCTTGATGCTGCTCATCGGCGTGGCGGGCGGGAATCCCTCGTCCGGCGTCGGCGTCGGCGGATTTGTCGTCATCCTGGGCGCGGCGTTCTTCCTCAATAGCCTCTTCGGCAGTTCTGACGAGCCCCGGATGCCTCCCTCGCAAGAGAAGAGCTCTTCCCCAGCCGAACCTCCTCCGACCAATCGGTGATGAGGGCTGACCGCGTGACAGCCGAGGGCCCGCGTCCCGAAGATCGGTGAAGTCGAGGATTGCCACGATTGTTCTCGCGGGAGTCGGCGCAACCGTCCCCCTCCCGCACGCTGTCGTTGAGCAGTGCTATTCGACGGGGCTCTACGCGTTCGCTCAACCGGTTCTCACCTTCGCCTCGAACGCCGCTCCCTTCTCGTTGTTCGACGCGGGAAGCGTGAGCCTCGTTGCGGCGTTCCTGGTATTCGGCGTGAGCGATTTCGCGCGCGCCTCGGGGTGGCGGTCCGTTGGACGGATCACGTTCCGCGCTCTCAGCTGGGCCGCACGGTTGTATCTGGTCTTCCTTGTCGTGTGGGGCCTCAACTACCAGCGGGAGCGCCTGACGGAGCGCCTGCCGTTCGACCAATCTGCGGTGACCGACGCCGGGGCCGCCCGGCTCGCCGCCGCCTCCGTCGACCGGTTGAATGCGCTGTACCCAGCTGCGCATGCAGAAGGCTGGCTGACGAGCGGGGCTATCGACCCTGCATTGGCCGGCGCGTTCGATCGCGTGACGCGCGATCTTGGCGCGGCGCGTCGAGTCGTCGCGGGCCGCCCCAAGCAGTCGGCCCTCGACTGGTATTTTCAGCGCGCGGGGGTAGCCGGGATGACCGACCCCTTTTTTCTCGAGACCCTCGTCGCCAGCGATCTCCTGCCGTTCGAGCGACCGTTCGTGATCGCCCATGAATGGGCCCATCTTGCCGGGCTTGCCGACGAAGGGGAAGCGAACGCGTCCGGGTGGTTCACGTGCCTGCGCGGTTCGCCTGCTCACCAGTACAGCGGCTGGCTGTTCATGTACGGAGAGGCGCTCACCGCGCTGCCGGTCGGCGAGCGTGCGGCGCTCGCCGCACGCTTGAGAGCCGGGCCGCGTGACGACTTGCGCGCCATCCGCGACCGGCTCGCACGTCACGTCAGCCCGCGCGTTTCACGCGTGGGGTGGCGTGTGTACGATTCGTACTTGAAAGCGAATCGTGTCGAAGCCGGAACGGCGAGCTACGACGAGGTCCTCCGCCTGGCGCTCGGCCTGCGCGCCGCGCCAGCTTTCTAGGGCTGTCTAAAATGGGAACTATGTCCTATCGTGTCATGTCAGGTCTGAAATTTGTTATTCGCCCCAAGCGGCGTCATGGCGCGGACCTCAGATTCCCTCGGCTCGTCTGCGTAATAGACGCGCGCTAAAAAGAGCCCGGAGGGCGGCGCGGTCAGTTGCGCCGGAACGCCTGACGGGCCCGTGAGCCATTGCGACACCTGATCGACTCCCACTCGGCCGCGTCCAGCTTCGACCAGCACGCCGACAATTCGCCGGACCATCTTCCACAGAAAATGTGAGCCCTCCACGACGATGAGAATCAGGTCGCCGTCTTCGATCACGTCCACGCGTTCCACGAGCACGTGTGTGGACCTGGTCCTGCCCCGTTCCTCCGGCTCTTCCCGCAGGTCGGACTCCGCGAACGACCGAAAGTCGCGCAGCCCCACGAGCGCCCCGGCCACACGGCGCATGCCTTCGATGTCGAGCGCATCCTTCACCCACCAGACCGACGTCTTGTGGAAGGCGGTCCGCCGCCGCGAGATCTGGTACACGTAGCGCCGTGCGATAGCGTCGTGTCTCGCGTGGAACCGATGGGGGACGATCACTGCCGAGAGGATGTTGATGTCGGCCGGCAAGGCCTCGTTGAGGCGAGAGCAGAGCGCGTGAGGCGGGAGCGGCGTGCTGACGTCCAGATGCGCCACCTGCGCGGCCGCGTGAACGCCGGCATCCGTTCGCCCGGATCCGGACAACTCGAAGTCCTTCCGACCCGTGACGGAGCGAACCGCGCGGTCAATCTCGCCCTGGATCGTGCGCGCGTTCTTCTGAATCTGCCAGCCGCTGTAACGGGTGCCGGCGTATTCAATCGTCAGCTTGAAGCGAGGCACGATCCGGGTCGGGACAGCGGGTCACTCGTCGCTGTTGAGCCACCGCTCCCACGCTTTGAAGTCGAACGCGCGTCCGAGAAAGTCGTGAACCAGCGTCGCCGCCGGCTTCGCGCCGCCGGGCGAGAGCACGGTGTCACGGTACCGCCGCGCCGTGTCGGGCGCGAGGAGATTGGCGCGATCGAACTGGCTGAAGAGGTCTTTGGCGATGACGAGCGACCACATGTAGGTGTAATAGACGGCGGAATAGCCGTCCAGATGACCGAACGACGTCTGAAAGTGCGTCTCTTCGACGTACGGGTACGGCGTGTACTTGTTGGTGAACTCCTTGACGAGCGCCGTCGTGTCGACGCTCTTGGGGTCCCGATCGTAAATCGACAGAGACAGTCGAGCGTAGACCATTTGTTGCCTGACGGTGAGCGCTTTGCCGAACTCGTTCGCGCGCCGCATCTGACGCACCAGCGGCTCGGGAATCGGCTGGTTGGTCTCGTAGTGCTTCGCAAAGGTCGCGAGCGTCGTCGGGTCCCACGTCCATTCTTCAAGCATCTGCGACGGCGCCTCCACGAAGTCCTGCTCGGTCGAGATCCCGCTGATGCCAATCCATTGATGCCGTCCGCTCACGAGCGCGTGCACCAGATGTCCGAACTCATGAAAGAACGTGACGACGTCGTCATGTGTCATGAGCCCGGGGTCGCCGGTCTGCCCGCCAGGGAGGTTGCAGATGAGCGCGGCCTCCGGGATCTGACGGCCCGTGACGCCGGAACGGATGCCGAATTCTGCGGCGTGGTTGTACTTGTTCGGGCGCGGGTGCATGTCGAGATAGAAGCGGCCGATGAGCGCGCCGTTTTCGTACATTTCGTACGCTTCGACCGACGGGTCCCACACCGGGACGAGGGCACGTTCACTGCCCTGGGGTGGGGCAGCGGCGGCAGCCGCCGACGCGACAGTGTCCAGCCGGCGGTAGGTCACGCCGAACAGTTGGCTGGTGACGTCCAGCAGCCCCTGCTTCACGCGATCGAACGGGAAGTACGGCCGGACCGACTCCGAACCGAAGTCATACGCGGACTTGCGAACGAGCTCGGCGTAGTACGCTCGCTCCCAGGCGTTCACCACCGTCGCGCCCGGCACGTCCTGCTGCTTCCGCTTGAGCACCGCTGCGTACTCGCGCTCGGCCTTGGAGCCCGATGCGGCGACGATGCGATCGATGAACTGCGACGCGTTCTGCGCGCTCCCGACCATCTTGTCCGCGGTGATGTAGCTCGCCCATGTGTCGAAGCCGACGAGCCGTGCGAGCTCTGAGCGCCGCGCAATCATCCGGTTGAGCACGTCGATGTTCTGCGGGTACGCGCGGTTGTTGTATTCCATGAACATCCGCTTCCGGAGGTCTTCGCTCCGAGCGTACGAAAAGACGGGCAGTGAATCGGGATAGTCAATGGTCAGCGTGATCTGCCCTTTCCCGTCCGGCGCATGCCGCGCGATGTAGTCGCGGGGCAGCCCTTCGAGCTCGCGCGCGTCGGTCTTCACCGTGCGGAGGTCGCCGCGAATGTTGCGATCGAACGCCTGGCCAATCTCGGTCAGCTCGTCACGCAGCGCTTGAATCCGCTTGCGCGTCGCCTCGTCCTTGTCGACACCCGCCAGTCGGAAGTCTCGCAGCAGGCGTTTGAGGTAGTACTCGGTCTCCCCGGGAGCCTCGGCGCTGCGCCGAGCGGCCGTCACGTCGAGGGCTTGGATCGCGTCGAAGACCGATCGATTCAGCGAAACCTCGGTATTGAGGGCGCTCGCTTTCTGCGAAACCTTTTCGGCGGCATCGCGCATCGCGGCGTCCGGGTGGACTGATTGAATAAGCTGCGCCTGCTGGCTCACGGCGTCGATCTCAATCTGCAAGTCGTCGTAGACGCGCAGCGTGTTGTCGAGCGTGCGCGCCCCGGTGACCGCGATGAGCTGGGCGAGCAGTGCGCGCGCGTGCGCAAGACGGCCGTCCATGGCGTGCTCGAACGCGGCGACGCTCGTCATCCCGGTCCAGAACGGGGCAGAAGTCGGTCCCGTCGCAGCGGTCGCCGTCTGTTGCGCTTGCGAGGCCGGTTGAACCGGCCGGGGGGCGCCGCCAAGTCTCGCAGCGAAGGCGCCAGCGAGGATCGCCGTGAGCACACTCGAGCGAATCAGTGTCATGCCGCGATTATATGGTCGGGCCGAGCGCGTCGTGCGGCAACCTGGTCGCCCATTCTGCCGGGCTGTCCCCGGTTTCTTCTGCCACCGATAAGCGAGTCAGAGGTGGCAGGTGGTCAATGTCGTCGGCGGCGTAGTCGTCTTGACCGTGAGCGCGGTGGTGCCGCTGGTGCTGGCCAAAGCGGCGCTGTCGTTGTTGATGTCGTTGATGGCGGTTCCACGGTCTGCGGACCCAGTCCCTCCAGCCAACCAGCCCGTCGCGGCGAGCGCGTCCGCGACCCCGGCGGGTTCGAGATCCGAGTAGCGGTCGCGATTCGCTTCGCGGTGTGGGCCTACTGTCGCGCGTAGAGCGCCGCAAGCGCTGTGAGGGCCATGCCGCCCCAGGCAAGCGCGGCCATGATCAGGAGAATACTCAGCCAGCTGCCAACTACGAGGTCCATGAAGTGACCTCCTTACGGCAGCGACGCTGACAAACTGCGTGCCCGTCAAGTGTGCACGGGGCTGCACACTGCGACGGTGGCGAGCCTTACGAGATCGTCAGGAGGTCGACAGAATCGTCAGTTTCCATCCCCCCAATCACCAAATCTGCAATCCGCCCTGTCGACCGGTCTCTATAATTGGGGGCCGTGAAGTCCGGCGAAGCCAGGAATCCGCCGAACAGTACTTATCTCAAGGCCCTCATCTCAGCCATAAACGGCAGCGGGCGGGTGCCCGTCGAGATTCGCAACGAGTGCCATCGCCTCATGCAGGCCATTGACGCGAACGACGCAACATGGATCAACGCCTCGGTCGAGCGCATCGAGCGGCTCGCGGCCGAGGCCGATCTGGCGTTGCCGCGGCGCTAGCCGTCGCGCATGTTTTTCAGCGGAGCAGCAGCGAACTCAACACCGCGAGGTACGCGAACGCGGCATACACGGACACGACCACGACGCGCGACGAGCGCGGCAGCACGCGCCACGCCGCGTACGGGTGAACACATGCTGCGAGCGCGCGGCCGATGAAAGCGGCCGGGCCGCACGCAACAAAGTGGCGAAGGGAGAGGCTGATCATCTTGGCTCCTGGGCCGCCCCGGCGCGAGCGCCGCACCGGAGGCCCATAGATGAGGCAAAAGAGCGACCAATCAGTCTGCCGAGGAAATCGGGCACACCTTGTCACAACAGTCACCCCGGCGGCAACTTATCGTCGTGCACGGCGGCGGCTTTTTATTTTTCGCCGCGCCATGACCAGGCTGGTCCGGCGCGGTCGGGGACATCGAGCGCGGTGAATACCCCCAGCGGTTCCACAGATGTGACCAGCGCGGCGCGGCGCTCATCGAGCGCTTCTCGGTCGTTGCCTCGATAGGCCTTGTGCTGCTCGTAGACGACCATCTCGCTCCAATACTCGATAACGAGGTAACGCGAGGTGCGATTCTGGTCCCGCAGAAACGACGACCCCAAATACGATCTGCTGTGCCGATTGACCGCCGTCCATTCGCCATCAACGCCGTAGAACGCTTCGAACTGGTCCTCGCTCCCAGGCTTGACGTCGAACTGCCACACGATGGCGATCATGCCCTCCCTCCGGCGCTCGGCGCCTATCATCATCGATCCCGGGGAGGTTCGCCAACCGAGGCGGGAAACCGTTACTGGCTCTTCAGCAGTTTGATGCTTCCGTTCACCGTCGACAGCGTCAACGTGTGGCCGCCGCCTCCAATTCTCCCGCGCAGAGTGCGGCGGTTGAACGCGCCTGTGACCGTGATGGGGAAGTCGGATGTCACGCTTCCGTTCACTGTCTCCGCCTGAAGATCCGCGTCGACGGCACCAGGCAATGTGAGCGTGATCCCGCCGTTCACCGTCTTGAACGTCGCGCCGTCGGGCCAATCGGTGCGTCCGAGCTCGACGTTGACCGAACCATTGACCGTCGTCGCGGTCGCGCGCCCCGTCGTCGACAGCTTCACCGATCCGTTGACGGTCTGTGCCTGCGAATCGCTCTGCAGCGATTCCCCCTCGATGCTGCCGTTCACGGTCCGACCGGCAAAATCAACGCCGGCCGGCACGCGGACCTCGAAGCGCACGCTCGTGTCGTTGTCGCGGGTGCTGGAGTGTCCCCCCGCTCCGGGCTGGCACGTGTTGGGCTCTCGGCCGGGTGCTGCCGGGTACACGGCGCAAATGGTCACGCCGCCGGAATGGGGCACGACTTCGATCCGTACGTCGGCCGGGTTGCTCCGCTGCGCTGTCCGTCTAGCCGTTACCTCAACCTGCCCCGTTGTTGACAAGCCGGCGTGCACGGTGCCGTTGACCCCCTTGATCTCAATGGTCTGGCCTGGCGAAAGCGAGCCACGCCACTGAAAGTCGCCCTGCGCGAGCGCGTACGGCGTGCAGATGAACAGCGCCCAACCACCGGACAGGAGAATCTTGAAGGCTTTGCGCATACTCCCTCCCCGCGTCGAGGGCTTAGACGAGAGTGTCCAGCGAAGCGTTGTCTCGGGCGCCGGGCTCGACCCGCCGCGTCTGCTCAGGTCATACCGCCTCGGCCGACTCAGGCCACTCGCCCTTGAGAAACGCTTCGATCGATCCGAACACTTTGGCCGGATCTTCGATCCACGGGGCGTGCGCCGCCCCCTCGATCGTCGCGAGCCGTGCGTTCGGCAACATCGAGGCCCAGTCGCGCCCGCCTCCGTACGGGGCGCTCCGGTCCCTGGTTCCATGGATCGTCAGGACCGGTGCCGTCACGCGCGCGAGGTCGTCCGCGGTGAGCGAAATACGCTGAATCGAGGGCAGAATCGTCTGGGTCCAATACTTCATGAACGCGCGCTCGTTCGGCACGTCGCAGCGGGCCCATGTGATTTTGTGCGCGTCAGCAGGATCCGCGACATAGAGGACCCGCAACACCGACCAAACCTTCCGGCAGAATTCCGTTGGATCGTGCAGCGGCCGTTCCTTCTCCAGCTGCGCGAGCTGGGTGAGCACCTCGCCCAGCGTGGCGTCGGCTCCCGTCAGGTCCGCCGGGTACTGTTTACCCT
>DATKHR010000306.1:0-11722 GCA_035510155.1 Vicinamibacterales bacterium
GCCTGACCGATCGACGCGCACTCGCCTTCATCGCGCGGCCCAGGCATAGCCGGCGTCTGGAGCTCGTCGCGGAGTTCCTGTCGCGGTTTGGCGCCCCGGCGCCAATCGGCTTCGAGCCGTTTGGCGAAGATGTCCTGCGCCATGCCAACGGCTTGAGCTACGGGCGCCGGCAGCTCCCGACGTTCGACCTCGCGCGGGCGAAATGCGTCGTGAGCTTTGGCGCCGATTTGCTCGGCACGTGGAACTCGCCCGTTGCCCAGAACGCCTCGTATGGAGAGATGCGTCAGAGCCGGACCGGCGCTCGCGGGGCATTCATCCAAATCGAATCGCGGATGTCGTTGTCGGGCGCGAGCGCCGATGAGTGGGTGGCGATCCGGCCGGGGACTGAGGGCGTCCTGGCGTTGGGGTTGGCGCATGTCCTCATCGCTGAGCGGCTCGGAACCGGCGACGCCGCCCCGCTCGCCGACTACGCGCCGGCGGCGGTGGAGAAGATGACCGGTGTGCCGGCGAAGCGCGTCGAACGTCTGGCCCGCCAGATCGGAGAGCTCAAGCCGGCCGTGGCGATCATCGGCGGCCCGGCGCTCGCGCAGACCAACGGTCTTTTTCACGCGTTGGCCGTCAACGCCTTGAATAGGGTGATCGACGGGGTCGGTCAGCCGGGCGGCGTCTTCTTCACGCCTCAGCCGCCTTCGCTCCGAGCCGGGTCCTCCGGCCAGCCGCTCACCCAGCCGGCGCACGCCGTCCGCGACCTTCGAGCCCAGGTGCTGCTTGTGGACGATGTGAATCCCGTGTTCGGATCGCCGAAGGCGTGGCGCGTGCGCGAGGCGTTCGAGCGCGTGCCGTTCATCGTCAGCTTTGGGAGCTTTCTCGATGACACGAGCGTTCAGGCGGATCTGATCCTGCCGGACCATTCTTTCCTCGAATCGTGGACCGACAGCCTCCCCGAGTCAGGATCGCTCGTCGGCGTGGTCAACGCTGCCGGCCCGGTCATGCGGCCGATGTACCAGACGCGGGCAACTCCGGACGTCCTCATCGACGTGGCCGGGAAGCTGAAATCGCCTGTTACGATGCCGTGGATGTCCTACGACGAGATGTTGAAGGCCTCGTTCGACCGGCTCGGCGAGGACGCGTGGAGCGGGGTGGAGAAGCAGGGCGGCTGGTGGGGCGAGCCACAGGCGTCCGCGGGCGGTGGGGACCGTGTCGCGGGTGGCAGTCGAGCCTCGAGGAACGAGCAACGGGGCGCGCCCGCTTCTCAAGAAGCGACGAAATACGTTCCCGCTGTTTTCGACGGCGATCCCGCGACCTATCCGTTCCACTTTCTGCCGTACCCCTCTCAGGCGTTCAATGACGGCTCCGCCGCCCACCTGCCGTGGCTGCAGGAACTGCCCGATCCGATGACGTCGGGGATGTGGAGCAGCTGGATTGAGATCAACCCTCAGACAGCGGGGAAGCTGAACATTGCGCAGGGCGACGTCGTGGAGGTCGCGTCGACCCAGGGCGCTCTGCGAGCGCCGGCGGTCATCTCTCCCGGGATTGCTCCGGATGTCGTGGCCATGCCGGTGGGACAGGGGCACGAGACCTTCACGCGGTTCGCCAGCAAGCGTGGCGTGAACCCCATCGGGATCCTCGCGCCGGTGACCGAGCCGGAGACAGGCGCGCTCGCATGGGCGGCCACGCGTGTCCGGATCGCGCGCGTGGGAGACGCGGACGGCACGTTGATCATGTTCGCGGGGGAGATGCGGGAGAGTCCGCACGAACACCAGGTCAGGTGAAAAGCCATGACGGAAGTCCGATGACCCGAAGATGGGGCATGGCGGTCGATTTGGATCGCTGCACGGGGTGTGGAGCGTGTGTGACCGCCTGCCACGCGGAGAACAACATCCCGACGGTCGGGTCCGAGCAGGCGGCTCGCGGCCGCGCCATGCATTGGATTCGCGTGGAGCGCTACTGGGAAGGGGAGTTCCCGGACGTCAAGCTGAAGTTCAGGCCGGTCATGTGCCAACAGTGCGACGCCGCGCCCTGTGAGCCTGTCTGCCCCACCTACGCGAGCCACCACACCGAAGAGGGCCTGAACGCGCAGATCTACAACCGCTGCATCGGCACGCGCTATTGTGCCAACGCGTGTCCGTACAACGTCCGTTTCTTCAACTTCTTCAACCCGCGGTGGCCGAAGCCGCTGAACGTTCAGCTCAATCCAGATGTCTCGGTTCGCGAAGTGGGTGTCATGGAGAAGTGCACCTTCTGCGTCCAGCGGATCTCGGCGGCCGAGATCGACGCGAAGGCCGAGAAACGCGAGCTGAAGGACGGCGATGTCAAGCCGGCCTGCGTGCAGTCGTGCGCGGCCAAGGCCCTCGTGTTCGGCGACCTGAGCGATCCCGAGAGCGACGTGTCGCGCCTGTCGCGATCGTCGCGCGGCAGCAAGCTGCTCGAGGAGGTCGGGACGCTGCCGAAGGTCGCTTACCTGGGACGTGAGGGATGAGCGAGTCGACACCCGCGACCGGCTCGATGGTTGAGGGCCTGCTGCGCCCCCTGGTGCGGACGTCGTGGCGGTTCTACGTGCTCGTCGCCTTCCTCGGCAGTATCGTCGCGGCCGGGCTGGGGACGTGGGCGTATCAGATGTACATGGGCTTCGGGCTCACGGGCATCAACATGCCTGTGTACTGGGCCTTCTATGTGACGAACTTCGTCTTCTGGATCGGCATCAGCCACGCGGGGACGCTCATCTCCGCGATTCTGCGACTGGTCAATGCGGGGTGGCGGCGGCCGGTCACCCGGTGCGCCGAAGTCATCACGGTCTTTGCGCTGATGATTGGCGCCATGTTTCCCATCATCCACCTGGGACGGCCGTGGCTATTCTTCTGGCTCGTGCCCTACCCGAGCGAGCGGCGGATCTGGCCCAATTTCAGGTCGCCGCTCGTCTGGGACTTCTTTGCGATCTCGACCTATCTGACCGGCAGCCTCCTGTTTCTGTTCCTGCCGATGATTCCCGACTTCGCGCTCGTCCGCGATCGGTCAACCGGCGTGCGCCGGCGCGCCTACGGCGTGCTCGCGCTCGGGTGGCGCGGCACGACGAGGCAGTGGCACCGCCTCGAGTCCGCCATGCAGATCATGGCGATCGCGATCATCCCCGTAGCCGTGTCGGTTCACACGATCGTGTCGTTTGACTTCTCGATGGCGCCGGTGCCGATGTGGCATTCGACGATGTTCGGTCCGTACTTCGTCGCGGGCGCCATCTTCAGTGGAATCGCGGCCTTGATCGTGGCGATGGCGGCGCTCAGGAAGTTCCTGCATCTCGAGGCGTATCTGCATCCCGTGCACTTTCAGAATCTGGGCAAGCTGCTCCTGATGATGAGCCTCTTGTGGGCCTACTTCGTCTTCGCGGAGCGGCTCACGACCTGGTACGGGAACGACTCGGCGGAAATGAACGTCTTCTACGTGACGCAGCGCGGCTCGTTTGCGCCGCTCTATTGGACGATGGTGGTCTGTAACTTCCTCCTCCCCCTCACGATTCTGTCGATCAAGCGTCTGCGGACGATTGCCGGATGCGTCACCGCGGCGGTGAGTGTCTGCATCGGCATGTGGCTGGAACGCTTCCTGATCATCGTGCCGTCGCTCAGCCACAAATACCTGACCTACACGTGGGGCCACTACCGGCCGCGTCCCGTGGAGATCATGATCACCATCTCGACGTTTGCCGCGATGACACTGCTCTACACGCTGTTCGCGAAGTTCGTGCCGATCATCTCCATCTGGGAGCTCAAGGCCGGCGAGCACCATGTGCCCGCGGTGTCGCCACTGGCGGCTCCCCAACGCGGGCTCCGTCACGATCCCGCCCTCGAGGAGACGCGCGCGTGAACGCCGTCTTCGCGCTCTACGCCAATGGGGATTCCGCCGAGCGCGCAGTGAACGCGTTGCGGTCGGCCGGCGTGGCTGACGAAGCCATCACCGTGATCAGCTCCGAACCGCTGGAGCACTACGAGTTCGGCCAGATGAACCGCGGCACGTGGATCTGGTATATCGCCAGCGCGGGTGGCTTTGCGGGTCTGGCCGTGGGCGCCTGGCTGACGCGGATGACCGAGCTTGCGTGGCCCCTGCCGACCGGCAACATGCCGATTGTCTCCTGGTGGCCGAACCTGATCATCATGTTCGAGCTGACAATGCTCGGCGGGATCCTGGCGACTGTCGCGACGTTGCTCGCGAGCGGCAAGCTCGTGAGGCGCACGCCTCGCCTTTACGATCGCGCCGTCAGCGAGGGCAAGATCCTGGTCGGCGTCGAGAACCCATCCGGCGACACTCGAGCGATCGAGGCCGCGCTTCGCCCGGGCGCCACAGAGGTCAAACGGGCGTCGTGAGTCGCAACGTCCCCCGGGGCACGGAGGGCTCTGTGTTAAAGCGCTGACGCCAACTGCCGCAGGAACAACCCGACGTCGGTGACGATTCCGATCGTTTGTGACGACCCGCGATCGGCGAGCTTGGTGACGACCGCCGGGTTGATGTCGACGCAGACGAAGCGCACCCACGCTGGCAGCATGTTGCCCACGCCTATGCCATGAAGCATCGTCGACAGCACCAGCACGAGCTTCACGCCTTGCAGCGCTTCCGTATAGCAATCCTGCGCCTCGATGAGGTTCATGACCGTATCGGGAAGCGGGCCGTCGTCTCTGATGCTTCCGGCCAGGACATAGTCGACGCCGTGGCGGATGCATTCGTACATGACGCCTGACCTCAGGACGCCGCGCTCGACGGCCGGTTTCAGCCCGCCGGCGCGATAGATGGCGTTGATGGCGCGCATGTGATGCCGGTGACCGCCCTCGATTGCCCGCCCGGTCTCGAGGTCCACGCCGAGTGAGGTGCCAAAGAGCGCCTGCTCGACATCGTGCACAGCGAGCGCGTTGCCTGCCAGCAGGACGTCGACGAACCCGCGCCTGATGAGCTCGCAGAAATACTGGCCGCCGCCCGTGTGCACCAGCACCGGCCCTGCGACCACCGCGATTCCCTGTCCAGCCTCCTTCGTCTCGCGCATCATGGCGGCAATGCGCGCGACGCCGACCTCGACCCGCCGCTCGGAGGAGATTTCGTTGGTCATGAACGCGAACCCCAGCCGATCGCGCGCCTGGAATTCCGGGACGATCTTGATCCCGCGCACGCCGCACACGATGGCGTTGCCCTTCCGGATTTCCCGCAGCTTTCGACATGTTGCCCGGCCGTCCTCGAGGACGATCACGGCGTCCATGCGCTGCCGGTCGACCGGTGTCCACCGGCCGTTGTGCATCACGAAGGTCTGGTGATTCGTCGTCGAATAGAAGTCGTCAGGCGCGCACCCGTCGCGATCGGCAGGCGCCGTGTGGGCGTCTTCGACGCGCGCGACGCGGCAGCCGAGCGTGACCAGCTCCTCGAGGAGGTCGGTCAGAGCCGACGGCGTGGCCGACGACACGCGCATGGACACGAACGACGGCTCGTCGTTGGTCCGGCCGATGCGAAACTCGAGGACCTCGAACGCCCCGTCATGTCGCACGATGGTGTCGAACATGACGTTCAGGAGTTGCGAGTCGATGAGATGTCCTTCGGCGTCGACGATCTCAGAGACCAATCTGACCCTCCTTCAACCGCGCCAGCTCTTCGACGAACTCCTCCTGGAGCGCGCCCAGCGCGCGCTGCCGGTCATCGTCCCGGACGAGACACCAGATTCTGGCGTCAGACGCGGTGAGACACTCGCTGTTGATGCCTTCCCGCGACAGGGCGCGGAACATCCGAGTGGCGATCGACAGGCGATCTGCATGGCGGGCGCCGAGGACCGCGACCGGGGCTGCCGGCGCTCCGACGGACGCGTCGCGCGCGATGTTGTCTCGGATGAGCCGGGCGACGAGCGGTGCAAGGGTCGGAACGGCATCGGCGGCGACCGTGAGCGACAGGCTGACATCGCGGTCGCTGGCTGTTCTCGCGATCGACTGCAGCTCCAGCCTGGCTGCGGCGAACTCGCGCAGAATCCGATCGACGGCCAGCGGGCCGCTGGGCACGCCATTCAGCTGTACGGTCACGACGCTCGGCTCGCTGCCGATGCCGACAACGTGTGTATCGCGCGAGTCAGGCGGCTCTCTCATACAGCACCTCTCGAAGCGTCGAAGATCGGCAACACGATCGGCGGCTTCACGTGAAAGTCCATCGCGCCAATTTCCGTCATGGCTCGGTCGAGGCAGCTTTCGCCGCAGGCCTCCAGCGTCATGACGAACGGCAGCTCGGACGCGGGCCAGCCCGGGTGCTGCAGTACCGCGTTGATGCTGACGCGGTACCGCGCAAACACGGAGGAGACGGCGGCGATGATGCCCGGCCGATCCCTGACCACGAATCGGATATAGTGCGGCGCCACGAAGTCACTCGTGACACTGTTCCCCGGGCTCCCCCCGGCCGCAAACGCGCGGCGGGGGGCTCTGCGGGCGCGGTCGCGCGCGCCCGCGATGGCCAGGATGTCCGACACGACGGCGACGGCTGTGGCTTCGCCGCCGGCGCCCCGGCCGAAGAACGCTGTCTCTCCGCCAAACTCGCCGACGACCGTGACGACGTTCTGATTGCCGGTCACGCCGGCGAGTGGGGAGCGGTGGGAGACGAGCGCGGGCCGGACCGCCGCGATCACCTGGCCGCGCGTCGCGCCGGTTTCCGCCCACGCGACCTGTCGGATCGTGCAGCCGAGCTCCCGCGCATAGCGAAAGTCGACCGCTTCGATCGTCTCAATCGACCGGCAGGAGATGTCGCTGCAGTGAACCGGACGGCCAAGCGCGGTGGCGGTCAGGATCGCGAGCTTTGCCGCGGCGTCGCGTCCCGTCAGGTCGTCGCTCGGATCGGCCTCGGCGAAGCCGAGCGCTTGCGCTTCGGCGAGCGCGCCGGCGAACGTCTCGCCGGCTTCCATTCGCGACAGGATGTGCGTCGACGTGCCGTTGACGACGCCGGCCACACGCGTCAGGCTGTCGCCGCACAAGCCGTCCTCGATGGCGCGCAGCACTGGAATGCCGCCAGCCACGGACCCCTCGAAGCGGAACTCGACGCCACGCGCGCAGGCCACCGCCAGCAGCTCCGGGCCGTGGCGGGCGACGACCTGCTTGTTCGCGGTCACGACCGAGGCGCCCGATTCGAGCGCCTGGCGAATATAAGTCGCGGCCGGCGTGACGCCTCCGAGCAGCTCGACGATGACGTCGGCGCCGCTCGACAACACTTCGTCGATATCTTCCGTCCAGACGACGCCGGCCGGCAGGGAGGCGCGGTCGCCCAGCCCGTCGCGCTTGGATGCGACATGGCGGTTGAACACATGCGTCACGGCGAGGCGGTCGGCGTGCTTCGAGTGCACCAGCCGGGCGACGGCCTGTCCGACGACGCCGAATCCGAGAATCGCGACTTTCATCGAGGCTCCAAGACGCAAAAAAGGCCATCACCCGCTGCGGGATGATGGCCTTTGGTGTCTCTCCGTCCGTTGGAAACGAGCTACATCATCCGCGCTCTATGAATGCCTCGCAGTCGGCATCGTAGTTGCCGTGATGGTAATGATCGCCGGTCGGATGATGTGCGCGCCGCGCATGGACGATAGGTGAACGATACTTCAGCGCGCGCCACTTGCGCAAGTCGCACACAATTGGAGGCGTGCGGACGTTCCTCTTGGCGGCCATCGTCATTGCGGTTTTCGGGATCGCCGGGTGTTCGAAAGCGCCCTCGATCAGCGCGGCGCAATCACCTGCGGAACAGGCGGCGCCCGCTGGACCAACCGGCGAGCCGCGACTTGGACAGGTGTCGGGCACGGCGCCGTCGGGCTCGATCGTCGTGCTGGAGCCGACGCCGCCGCGTGAGTTTCCTGCACCGGACACTCCGGTCATGGACCAGGTGTCTTTGACCTTCACACCGGACATGCTCTTCGTGCGAACCGGGCATGCGGTCGACTTCAGGAACAGCGATGACACGCTGCACAACGTTCACGTCGGCAATTCCGAAACGAAAGAACCGTCGTTCAACGTCGCAATCCCGACCGGCGCTGCGTATCAGTACACGTTCACGAAGGACGGCTTCTATCACGTGTCCTGCGACATCCATCCCGCGATGTCAGCGGAGATCATATCGGTGTCGACGCCGTTTGCCGCGGTGGCAGGAGGGGATGGCCGCTTCGCATTTGCCGACGTGCCGCCTGGTACCTATGTCGTGCGAGCGATCGTCTCGGGAGTGAAGACCGAGCGGACAGTCGAGGTCGCCGCTGGCGTGAACACCGTCGCGGGCTTCGATTAGCGCTATTGGCGCAGACTGACGTCGAGAGGCGTCGTTTCCCCGCGCTTGATGTCCACGTCGGTGATGTAGGTGCGATAGCCCTGGCGTCTGATCTCGATCGTGTGCCGGCCTTCGGGCAACTCGATCATGATGCGATTCTGATCGGCCGGCCCCGCCGTTCCTCTCCACGCGTTGCCGTCGACCATGATGTTGGCGTCGGGCGGCTGCAGGTGCAATGCCAGTGAGCCGAGCTCAGATCCGGTGGGCGGGCGCACCTCGGGCGTGCTCGGCGGAGGCGGTGGTGGGGGAGTACGACGTCCTCCGGAGCCGCGCGGCTGCGGATACTGCGAAGCCGGCGGGTACGGAGGCTGGCCAGCCTCCGGATTCCCTGCCTGAGGAGGCGGCGCGGGCGGGGCGATTGGTTCCGGCCGCGGCTCGGGCTGTTCACCAGGCTCCAACTTTTCCAGATCGTGCTTGATCTTGAGCGTGTTGTCCGGCGTCAGAAAAACCTTCTGGCGAAACGTGTGGTACCCGGCCATGTACACCGCGATCTCGTGCCCGCCAGGCGGGAGGCGGAGCCGTTGAAAGGTTCCGCTGAATTCGTCGACGAGGCCAGCGTAAAAGCCGTCGACGAACACCTCCGCCTGCTTCGGCTTGACTTCGAAGCGGACGGAAGCGTCCGGCGGCGCGTACTGCGGGTAGCTCCACGGGCCGGCGGCTGGCGCCGCGTGCGCGGCGGTCGATGCGAGCGCCACGATGACCAGTTGGGCGGAGATCAGCAGAATTCGTTTGTACAAGGGAGACCTCTCAACAACGGCAATCTCAGCAACGGCAGTGCCAAGCCTCCGGCCGCTGAGGTCGCACGCTATCTTATTGGAGCGATTCTACTTGAGAGACGGCACCCGATCATGAGCTTTGGCGTCTCGTCGTCCTCTAAAGGACAGCTGTCATGAACCTCGGACGATGTGCACGTTCGTTGGCGTGGCGGGAAGCAGGCTCCCGAAGACCGCCACACCGGTTTGGGTGCCAACGAACACGTGCCCGTTCACGATGGTCGGCGTGATGAACTTGTTGCCGGCGCCGAACGAGTCGCGGGCACCGGCCTGTGTGGAGTTGTAGAGCTCGCGGGCCAGATTGGTCGCGTCGTAGGCATGCAGGACTGCCGGACTCGAGTTTTCGACCGCCCAAACGATGCCGTTCGTGGCCCTGGAGGCAGAAATGCCCGGCGTCGTTCCGGGATACGAGAATGACGTGGCGCTCTGCGATGATGGCGTCGACGCGATGATCGCGTTCGTAATGGGAAATGCTTTGAGACGGTCGCCATTGGATCCGTAGTAGAGGGTGCCGTTGAAATAGGCCGGCATGGACCAGACGCCGCCGGATATCGCGCCGGTGATGTCCTGATGGATGTTGTTGGACGAGGCATTCCACTTTCCCATCGAGTCGCGGTCGACGACATAGATGTGCGAGTCCTTGCCGGCACCGACTGCGAGATGCCGCGTCCGGCCGTTGCCGTCGACGAGATCGGGCAGCAACAGCGTGCCACCCGAGCCGAGATCGGCATCCTGCTGTGACTGTTGGACAGTATCAAAGGTCGCGAAATAGTCGGCCACGGTGAGTCCGCCGTTTGTCGACAGCTTCAGAAAAGCGTTGCCGAAATTCCTCGAGGCTGGAAAACCGCTGATGTCGAGGTTGGTGTCGAAATCACCGTTGCCGTCGAGCAGGAAGACATTTCCGGCGGCATCGGCCGCCGGTCCGGCGCCAGCCATCCAGATGCCGCCCCCGCCATTCGGCGTTACGTTGAGGACGTTGGTCTGGGCGAGGGTCGCTGGATCGTAGGCCATGACCCAGCCCTGGTAGGTACCGATGTCGCAGTGCGAGGTGAAGGCCAGGATGAGTCGGCCGTTCGTAAGCAGAAGGCCGGCGCGTTCCTCGTACTGTTTCGGATCGAACGTCACGGAACCGAATGTCGCCTGGATCGTTTTCGGGCCGCCAAAGAGCTCCGCCCCAGTCGTGATGTCGAGCGCATGCAGGCGTTGGAGGTAGGTCGTCGTGCTGCCGACGACATGCTTCGACATGGCAACGACGTAGATGGCACCGCGCGATCGATCGATGACGGGCGTCGAGGTAATCCCGATCTCGGGAACCACCTGTCCGCATCCCCGTGTGTCGCTCGTCACCTCGCCAGTGTTTTGCAACAGCGGGTTCTTCCAGATGACGGCGCCCGTATCGGCCTCGAAGCCATAGACGCTGTCGTGCTCGGTCACCACGTACAACATGTTATGCGCGCCCTGGCCGGAGATCGCGACGCCGGACAGATACAGCGGCTGCGCGTCGACCTTGCCATCCGTGCTGTAGAAACCCGCCTTTCCGAAGGCGGCGGCGTTGACCGTTGCCGGCGTCAAGCTCGTCTCGGTGAGGTTCTGGCCAGTGCGCGCGATGTCGTTGTGGTACGTGACGACGTCGGTGCCGGCTGTGGAAGCGACAGAGCGGGTCAGAAAGGCGGCAGTCAGCAGGGCCCCACCCAGATGCGTCATCATGACGGCGGTTTTGTGCATAAGTGATCGGAGCCGCCGACGCAAGCCTCGGGCCATGGCTGGGTCTGTGAAATCTTCGGCCATCCACATGGTCTGTTCGTCCGACAGGCGCGAGTCTGGGCGTTCGCCTTACAGAACAAGTCGAAATTACGCGTCTGCCAATGACCGGTCTGGCAGATCTGTCAGTCCGCGCGGAGCGCGTCGAGAGGGTTGAGGTTCGCGGCGCGGCGCGCCGGCAACCAACAGACCGCGAGTGCCACAGCCAGCAGGGTCATCTTCGGGATACGCCGCTCCGGCGACACGTAACTGAACATCGAATCGGCCTCGCGGTGCTCTCCTCGTATGCGACGCATTCAAAGCCCTATTCAAGCCCCAGGATCGGCCACAGCAACCATCGGAGCAGTCATCGATTGCCGATCTGGTGCTCAAAGCCTCGCGCTGTCCGTTCGCGAATCTGCCGAACGCGCGCAAGTCGCATTGGTATGAGGGCATCACTGCCGAGGACACGGACAAGATGACTTGGCTGAAGCCGAGGGTCGTGGCGGAGTTCTCGTTCACGACTGGACCAAGGAGGGGCTGCTCCGACACGCAAGGTATGTGGATTTGAGGCCCGAGGTTGAGGCGAAGGAGGTTCGGCGCGAGGGTTAATACTTGCCGAGTCGCATCAGCGGTGGTGGGCGCTGTTTTTCACAGGATGACAAACTCCTTCAGGCCCCGCCCCTGATTAAGAGGGCGGAGCCTGAATCGGGATTCCGCGTTATGGCGCGCAATTGACTTTTTGGGGAGCCGACGGCTGCGTTAACAACGTCTGGTTGGGATAGCTATAGGCGCCGTCGAGCGCGTCAGACGGCATCTGGAACTGGAACCACTGAAGCAGGGCCTCGTTCTGCGGATGGTAAGTGAAGCCGTTCATCGTCATGGGGAACGTGGAATTCGGCAGCCCC
>DATKHR010000307.1:0-9646 GCA_035510155.1 Vicinamibacterales bacterium
GGAATTGCATATCCGCCCGCCTCAGGCAACTCTGTACCCCCTTCCTCGGTTGATGAGGCGGACGCGATCGGCACTTTACTGCTCAGCTTGCGCAACACTGCTTAAGTACTCGGCCCCGGCCCCTTCACTTTTTCACGCACATCCGTAAAATGAGGCGGGCGCCGGCCATACCCGCATGCGTTCGTGCCGTCGCCAACCAAGAACTGACCGTGCGCATCCTCGCCACAGTGTGGTGCCTGGCGGCGGCCTCGATTCTCGTGCCTTCGAGCGCGCGCGGCGCCGAGCCACCTCCGACAACCCGCGTCCTGGTCGTTCATCACTACAGCATGGACATGCCGTTCAGGGCGGCATTCGACCTGTCGTTCCAGAGAGCGTTGCGCGCGTCGATCTCCGGGCATCTCGAGGTTTACTCTGAAGCGCTCGAGACCTATCGGTTTCCGGCGCTGGACCACTCGCAGTTGATGGAGCGATACCTGCGCGAGAAGTATGAGGGGCGGCACCTGAACGTGGTCATTGCCGTGTACGGCGCCGCGCTCGACTTCGTTCGCGCGCACCACGACGACCTGTTTCCCGGCGTTCCGGTCGTGGCCCTGACCTCGCGGCAAATCAATCGCGGCGCCGGTGAGAACCTGACGTGGATCTGGACGGGCTCGAACCTTGCGGAGACCGCCCATCTCGCGCTGCAGCTCCACCCGCGTACGCGAAACCTCTTTGTCGTGGACGGCGCCTACGGCAACAGCGGAACGATACGGGAAGGGATGGGGTTGCTGCGCGAGCGCGACCCGCAGGTGTCGGTCACGCACCTCAAGGATCGCTCGCTCACTGAAGTGACGGAATCTTTGAAGGCGGCGCCGCCGGATTCTGTCGTCCTGTACATCCGCCAGCTCATTGGCGCCGAGAGCGAAACAATCGATCAGACGGAGGGGCTCACTCGGATCGCTGGGGCATCGGCCTTGCCCGTGTACGGCACGTCGCAGTCGATGGTGGGGTCGGGTCTCATCGGCGGATATGTTTCGAGCGTCGAAGGCAACGCCCAGAAGATCGCCGCGTTGGCGGCCCAGATTGCCGGCGGGGTCTCTGCGGCGGCGATTCCCCCGGCGACGGGCGTTCTCGTTCCGGTGTTCGACAGGAGGCAACTCGGTCGCCTGGGAATTCACGAAGGGCAGCTCCCGCCTGGGAGCAAGGTCCTCTTCAAGGAGTCGAGCCTTTGGGATTCGTACCGCAGCTACGTGTGGGGCGCGGCGGCGATTTTCGCCGCTCAGGGGCTGCTCATCGGCGCGCTGCTGGTGCAGCGGCAACGCCGGCGGACCGCGCAGCTGGCCCTGCGGCATAGCGAAGCCCGAAACAAAGCGACGCTGCGCGCCATGCCGGACCTGATGTTTCTCCTGAGCAGAGACGGCGTGTACCTCGATTATCACGCGCGCAATCCCGAAGAGCTGTACGTACCGCCGGAACAATTCCTGGGAAAACGGATCGTGGACGTCATGCCGCCCGATCTCGCGGCGACGTTCATGCGCGAGCTGGCGCTTGCGAGCCCGGACGAAGAGCCCCGTGTCATCGAGTTCCCGCTGACGATCGCGCGCGCCGAGCATCAATTCGAGGCGCGCCTGGTGGCGTGCGAAGACGACAAGGTGCTGAGCATCGTGCGCGATATCACGGAAGAGAAGCAAGCGCATGCCGACGTCGTGCTCAGCCGTCAGAGATACGCCATGGCGACGAGCGCTAGCGGCGCGGGTGTCTGGGACTGGAATCCCATCACGTCAGAGTTCTACATCGACTCCACGTTCATGGCGATTCTCGGGTACGAAGGTCCGCCTCCGACTCGACTCGAGGGGCTGTTGCAATACGTCCACCCGCAGGATCGCGCGGCCGCGGAGGCCAGTGCCAGACGGTGCGCTGAGAGCCGCGCCGCGGTCTACGCGCGCGAGCAGCGCATGATCTGCCGTGACGGAAGCGCGCGGTGGTTCAAGTGCCGCGGAACGGTCATCGACAGCCAGGGCGACGTCGCCTCGCGCGTCGTCGGCACGTTCTTCGACATTACCGATCTCAAGGATGCCGAGGCCGCGCTGCGAGGGAGCGAGGCAGCTCTCCGGGAGCGTCACATCGAGATCCAGGATCTCGCCGGTCGTTTGATTGCCGCACAAGAGGCAGAGCGCGCGCGTATCGCCCGCGATCTCCACGATGACATGAGCCAGAAGCTCGCCCTGCTGACGATCGACATCGATCAACTCGGCAGGCAGGGTCGGCTGCCCTCAGAAGCGGTAGAGCATTTACGGCTCATCTCGCAACGGGCCGGCGAGATCGCCAGCGACATCCACCTGCTTTCACACCAGCTTCATCCAACCAAGCTCCAGACGCTCGGACTGGTCACCGCGATCCAGAGCATCTGCCGCGACGTCTCGAATCAACACGGGATCGACGTCCAGTTCCAGCCGGACCACGTGCCGCCGGGCATCGCGCCCGAGGTCGCGTTGTGCCTGTATCGCATCGTTCAGGAGAGCCTGCGGAATGTTGTCAAGCACAGCGGCGCGAGGCGCGCGCTCGTACGGGTGAGCGCTACGGGCGGCGAGCTGCGTCTCTTCGTGGCCGACCAGGGAAAGGGATTCGATGTACCGACGACGGCGCGCACCGGCCTGGGGCTGGTGAGCATGCGGGAGCGTGTCAACTTCGTCGGCGGCCAGATCGTCGTCCATTCGCAGCCGGGCCGGGGCACTCGAATCGGCGTTCGCGTGCCGGCGGCAGGCGTCCGCCCGGGATCGGAGCCGGACGAAACCTCCTTCGTGGGCGGCGATCCGGTCTCGCTTCCGCCGGGAAGGTCGAAGACTGCGTAGACCCGCGCGACCTGTCCGACCGTTCGTTTCAGCCTTTTTCGACCTTCACGGTGTTGAGGCGGACCGGCTCGCTCGAATAGTTTTCGAGCTCGACCGTGTTCTTCTTCTTGTCGAACGTGATCTTCGTCGCGTAGGCCATCTTGCCCTGGCCTTCGCCGTCTCTGTTGAGATGGATCTCGATGAGGGTGAAGGGGTAGTCGACTGTTCGCGGCTGATTTCGCACCTCGGAAAATGACATGTACCGATCGAATGCCACGACGATCCGGTGACCGCCCTCGGGGTCCGGCGTTGTCCATGTGTAACGCAGGTCCCATCCGAGCCGCCAGTTGCTCGGATCGGGGCCCATGTAGTTTGGAAAGCGCAGCCGCCCTTTGGGTGGGAGATCCTGCAGCAGGCTCAGGAGCTGGTTCTGTCCCTTTTCCATCATTGTTTCGATCACTTGCTGGCGCTCGGCGCCGGTCGACCACTTGTTAATCAGAACCTCGACCACACCGGCTTGACCCGAGCCGATGTTGCTCATGTTGACGGCGAACGCCGTCAGCCGGATTGGAACAGGTAGGGCGTTAGGGCTCGAGGCAGGGCTCTTGCCGGTCGCTTGCGCTCCGATGTCTGATGCAGACAGCAGCCACAGCGCCGACCCCAGGAATAACGCGCCGGCCGAGAGTCGATTCGTCATGTGCTCGAACTCCTGTTGTGAGACGGACGACGCCGACTCGACCCAACATCACGCCGCCTTAGAGTACGGCTCGCCCCCGAGGTGAGCTATGCAATATCGGCAACACATCGGCGCCCGACGCGCGCGTCAGTTGGACGAGTGGCTCCAGCGGAAGGCGCGGAGGTCTCGTGCGGCGCGCCGCCTGACCGGCGCCTCCCCCGACGCGCGTGCCGGATCCGCATAGCTGACGCGCTCAGCCGACGGCTACCGTTCAGCGAGGCGGATGCTGCATGGGCGTCGTGTGTAGGAACGTGGTTCTTGCTCTAACCCTCGCGGTGCTGTCCAGCATGTCAGCCTTCGCACTGCCCCAAGACACACCGGCTACGGCTGGCGAGTCTTCGCAGGAGGCAACACCGCAGGTCGATTTGCTGGACGTCTGGCATTCGATCCGGCACAAGCCCGAAGAGCCCGAGAAGCGGCCGGAGGCTCAAGGCCTGATGATTGCCGCGGCGCCGATCATCGGGTGGAATCCCACGTTCGGGCAGACCTTCGGCGCCGCGGCACAGGTCGCGTGGGTCGCCGGCGATCCCACGAAGACGCGCATCTCGTCATCAGTCACGAGCCTCTCGTTTTCGAGCAAGGGCTATACACTGTTCAGCGCGCGGTTCGATCTGTTCAGCAGCGAGAACGAGTGGCTTGTCGAGGGCGACAACCGGTACTACAATGCGGCACAGAACGTTTATGGGCTTGGCACAGATACACCCGCGTCCGCCGTTTTCAACACGAAATACCGCTTCGTCAGAGTACGCGATACCGTCTACCGGCACGTGCGCAACTCAGTCTACCTGGGCGGCGGCCTCCTCTTCGACTCGCACAGCGACGTCGGAGCAGTGAACGCCGCTGCGGATCCATCGACATCGGCGTACGTTACGTACAGTCAGGCGCACGGCCTTCCTCTGGACAGTCAGCAGTCCAGTGGGATCAGCGCGAACGTCCTGATCGACCGGCGGGTCGGTGAGATCGATCCGCGTGATGGATGGCTGGTCAATGCGTTCTACAGGATGTCCTTCGAAGGGTTCCTCGGAGGTGATTCGGGCTGGCAGCTCGCGCACCTCGAATTCCGGCACTACATTCCGCTCGCCGATCGTGCGCCTGAAGGGAGCCGGATTCCGGCCCGGCATCGTCTTGCGATCTGGACCTATGGTGACCTCGTCACCAAGGGCGCGCCGCCGTACTTTGAATTGCCGGCAACGGTGATGGACAAATACGGACGTTCGTCGCGAGCGTACCAGGAGGGTCGATACCGCGGCGAGCGCCTCGTGTACGGCGAGGTCGAGTACCGCGGGATGCTCAGACAGGACGGTCTCCTCGGCATGGTGGCGTTCGTCAACACCACGACTGTCACAAATCTGGAGGCGGGCGAAAAGCTGTTCGACTCGTTCGCCCCGGCTGCGGGAGGCGGCCTGCGTGTCTTGTTCAACAAACGCTCGAGAACCAATTTCTGCATCGATGCCGCGTTCGGGAAGGCGGGGGCGAAGGGATTTTACTTCGCCATCCAGGACGCGTTCTGAGTCACCCCCCCGGGGACATTTCCATGACGTTGAATAGTCGCCGTGCGATTGTGAACGCCGCCGCCGTGATCTCGATCCACGTCGCCGTTCTCGCGTCACAGCCGCCTCCTGCCGGCTCTGCCAATCCCGAGCTCGTTGGCCAGCTGTCGAAGGAGCTCGGCTCGACGCCCGCTCAAGCGGAGGGCGCGGCGGGCGCGCTGTTTGGTCTCGCCAAGCTCGGCCTCAAACCCGAACTAGTCAGCAAAGCCATCCCCGTGCTACGAATCTCCTGGATTCAAGCTCTTGAACACGAGGGCAGCGGCCATACCGCCCAGAAAGTCGGCCGTCAAATAGATCCACAGCATGGTCGGCGACACGAGGCCCATGAGAGTGACGCCTGCCGCGACGGCTGGATTGAACGCTCCACCTGAGACGTCGCCGACCGCAAACGCGCCGGCCATGACCGTAAATCCAATCGCGAGGCCGAAGTACGAGTTGCCTTGCGTCGCCTTCGCGGTGGCTGTGTTGAGAACAACGTAGACCAGCGCAAAAGTGAAGAAGAACTCCGCCGCAAGAGCTGCCGCCGTCGACTGGGCGACGAACGGCGAGTGTGCCTGGCCGGTCTTGAAGAACATCACAAGCAAGGCGGCGGCGACGGCTCCGAACACCTGAGCGGCCATGTAGGGGACCACATCGGCGGTTGGGCACTTGCCGCGGATGAAGACACCAAGCGTCACGGCGGGGTTGTAATGCGCGCCGGAGATGTGGCCTCCGGCGTAGACCATGACCATCAAGATGGCCCCGATCGCGAGCGGTGGGATGACGCCCGGTCCCGCGGCGATGTCTGTACAGCCGATGGTCAACACCAGAAAGAACGTTCCAATCAGCTCCTGCGCGTAGCGTCGCATACCCAAACGCTCCCGTGGCCACGAACCGTCCGCGGTTGAGGCGGACCCGTTCCGCCGGTGGGAGTGTATGCATTTTCGGCGATCGATGAAAGTGAAGAAGACGAAGGCGAAGAACCATTACACTGACACGTGAGGAGGCGCCTGTGGCAACGACGCAATCAATCGGCGGCAATCTGCGACACATCGTCGCGGGACATTGGTGGATTCTGCTCGTCCGCGGTCTGGCAGCCATGCTCTTCGGCGTGCTCGCGTTCGTGTGGCCCGGTCTGACCCTTGCCTCGCTGGTCCTGCTGTACGGAGCGTACTGCCTCGTCGACGGCATCATCGAGCTGACTGGCGGCTTCGGTGGAGGATTCTGGCAGGCGCTCATTCTTGGGGTGGTGAGCATCTTCGCGGGAATTGCGACCTTCGTGTACCCGGGCCTGACCGCGATGGTCTTGCTGTTCTTGATCGCGGCGTGGGCCGTCGTTCGGGGCATCTTCGAAATCATTGTGGCGATCGAGTACCGCAAGGTCATCGAGGGCGAGTGGATGCTGATCGGGGCCGGCCTGCTTTCGATTGCTTTCGGCGTGTTCATGTTCCTCTACCCGGGAGCAGGCGCACTGTCGGTTGTGTGGATTCTCGGCATCTACGCCTTCGTCTTCGGGGCACTGCTCACCGCGCTCAGTTTCAGGGTCAAGTCCTTCGCATGAGGCCCCTGGCCTGAGAGTGGAAGGCCGGGGGCGACCTCCCCGGCTCGTGACGCCAACGGTTCGAGGATCAGGCCGCGCGCATCGTCCCTGGAATACCAGCATTGGGACGTCTCCGGTGGACAATGCGCAGCCGTGTCCGTTGGGAGTGCGCCCTCCGCTAGGGGCCGGGCCGCCGGCCACCTCGCCGGGGGTGGGCACGCCAGCCCGCCCGAGACAGGCGGCGACGTTCCTGTAACAAAGCGAGACGTTACCAAAACAGCGATTCGGGGATACAATCCCATCACCGTAAGTGACTCCAGCCGCCTGGTGCTCCGGGTCCTTCTAAGGGTCCGAGGCGGGCCATCATGATTAGTTGGATTGCGGCCCTCGTGATACTTGCCGCCGAAAGCGCGCTCGTAGCGGCCCTGTTGCTCCAGCACGCCCGGCGGCGGCGTGCTGAAGGCGCACAGCGCGCGACCGAGGCGCAGAACAGCGCCATTCTTCGCGCCATGCCCGATCTGATGTTCGTGGTCGGCAAGGACGGGACCTACCTTGACTACTACGCGCGAGACCGGGCGGACCTCTACGTGCCGCCGGAGCGGTTCCTCGGCAAGACTGTCCGCGACGTGCTGCCGCGGGAGCTCGCAGGCGTCTTCATGGACGCGGTGACACGAGCCAAGCGATCGGTGGATCCGGTCGTCATCGAGTACACGCTGCCGATTCAAGGCATCCTCCGGTATTACGAGGCGCGGCTGGTGTGCGACGAGCTGGAGCGGGTCGTGTGCTTCGTCCGCGACGTCACCGACAGCCAGGTGAACGTTGAAATGCTGCGCCGCCGAGAATCCGATCTCCGGGCGAGCTACGATCGCAACCGCGCGCTCGCCGGCCGGTTGATCGCCAGCCAGGAAGCCGAGCGGGAGCGAATCGCGCGCGACCTGCACGACGACTTGAGTCAGAAGCTGGCGCTCTTGAACATCGATCTCGATCAGTTGACGCGTCGTCTTGACTCGCAGGCGCCGGACCTCGTCGATCTCGCACAGGAGAGCTCACGCCGCGCCGCGGAGATTGCGAGCGACATTCACGAGCTGTCGCATCAGCTCCACCCCTCGAGGCTGAAGGTGCTCGGGCTGATCCAGGCCATGCAGGGCGTCTGCTACGACGTGGGCGCGCAGCATGACATCGAAGTGGATTTCACGCACGCCGGCGTGCCTCCGAGCGTGTCGCCCGCAACGTCGCTCTGCCTGTACCGCATCACCCAGGAAGCGCTGCACAACGTCGCCAAACACAGCGGCTCCCGCCGGGCCGCCGTCCGGCTCTCTGTCGAGCAGGGCCACCTCTACCTGCAGATTGCCGATCAGGGCGTCGGCTTTGAGCCGGACTCGTTCGAAGGGGCAGGACTTGGCCTTGTGAGCATGAGCGAGCGCGTCAATCACCTCGGCGGCCGGCTCATCATTCGATCGGCGCGCGGCGCCGGGACCCGCATCGGCGTTCGTGTTCCCCTTGTTGTCAGCAGCGACGTTGGCGCGCTCGAACAAACCGCCGAATCAGCTTAATCGCACTTCGCCCACCCCGTAGAGCTTCGTCCGCGCAGAGTTTGGTCCCGCCGGGAGATCCGCTCGGGTCTCTGATGGCGGTCTGGCGTATGCCGTCGTGAAGGATCCTCAATGGACGGTGGATGGGCTTTGAACAAACGCCTTGCGCTGAAGTTCGGCTTCCTCTGGCGGTACTCGCACGATCCGGTGCCCGGCTTCAAGCGCAGCGACACGACAACGACTGCGTCGATCGTGAGGCGCTGGCGCTCGGCCACGGCGGCGCCCTGAACGGCGGCCGCGTTAATTGTCGGCGGCAGCTGCCGGCGTCGGATCCGCGATGAGCGGCGCGAGGAATGTCGTTCGGCCGGTGAGCGCGCGGCGAACCGCCGGGAGGAGATCGGTGAGGATATTCCGCTTGAGCACGTAGCCGAGCGCCCCGGCGCTTCGGGCGGCATCCACGAACTCTTGATCCTCGTGGACGGTGAGGAAGATCACGCGCGCGTTACGGCCCATGCCGGCGAGTTTCATGGCCGCTTCCAGCCCCGTCAGACCTGGCATCGAGATGTCGAAGATCGCAAGGTCCGGGTTCAGCCGGTCCACCGCGTCCACGGCCGTCAGCCCGTCGGGTACCGCCGCTACGACGTCATAGTCGGTCTCGAGCACGCGCGACACGCGTTCCAACATGTTCGCGTGATCGTCGGCGACGACAATTCGCGCGCGCGCCATAGCCGCCTAATCTAACTCACACCCGCGGGGAACGCCAACAGCCGAGACTGATGGCTTCCTCGCAAAACTCTGCCAGCCGTGTTTAAACAATGTGGTTTCTGATGGCGTACTGGATCAACTCCGCGGTTGTCTTCAGATGTAATTGCTCCATGATGCGGTACTTATGAAACGCGACGGTTCGTGGGGCGATGTTCAAGATGGACGCGACTTCCTTCATGGAGCGCCCCTCAGACACAAGCTGCACGATTTCTCGCTGCCGGGGCGTTAAGCTCGTGGGGCGGATCTCCAGGCCGTGCAACATCGATCCCACCAGCCCTTCCGCCACGAGCGGCGTGATATACGAGCGGTGCTTCACGACTTCCCGAATCGCAGTCACGAGCTCGGAAGCGGCAGACCGCTTAAGCAGGTACCCGGACGCACCGGCCCGGAACGCCTCTGCCGCGAGATTGGGGTCTTCATTCATGGTCAGAAAAATGATCCGGACATCCGGGCTGGTTTGCTTGATCTGGCGGGCGGCATCGATCCCATTGAGGAGCGGCATCGTGACGTCGACGACGATCACGTCGGGGCGAAGAGTAGCCGCGGCCGTCACCAGGGCCCGGCCGTTCGTAGCGACTCCGACGATCTCGCACTCATCCGCCAACAGCTTCTGAAACGCCTCGAGGAGCAGGGTGTGATCGTCGGCAAGCAGCACACGCGGCTTGCTCATGTCGTGGGTTTCTCCCGGTTGTAACGCGGTTGTTGTTTGCACGGAATATGACGTGCGCGGTTAT
>DATKHR010000308.1:0-2904 GCA_035510155.1 Vicinamibacterales bacterium
GCGGGTTTGGGGGGCAAGGACCGCTCGTCCCGCCAGGCGTCTACAAAGCGAGGCTCACAGAAGGTGACGTGACGAAGATCGAGTCGTTCACGGTGAAGATCGATCCGCGCGTGGCGAAAGACGGGGTGACCGAAGCCGACCTCGCGGAGCAGGCGCGCTTCGCGCTCAAGGTGCGTGACGCGCTGGCCGACGCGCGTCAGCTTCAAGGGCGCGTCCGCCAGGCGATGGATGCGAAACGCGGGGATCAGGCGAAACTGCAGTTCGTGTGGGACCGCTTGACCACGAAATCAGGTCCGTACGAGGACCAGATGTTCATCGATCAGCTGTCGAATGTGAACCGGGAGATCAATCAGGCGGATCAGAAGGTCGGCGCCAGCGCCTACGAGCGTGTGAACGATCTGATGAAGGAATGGATCACGATCAAGACAGACGGTGAAGCCGCGCTCCGCTGAGCCTGTCGGCGCAATCTCGTTGGGCTGCTGAACCCTTGAGGGCTGAAGAGCCCGGTATACTTGCATCAGAAAGTGCGAGGCCGTTCGAGCGGCCGGCTGACCAGCGATGTCAGACAAAGCTGAACAACTCCGCGCCCTCCATCGCGCCCCGCCGATCCTGGTGCTCCCCAATGCCTGGGACGCCGTCAGCGCGAGGCTCTTTCAAGTCGAGGGGTTTCCGGCGATAGGGACGACCAGCGCTGGCGTAGCGGCCGCACTCGGGTATCCGGACGGAGGAACCGTCCCACCGCGCGAAATGATCGAAGCCGTCGCGCGGATCGTCCGGGCAGTAAGGGTTCCGGTGACGGCGGACATCGAGCACGCGTACGGCGCGACGCCTGATGCGGTCGCGGACAATGTGCTCCGCGTAATCGCGGCTGGAGCGGTGGGGATCAACATCGAGGACTATGTGCCGGGCGCGGCCCAGCTCGAGCCGCTCACACTACAGACAGACAAGATCGCGACCATTGCCAGGGCGGCAAAGACCTCCGGCGTGCGCGTCGTCATCAACGCACGTACAGACGTCTTCCTTCGGGGGATCGGGGCGCCAGAGACGCGGCTGGGCGTCGCCGTCGAACGCGGCAGGGCATTTCTCGCGGCGGGCTCCGACTGTGTGTTCGTGCCTGGCGTGCGCGATTCCGAGACAATCGGCGCGCTCGTCAAGGGCATCGGCGGGCCCGTCAACGTCCTTGCCGTCAAGGGCACGCCGCGGATAGCCGAGCTCGAGGCCCTGGGGGTCGCTCGAGTCAGCGTCGGATCGGGTCCGCACCGCGCGGCGCTCGCGCTGACGCGTGACGCCGCCCGTGAATTGAGGACCAAAGGCACCTACACATCGTTCACATCGCACGCGCTCACTCCCGACGAAACCAACGATCTGATGCGATGACCGCCATTGGTTTTCGCGTGAAATCCGGTCACGCGATCGCCGTCATCCTCCAAGGCTCTGTCGAATCTCCACTACCCGTGGCCCGCCAGGTCGTCGAGCTGTGCGATCCTGCTGTCGCGGAGACACGGCAGCCCTATCACTCCGGGCTCGGACAGGCAGAAGCGGACCCAAAGACCATCGCGCGACGCGTCAAGATCATCGAGCGCGCCGCCTCGGCGTCCGTGTCCGAGCTGGCTGCAAGGCTCGGCGTCGACCGACTGGAGCAAGGACGCACCGGGTCCTCTCGACGCGTGGAATGTCGCGCTGCCCTCGTCACCGGCAGCGTCATCGATCCCGAGAGTGTCGGAAACCCTCACATACGAGCCCATGCGTACGAAGGGCGGCTGTTCCGCACTGTGCTCGAACGGGCCCTGGTCGCCCACGGGATCAGGGCTTCTGTGATCGTCGAAAAGCAGCTGGCCGAGACGGCGAGGCGCCGGCTGGGGCGCAGCGACCGCGCCATCAAGCAACGCTTGTTGGAGCTCGGAACGGTGTTCGGCAGCCCGTGGCGATCGGATGAGAAGGCGGCGGCGACCGCCGCGTGGATGGCTCTGGCCGACTATAATCTCCGGCCATGAAAAGCGTCATGATCGTCGTTGCGGTCGCGACCGGCGCGATGTCGATCGCTTCGGAGTCCCACTCTCGGTGGATCACTGCGGGGCCTCCTTCACGAGGGCTCAACCCGGCGCAGACGAAGAAAACTGCGGCTGCAGCGCGCCAACCGTTCTCGGTCGTCGAGGCGTCCATTCTGGACATGCGGTCGGCGATGGAGCAAGGGCGCGTGACGTCGAAGGATCTCGTGCGGCAGTACCTGGTGCGCATCGCCACCTACGAAGACAAGCTGCACGCCGCCATTACCGTCAACCCGCGAGCGCTCGACCTGGCCGACGAGCGCGATCGCGAGCGGGCCGGGGGCAGGCTTCGAGGCCCGCTGCATGGGATTCCGATCGCGCTCAAGGACAACGTGCACACCACGTTTATGCGTACGACCGGCGGGGCGCTGGCATTCGAGTCCCTCGTGCCGCCCTATGACGCGACGCTGACGAAGAACCTGATCGATGCCGGCGCTATCATCATTGCGAAGACGGGGCTGACGGAGCTGGCCAACTGGGTGGCGGGCGCGCCCACGCCGATGCCCGGCAACTACAATGCGGTCGGCGGCCAAGGTTACAACCCATACGATCCAAGAAAAGATCCGCGCGAAGCAACGTTCGACGGGCGCCCGGCGCTCGGGACCGGCGGATCGAGCTCGGGCATCGGCACGTCCGCCAATTTCTGGGCAGGTAACGTAGGGACCGAAACCTCGGGCTCGATTCTCAGCCCGTCCAACTCGAACATGCTCGCGGCGATCAAGCCAACCGTAGGGCGCGTCAGCCGGTACGGAGTGATTCCGATCACGGCTGATCAGGACACGGCCGGGCCGATGGCCAAAAGCGTCACTGACGTCGCCATCATGTTCGGGGCGCTGGAGAGCGCGTCGCCGGATCC
>DATKHR010000309.1:0-13579 GCA_035510155.1 Vicinamibacterales bacterium
CTCCGCGTTGGCGAGCAGGACGAGGTGCAATCCGTTGTAATCGCGCAAACGCAGGTTGGTGATGAGCCGGTCGAACCGCCCCGTAACCAGATGCTCGCGCGCGCTGTGAAAATCCCGGCACTCCATCACCTGAACCTGATCCCCGCACGCCCGCTGAATCAACCAGCCGAGCGCTGGATCTGGTTCGACCACGAGCACTCGCATCACCGATTGACCCCCAAATCGCATCGCCACACGCTGCGATCTCAGCCGTTACAAGACTGTTGCCACGCTAGAAAGTCTGGGCAGGAGAGGAATTCTTCCGGCGTGCCTGCAGAAGGCTGGGGCTCATTCAGATTATCCTCGCAACCAGCACAACGCGTGAGCTGCCACGACTTGTAGTGTTTCGCGGGGTAAGTTCTACACGCTTATCGCCGTTATTTCCCCAGATCGAATTCAAAACATCACAGAAAACCGGCGATCGAGCCTATCTCTTCGCTGGCTCTGCAACGGGCTCGAGAATTGCATTTTTTGTCGTTTGTGACTGATTCTTCACGACAACGAAGCGTTCAGATTTCAACCAACCTGCCTGGGAACTCGATCAGCCCATCGGATGAGCTGTTCTTCCTTCTCGAAGGGCAAACTGTTCGAAGCCGGGGCAACAATTGGCGCATCCAGGTCTGTGGCGTGTATTCGACAGCGGTCGATCGCTGGATTCAATTGAGCCTCTCCGGGCCGCTCGCATGCGGCATGACGTTGCGCACCGGATTTCGTGACGCCGACGGCGTGCTCGACCTCCTCCGCGACTGGTTGGACGGTTCCCTTCCGAGCGACCTCGAGCCGTGCATCGTCAGTCAGGTCCGCTCGGACGAATCTCAGTGGCTGGACTACTCCGACACAGGACAGTCGCCGACTCTGACGATGTAAGACGGTACACAAATCAGGAATCGGAACCAGGTGCACCCTCAACTCTGCGCCGCACTCTTGACCTGGTTCTTCCCCGCACGCTTCGCGGCGTACAACGCTCCGTCGGCCCGCGTGAGCAGTTGACCGACGGTCGAGCCGAGGTCCGATACCGCGAGCCCCACGCTCACCGTAATCCGCATGTTCGAGAGGAGCCGATCGGATGGTCGGTAAGCCTCGATTCGCTCACGAATGCGCTCGGCGATTCGCATGGCGCTATCGGCCGTGCTCCCGGGCATGATGATCACGAACTCCTCGCCGCCGAATCGGGCGCACACATCGAATACCCGAACGGATCGGCGCAGGATCTCCGCGACGTCGCGCAGAACGAGGTCGCCGGCAAGGTGGCCGTACGAGTCGTTGACGATCTTGAAGTCATCGATGTCGATAAGCAGGAGCGCCAGCGGGATTTCGTGGCGGCGCGATCGCTGGAGCTCCTCGCCGAGACGGACCTGAAGGTAGCGCCGATTGAACACGCCGCTGACTGGATCGATCGCCGCGGCGTGCGCGTGCGCGTCTGCGGAGTCCAGCGCCCGCTCGCGCTCGAGGGCGAGCGCGGCGCCGGCGGCAAATCTCCGGAGGGTCGACACGTCGTCCATCGTGAACGGCTGGTCGTCCTTGCGATCGGTGACACAGATCACGCCGAGCGTATCTCGACCTGCAAGGATCGGAACGGCGACGAACGAATTCGTCCGATAGCGCAACCGCCGTGGACCGAACGGATCCGGCCCCGCGACAAGCAGAGGGCGGCGAGATTGCATCACGCGACCAATGACGCCCACGCCGGCTTCGATTCGGAAATGCTCGACGAGCGCCCGCGGGTAGCCATAGGTGGCAGCGATTGTGGCGTGCGCGTCCGGCCGCGCGACGGCGAGCGCGCCGAGCCTCGCGTCCACGGCGCGCGCCGCGTGAGCGAGGATCACTTCGCTGACCGGCTCGACGCCTCGTACGCGAGGGAGCCGCCGCATCATCTCATAGTGCAGGCGGGCGGCCCTGCTCGTCTCCGCTGACCGGCCGGGGGACGACGCGAACTCGTCGCTCACGTTGGAGACAGATCTATGGCCTGAAGCTGACACCGCGCGGGGCAAGGTCACCATCGCGGTGATCGGCGGGGAGGATAATGGTCAGCCGATCGCAGACCTTTCCAGGCAGACACCCAGTGACAAGTCGCCGCGACGCACTGAGGGACCGCGGACCCGACGGATTCCCATCCGGTGGCGCTCCCGGAGCGTGTGTCGCGACGCAACGT
This sequence comes from Vicinamibacterales bacterium, assembly GCA_035510155.1. GTDB lineage: Bacteria > Acidobacteriota > Vicinamibacteria > Vicinamibacterales > CAVVIG01 > DATKHR01. The sequence continues at coordinate 2,192 of DATKHR010000309.1, forward strand.
AACGCCCGTATCATCACCAGTTCACTCGAATGAACAAATCCGTCATCGGCGTCGTGCCGCACCTTCTCGCACGCCGGCGCACAGCTGTCTCCTCTCTCATCGTTGCGTCACTTTCTTGAGTTGGCAACAAGCGTGCCCGTTCAAACCAGCGGACGCCTGGAGTCCCCGGTTCACGCCGGCGGAGCGCTGGCGTTCACGGATGGATCGACAGGGTGCATGCGCGCGCGAGCGATGAGCGCTTCCGCGGACACACGTTCATCGAGCTGGCTCGCGACGCCGATCCGCACCGCACGCTCTTCTCCCGCACCCGCCGCGAGCACGCGCGACAAACGCCTCGCGACGATCTGGGCTCCGGCGTGAGGCGTCTGAAGGAGAAGAATACCGAGCTCGCCCGATGACAGGCGGCCAGCGAGATCGGTCGGTCTGAGCTGCGGGCGCAGTTGCTTGATCCACGTGTGCGTCGTGTCGAGCGACAACATCTCCTCCCCTGCCGAAATCAGGATGAGCGACGTCTCGTCGCGCGCCTCGTGGGACTCGCGCGCGTAGCGATCGACGATCTGGTCGAACGAACGGACAACTCCCCGACGCTCCGCGCCGCTCACGCGTCGGAGCGCCGAGGGCAGCCACGCGGCAAAGGTGGCGACGGCTGCCTGGAACAGCTTGAGGTCACGCGGCGTGAACCCCTTTCCTGCTCGCGCGCGCACCTCGAGCGTTGCGCTGAAAGGCAACGGGATGATCACCTGCGATCGGAGGATACGGGCGTCGGTGACGGGAAGCCCCCCCTGCAGCCCCGAGCGGTTCTCACCTGCGATGAGCACGGGGTAGCCGCCCGGTCCGCGAACGAAAAACGAGCCAGTCGCGGCGAGCGCCCGGCTCAATTCCTCGAGCGCCCGGCCTGCCGCTTCGACCGGCGGATCTCGATCGATGAACTGTTGCATGATCGCCCATGTCAGTCGGGACGTTTCGACGGCAACGCATCCGTTCAGCGCGTGACCGAGCGCGGCTACGTACATTTCCGACCGCTCCCTGTCAGGCGCTTCGCGCGTCCATCCCAGATCGGCTTCCGTGCGCTGACCGGAATTCAACGCGATGAGCCAGCGTCCCCCGTCGCTCCCCAAAAATGCCAACACCGTTTCGCCCTCACCGCCAAAGCCCAGATGCTCCCGCTCGGTCGCCGACAAACGTCGCAGACTGGGTCCGGCAGCCACCGGCTCGTGCTCGAGGAGGCGCGGCGCGACCGATGGATCGGAACCGGGCAGCGCGACGGTCAGAGCGTAGCGCCCATCCAGGTCGGCGCGATAGGCAAGCACTTCGATCTCTTCCCAGATGCTTAGGGCTTCCGCGAACGTCCGGATGACCTCGGCCTCAGAGCCGGTCGCGATCGCGGCGTGGAGCAGTTGGTAGAGCGCTGAGATTTGGTGAAGGTGCCCGTGGGGCTCCTGTGCCGGACGGGCAAGCTGATCGCCAATCGCATCGGCCAGGAGGGAGGCCAGGCGGGCAAGGTCACCCTCTTCGAGCTGCGAGCGCTCGTCGGTGCCGACGAGCATCGCTCCCGCGAGTGCCCCCCCGCACACGATCGGCGCGCAGGCCAGTCGGACGCCGCCCGCGCTGGCGACAAACGCGCCGTCACTGGTCAGCGATGCCGCGAGCAGCGGTTGAATCGGCTCCGAGCGGCTCGCCTCAAAACGTTCGCGAAGAACACGGCCGTCGCGCGACGGGACGAGGACGACGAACTCCTCGTCGAGCACTTCGGCCGCAACGCCCAGCAGACGATGGGCATCGAAGAGCCACTTCCACATGCGGCTTCGGACAATCGCGCGAAGTCGCGCAAGGTGGGGGCGCGGGCTGTAATCCGGTCCGTGAAGGATAAGATTCGGGGGCACGTGTTCAGCCGGCCAGGAGAATTTGCAATCGGCTCGCCAGACCTCAACAGTACACGCTCCTCGGTGGGATGACAATTTGGTTATTTGGATTCAATAAGTTTCGCGTTGACGTGACTTTTTGTCCGCCTAATGGCCTAGAGGGTTGAATTTGTGCTTCTTGTACCGTAGGATGGCCCCTTCGAACGTGGCGACGCAACAACTCTCCGGCGCCCATACCCCCGCGTTTCCGACGGACCTCTCGATGCCGCTTCTCTTCGGCCAGAGCGCTCCCATGCAGTATTTGAGAGACGATCTCGTCGCGGCCGGGCGATCCGATGCGACGGTCCTCATCGTCGGCGAAAGCGGTGCGGGAAAGGAGTTCGTGGCACGCCACGTCCACGATATGGGGCGGCGACGCTCAGAGAATTTCGTGCGGGCCGACTGCTCTTCGATCCCTGACTCGCTGTTCGAGTCGGAGCTGTTCGGTCACGTTCGCGGCAGCTTCCCGGGCGCCTACCGCGATAAGCCCGGCCTCGCCATGGCCGCGAATCATGGGACGTTGTTTCTCAACCGGCTTGGCGAGATGTCGTTCGCGACGCAGACGCTGCTCTTCGACTTTCTCGAATCGGGGACAGTTCGGAGTGTCGGGTCGCGCCAGGTCGACGGCCCGCTCGATGTCCGCGTCATGGCTGCCACGACACTGAGCCTTTACGCGCTGGTCGAATCAGGCGATTTTCGCGAGGACTTGTACTACCGGCTCAACGTGCTACAGATCGTCGTTCCGCCGCTCAGAGAGCGCGGCGACGACGTCGTGCTGCTCCTGCGCCACTATCTCGCCGAGTCCGCACGGGCGTATGGCGTCGCCGAACCTCGTCTCTCGCCCGCGGCGTACGACATGCTCGTCGGCTATCGATGGCCCGGGAACGTGCGCGAGCTGAAGCACGTCGTCGAAGGCATGGTCGCCGGTCATCACGCGAATCGCGACATTGTCCCCGACGATCTTCCTCACGAGCTGCTGACCGTCTCGCCTGAAGCCCCTCAATAGACCCACGCGGCCGTTCAGTCGTTCGGCCGCCCGCTTTGATCTGTGACCTGATTGGCCGGATGCAGCACGATGTTAATCTGTTTGCGATACTTGACGGGCTGGCCGTTACGGAGGGCTGGGCGGTAGCGCCAGCCCTTCGCAGCGCGCACGAGGAGCTGGTCGTACATGACGTTCAGGCGTTGGACCAGCGAGACGGACACGACGCTACCCGTTTCGTCGATGATCAGTTCGACTACGCCTGAAAATGTCTGAGACCGATAGTCTCCGACCGTGGGTGGCGTCCACTTCGGGACTGTCTGGTCGATGACGCCCGGCGCCACGACATCTCCGTCGTCGGCCGAGTAGATCACGGCTGCGTCCGCGGCGGCTTCGGTCCGAGATGCCGCCGCTCTCGCCGGCGACGTCTCGGAGTCCGATTCCGGTGCGGACGTCACGGTGGCCGGCTCGGAAGTCGGCGGTTCCGCTCCCGACGGAGCGGGACTGGTCGTCAAGTTCTGCGCCGCCAACTGCTGATTCGCCAACTTCGAGAAACCCTCAGCGAGCAGCCTGATGTCGGAAAGCGCCGCGTCTCGGGTCAGCTCGTTTTCCGAAATCAACTGGATGACATCGCTGAACTGGGCGACGGCCATTGCCAGATCGCCGCGCTCGAAACTGCTCTTCGCGGCGGAGTAGAGCGCTTTGATCGCTGCGGGGAGCACTTGCGCCCGCGCGGCGCGAAACATCGAAACGAGCTTTGGTGACTCGGCCTCGCCGAGCTTCAACATCGGCTTTCTGGTCGCGAGGCGCGCGAGCACTCGCTGAGCGTCGTCGGTCCGATTCAACGCCAGCAAGCACAGTGCGCGAAGCTTTTCGGCCTGGTCGTCATCAACCCCTGCGGGGAGACCGGCGAGAGCGGCCAAGGCGTCTTCGTAGGCGGCCGACAGATACAACGTCCTGACGACACCCAGCGGGTCTAAGCTCACTCCAGGGGCCCCAATCCCCTGGCTGCTCACTCCAGGGGCCCCAATCCCTTGGTTGCTATCTCCAGAGGTCCCTACCTCCTGGTCGTGGTCTTTTGCTCCAGGGCCCACGCTCCCCCCGTCCGCGCGGACGGCGGTCGAAGCGGCGCCTATCGTCGCTGCGACGCAGGCACAAATGATCGCGCGCGTCAGATCCATACTCGGTCCATACTCAGGGATTCAGGTCAACGGTCGCGCGAGCTGGCGTCTGCGCGCCGACGACAACCGTTCGCCGCTTCTCGCCGAATTGCGGATGGCGCCAGACGACCTCGTGCGAGCCGGTCGGCAGCGAGATCGAGCCAAGTGGCGTGACGCCGAAACTGCGGCCGTCGACAAACACTTCGGCCCAGGGTGAAGCGTTGACCGAGAGCATGCCGCTCGGAGCCGCGACAGAGAAGCGAGCCAGCTTGTTGCTCTCAATGACGACCGATCGGTTGACGCGAACCTCGAGCGCCTCGCTCACGAGTTCGAGTTGGTGTTTCCCTGTTGCCAGCGTGATCGGCGCCGCGTTCGTCAGCCCCAGCAACTTGCCGTTCTCGAGAATCCGCAAATCGAGCGGCGAGTCCACCGTGAGAGTACCGGTAACAGCGCTGACCTTCGGCGTGAGCGACAGGAAGACGCTGGCGGTTGCACCCGCAAGGACGTCAACTTCGCGGTTCACTGTTGTTGGACCCTTCGTCACGGCCACCGTATGTCGAGCGGGAGTGACTCGCGGCAACGTGAGGGGCGTCACTCCAACTGTGGTGCCATCGACCGTGACACGGGCGCCGGCAGGATCGGAGTCGATCTCGAGAGCGCCTCCCCGCAGGGGCATGTCCACGTTCTCGACGACGTGTGTGCCGCCGTCGACTCTCAACTCGATCCGGCGCTCCGCCGATTCTGCCCGGAAGATCACTTCGTGCGCGCCGGCAACGAGATCGAGTTCGAGTGGCGAGGTGCCCCGCTCCACGCCGTCGATAATCACGGCGGCACCGTCCGGCCGGGATCTCAACACGGCGTGACCCAAGAGCGCCTTTGGCGTCGGTCTGCTCGCGATACGAGTTCGTACGTAGAATGCTGCAGCCACCACGGCGAGGACCGCGAAGCAAGCGCCGAATGCGAGCACCCACTTCGCCTTGACGGCGAGCAACAATCGAGCGGCCGGCGTCGCCTCGGCGGGGGCCTCCGCGCTGAAGCCGTCGAGCGGATCGTGGCCAACCTCGATCCTGATGGGGACAACGTGAGGCGCGATGGGCTCGGCGGGGGGTGGCGTGGGGTGCAGCGGTTGCACGGCCTCCTGTGGGCGCTCGGGCAGGAGGTCCGCGTGGCTGCCCTCGCTCCCCGACAAACGTCGCGCCTGCTGGGCGGTGTTGAGCATGTCGCCTCTTGGTGGGACGACCATTGCAACACCATGCCAGGAATACAATTTGGAAATCCAGCCAAAGCAAGCGTGGAAGGTCTCCCTGGAGCAGACTTAATTCAGGGATTTCAGTGAGGAAGTCGCGCTGCGCCGAGCGAAAAACGTTCGGCCGTTTTTTGACGCGGAGCGACCAACATTGCAGAGATTGCGCGATCGTCACGGCCAGGCAAGGACTCAATCCGGGGCGCATGCTTTGCATTGCTGATCAGATTCGCGACGCACACGTAACGGGGGAACGACACCGGCTTTACGACCGGATTCGCGGTTCGAATGACTATGGCCTCCTCCATAACCAACCCTATCGTCCATCACATACGGGCCGAATATCTCGAAAGCCCGGGGCTCCGCCTGACCGCCGCTCAGATCCAGCGGATGTGGCGGCTCGACACCGCTCAATGCGAGGCGGCTCTGACTGCGCTCGTTGACGCGCAGTTTCTCCGTCGCACGCGCGACGGAGAATTCGTTCGAATCGACTGACGCGCCAACCACTCAGCCGCTGCGACATCGCGGCTCATTGGCAAAGGATTCCTGTGCCCGGTTTCGAGTCTTCCCAGACCGATACTCTTAACGCGCGGCCGCGAGCCGTCGAGGACCACCGCAGCGAGCGTGGGCGCGGCAAGGACCTCCAGCAGCTCCGGCCATCCGATTCAGTAACGTTCTGTCACCTCTCGACGTAGCCATTGACCCCGCCCAATCGCCGGCTCACTGTGGAACCCGACCGGCGGCGGTTTGCAAGAGGCGGACGTCGTGATGCCGATCGCGCGGGCCGTCATCCAATCGTTCTCGTTGCGGATGCCTACGACGACGCGCGGGTTCCCATCGCGCGGTATCTGGATCGCTTTGGGTTTCACGTGATCGAAGCCTCCAGCGCATCGGAAGCCGTCGATTTGATGAATCTCCACCGGCCACTGGTGATCCTGTCGGGACTCCTGGGCGCACAGGCCGCCCTCTTCTATAGCCAGCTGTCCAACAAGCTGACGGCGGTGCCAAGTGTTGTCATCGTCCTCGCATCCAGCGTCGACGACCCGGTGCCGAGGGAGGCCACAGGAGTGTTGACCAAACCCTTTTTGCTTCGGGCCATGCTCGATGAGATGCGCCGGCAAGTCCGCGCTCTCGCCGCTCGGGGGACCGTGTGACGATGGTGAAGAACAGCGCACGCTTGCGCAGTCCTCCAGCACGCGGGCGTCCTGCCGATAATTCAAGACGTGCCCCAACATCCGAGCGTGACGATCGGCTGGGCCGTGGCGGGTCTCGAAACCGCTATCGTCAAGCTCTCGGATGGGCCGGCAGAGCGACGCGTGCGAGCGCAGTTCCACCAGCTTCTGCTCGCGCTCGAACGCGCGCGATTGCCGACCGATCTTCAGCCGCAGGAGATTCGAGCCCAGGCCTCCCGCTCGGAAGACGCCGCCGCCCAGGGCTCGCGCCAGCGCAGCGGTGGCGACACCGATGCAGTCGACGGGCTCGCGTTCGGCAGCTGAGATCGATCGGACGGTGCCTCGGGACTCGGCTTGGTTCAGCTATACTCACGCCGAATGGCGGAGTTTTCGGGTGCGGCGCACCCTTGGGACACGCAGGTTTTGGGGTGAACGTACAATTTTGTAATCACGGTTGGGGCTGACGTGGAACTCAGCCGCACGGTTGTTCAGGAAGGTGGGCTCTGCGCATGCGGCATTGAAGTTGCCAGCTGGCGAGCACGGCCATGGCCAAAAAGGTCCTAGTTGTCGAAGATGACGACGCCGCCCGGGCGGGGCTGATCCGACTCATCAGCAGTCGCGGCCATGAAGTGATCGCCGCATCGACGTTCGAGGACGGTAAACGCCTGCTGAAGACCCACCATCCCGACGTTCTCATCACGGACATCCGCCTCGGCGCGTTCAACGGCCTTCAACTTCTCCTGGGCGACTCAGAGCACACGCAAGCGATCGTCGCGACGGCGTACTCCGATCCCGTCCTCGAAGCCGAGGCGCGGAAGCTGGGCGCGCATTTCCTGCTCAAACCAATCGTCCCGGCCATGCTCCTCGATCTCATCGACGAACTGCCGGATGCGCGGATCACGGAACCGGACGTACCGGGGCGGCAGGTGCGTCGCTGGAAACGCAAGACGCCACCGCAAGGACTCGCGGCGCACATTGATTCCTGGCCTGCGACCGTTTTGGATGTGAGCTATGGGGGGCTGCGGCTCGGGTTTGGAGACACTCCCTCGAAACCATTGCCGCTGTCGTTCGACGTGGTGCTGCCCGAAGGCTCACTGGCCGTTCCCGTAGAGCTCGTGTGGCAGAACCAAACAGAATTCGGCGGCGTCGAGTGCGGCGTGGCCGTTTCATCGATGAATAATGAAACGGTGCGGGCGTGGCACGGAATCGTCGACGCCATTTCCTGAAAAGGCAACAGCGTGGCTGAAGCCACCGCTCTCTTGTCCTCTTTGTCCGGTGAGCTCGGCTTCAGCCAGCGCGGTGCATCTTCGCCCGCGATTACGCTTTCTTCTTTGGCTTCTTCTTCTCTTTCTTCATCGACGTGCCCTTGGACATTGAGGCCTCCTTTCGGCGCACGATTCTATCGCGGTTCTCCGCTCACGAGGCGGCCGTATGACGGTCTTCCCACAACCAGCCGGCCAACCAGGCGTCCTTCACTGGCGAGCAGGAGTATGGGACGTCGGTCTGAGACTTCCCGGCCTTGCGGGCTTCACAACCCTCATTCCAGGCGGCCTTCCACGTCTCGACGAACGAATCATCCTTGGCGGCGGCGCGTCGCCGTTGCCACCGCCCGAATGCGCCACCGACCCAGACGGCCGCGCGAACAACGAGATTGGGGGAATCACGGTTGACCATGGCTGTTGGGCGTCAGGTGCCGATCGAACTTTATCAGTGTTCCACGATGGCACGTGTGCCAATCTGTGAACGCGTGCGTCCGGAGGAGAAGCGGGGTATCTTGATTGGAGGGGGACTGTGATGAAGCTTCGAGCTCCAGCCGGCGTCGTCGCATTGATGGCGGCACTGATGACGAGTCCCGCATACGGGCAACAGCCCGCGGCCGCGGGGCGGATCAAGGTGGCGTCCGGATCGGTGTTCGTCGTTCGTGGGGGCGCAGCCGCGCCCGCTCAGGCGGGGCAAGTGGTCTACGAGGCGGACACGCTGAGAACGGGCGCGGACGGGCGTCTCGGCGTCACGCTGAACGATGACACGCGAGTGTCGCTTGGCCCGGGCAGCGAACTGCGGCTCGACCGCTTCGCTTACGCACCTGCCGAAAGCCAGCTCGCGCTCGTGCTGCGGGTCGTACGAGGTGTGGCCGCCTATGTTTCAGGGCGGATCGCCAAGCTCGCGCCGGATGCTATTCGTCTCGAGACCCCGTCGGCGATCGTGGGTGTACGCGGGACAACGGTCGCGCTCCGCGTGACCCCGTGATGACGATCCATGAGCGATCCTCGAGCGGTGGCTTCGTGAGCCATGTGCCTATGAGGCAGTCCGGTCGGGCAATGAGCGGTGGCGATGGCGGGTGGGCAATGATCGGTGGGCGATGACCCGTGGACGCCGGGACCGGGTCCTGGCTGCTGCCGTCCTTGCGTGGACGGCCGTTTCGTGCGCACCGAAGAAGGTTCCACAACCAGCGGAGCATCGGGGCGAGGCTCTCGTCGTGTTGCTCCCCGATTCCGAGTCTGGGACTGCAGGCAAGGCGAGCGTTTCGAACACCGCAGGAAAGGTCGATCTGGCGGCCACGCGGGAATCGACCACCGTCGCCACCGGTCTCGCGCCGTCGCCGGTAAGAGTGATGGACGATGCCGAGGTGCAGCGGGTGTTCGGGGAGGCTCTGGCGGCCCTCCCTCCTCCGCCGACCCATTTCACCTTGTTCTATAAGTTCGATTCCGACGAGCTCACCGACGAGAGCCGCGCGCTTCTCCCCGGTGTTCTCACGGCGGTCAAGGATCGCCCCGTCCCCGAGGTCGTCATTATCGGCCATACGGACACGATTGGAACGGCCGCCAGCAACGTCATCCTGGGCATGAAGCGCGCGCAGGCCGTTCGGGCAATGCTCATCGAAGTCGGGCTCGACGCCTCGCTGATCGAGACCACGTCGCACGGCGAGGCGGACCTGCTGGTGCCAACCGCCGACAATGTGGCGGAGCCCCGCAATCGTCGCGTTGAAATCACCGTCAGATGAACCGTCGCGCACGCGTATTCGTGGTGCTGTGCGGCCTTCTGCCCACAATCGCCGCTGCGCTGCTGTGTCTGTACCGACCGACACGCCTCGCGAACCTGGAATACAGCGTGTACGACATGCTCATGCGCGCTTCCCGCACCCGCCCGCCGGACCACCGGATTGCGATTGTCGATGTGGACGAGCACAGCCTGTCGGCGATCGGTCAATGGCCATGGCGGCGAGATGTGATCGGCCGCCTGATCGCGCGGCTCCGGAGCCTCGGCGCGCGCGCAGTCGCTCTCGACATGATCTTTGCGGAGTCGGACCGCTTCCAGGACGCAGGCTCGGACACCGACGCGGCCCTGGCGGAGACCCTTCACGGCAATCACGTCGTGCTGGGCTATGCCCTGACGTTCGACAGAGCCGCAACCAAGGCGAGCGCGTGCGTGCAACACCCGGTCGGCGTCGCGATCGTTCGGCGCGGCGATGATCAGACCGAGGACCCCTTCTTTCGAGCGACGGGGTCGATCTGCAGTCTGCCGGTCCTTGCCGCGGCGGCGGGCGCGTCCGGATTTCTCAACGCCGCCCCCGATCCCGATGGCATCCTCCGGCGGGCCCCTCTGCTCGTCGAACTCGACGGCCGCGTCTATCCCGCGCTGTCGCTCGCGGCGCTCATGAGCGCCACCCAGCCGCGGGATGTCGCTTTGCAAGTCGCAAACGTGAACACGTCGTGGCTCGTCCTCGACAGCCGCCGCATCCCGCTCGACGGGAAGAGCAACCTGCTCCTCCGGTATCGGGGCCCGAAGCGCACGATCCCGTACGTGTCGGCGGCCGATGTCCTGAGCGGTGTGGCCGCAGCGAGCACGTTCGAGGACAAGCTGGTCTTCGTCGGGACGACTGCGCTCGGGACGCGTGAGGTTGTGTCGACACCGCTCGATACGCTGTTCGCGGGGGTCGAGGTGCATGCAACGGTCGCCGACAACCTCCTGCAGCAGGATTTCCTTCGGCGGCCCGAGTACGGCGTCGCCCTGGAGATTCAGCTCGTGGTCGGGCTCGGCATCATCGCGATGCTGCTCTGCGGGCGTCTGGGGCTGGCGTGGGCTTCGTTGGGTGTTGCCATCTGCGCGGCCGCAACCTGGGCCCTGTCTGCGACGCTCCTCTCCAAGTACGGCATGTTCGTATCGCCGCTCTTTCCGACTCTCGGCCTCGGCGGCGCGCTCGCGTCGATGGTTGCCGCCCGCTTCGCCATTGAGCACCGGCGGGCGGATCGCGCGGTGCTCGACAGGGCCACTTCTCAACGCCTGATGGTCCAGTCGCTCTTATCGCTCACCGAAGTCCGCGATGCCGAGACCGGGCGCCACTCGCGGCGCACTCAGCGATACACGCAGGTGCTGGCCGAGGAGCTCGCCCACGATCCACGGTACGCGCCGCACCTCCCACCGGACACCATATCGCTGCTGGCGAGCCTCGCGCCGCTACACGACATCGGAAAAGTGGGCGTCCCGGACCGGTTACTCAACAAGCCAGGCGCGCTGACGAGCGAAGAGCTCGCGGAAATGCGCAAGCATCCAGCGCACGGCCGGGACGTGATCGTCCACGCCGAGCGAGACGTCGGCGCTCATGACGATCGGATCCTGGCAATGGCCAAGGACATCGTGTACACGCATCACGAGAAGTGGGACGGCACGGGCTACCCCGAAGGGCTGCGCGGCACCCAGATACCGATCGCCGGGCGGTTAATCGCGCTCGTGGATGTCTATGACGCGGTTCGAACGCGCCGGCTGTACCGTGACCCGCTGTCGCACGCTGACGCTGTCACGCTCATCGTCAAGGGGCGGGGAACGCATTTTGATCCAGCGGTCGTCGACGCATTCCTGACGGTCTCGTCCGAGCTCGAGCAATTGTCGCTGGATGATGAGACCGTCGCGTCTTCTCGAGCGAGCTGACATA
>DATKHR010000310.1:0-48207 GCA_035510155.1 Vicinamibacterales bacterium
CGATGTGTTCATCCTGACGACGCCGTTTTACCCCAACAATCGTCCGCCGGGCGACACGCCGCTCTACATCGTGGCGTCGCTCGTCTTTCACGGAGCGTGGCTCGCGTATCTCGTTCGGTCGAAGCGGGTGGCCAGGGTTTACGGGGGAACGTGATTCGGGGATCCTGGCGCCAGCGTGCTCAAGCGCGCGGGCAATCGGAGAGACTTACCGATTCTGCACGACCGGCAGGGCGATGTACGACGGCCTCTCGCGCGATGTGTAGATTCGCTGCGTGGCGATGACGAAGTCCTCCGCTTTGGCCTCGTAGATACTCGGCACGAACTTCTGGGGATTGCGATCGATCACCGGGAACCACGTGGACTGCACCTGGACCATGAGGCGGTGTCCCTTCAGGAAGACGTGGTCGTGGCTGCGCAGCGGGATCGCAAACTCGGTCGGCTCGTTGGGGACGAGCGGCTGCGGATGCTCGTAGCTCTTGTTGTAGCGGCCACGGCGGACCTCCATCGCGATGGGCAACTGGTAGCCGTTCAGTGACTGCGAGTACTGGCCTGGGGCGGGCCCGGCTTCGGGCGCCCACGGAACGGCCTGGGCCTTCTCGGGAAACACGTCGATCAGCTTCACGATGAAATCGCTGTCGGAACCGGACGTCGACGCCACGAGATTTGCCGACAGCTCCCCGGTCACCGTCAGATCGCGATCGAGCGGGGCGCTCACCCAGGTCGCGATGTCCGGGCGCCCATCGACGAACCGTTGATCAGCCACCTCCCATCGCCTCCAATCGCCCCCCGGATAGGTTGGCGAGATCGGTCGCTCGCGGTACGGCACGGGATGCGCCGGATCGGAAGAGTACTGCACGAAGCTGTCGCCTGCTCGGGGCGCGTCGAACGACAACGCGCCGCCGGCGTGCAAGTAGAGCTTCGCGATAGTCGACGGTGGCGGCCAGGTCGCGTAGGTCCGCCATGCATTCGAGCCGGTCTGAAACGTCGACGCTTCCCACGGAAACCTGTCGCCCTTGCCATGCAGCCAATACCGGAACCAGGGTGCTTCGATCCGCTCACGGAACTCCGTGGCCGTGTCGTGGCCGCCAAATGAAAGCAGGCCAATCGACTCGGCCTTCGGCATGTGCCACTGGCCGTGGAACCAGGGGCCCGCAACGATGAAGTTGAAGTGATTCGGGTCGCTCAGCTCGGAGCGGCGGTAGATCTCCCACGGCCCCCAGGGATCCTCCTGATCCCAGAAGCCGGCGACATTCAGGTTCGGGACGAACGCGCCGTGGATCTGATGGACCCAGGCTTCGTCCTTCCAGAACTTGTCGTAGTCGGGGTGCTGAACGGTGGAGTTCCAGTAGGGAATCGAGCCGTGCAGGTATTTCGCGTTGATGTTCGACAGCGGGCCGAGGTCCAGGTACCATTGATAGGTGTCGTAGGTCTCGAAGGCGAAGTTCGTGTTGGCGTTTTTGTCCGCCTGCTCCAGCACCGCGTACTCGAACGCATAGCTTTCGCGCAGCGCCCCGTATCGATGGTCGTCGTCATTCATCCACTGATCCGCGGGCGACGCCTGCTCGGAGATCGCCTTGAGCGCCGGGTGCGGGCGAAGCAGGGTCATCGCTGAGGTGAGCCCGTCGTACGACACGCCGAACATCCCGACCTTCCCGTTGTTGTTCGGCACGTTCTTGACGAGCCATTCGATTGAGTCGTATGCGTCGGTGGTTTCGCTGGTGGCCTTGGGATTCTCGAGGTCGACCTTCGACGAGAGCTCGAACGTTCCCTCGGAGCCGAACCGCCCGCGCAGATTCTGAACAACGAAAATGTACCCGTCCTTCACCAGGGGCCGCAGGTTGTCGAGCGGCATTCCATCCGCGCTTGCGGGCACGCCGTAGGGCGTGCGTCTGAACAGAATCGGCAGCGCGCCGCCAGAGGTTGTCGGCGCGAGGATGACAGTCTCAAGACGGACGCCGTCTCGAACGGGCACCATGACCTTGCGGTAGCTGAATGCCGGCGCTTGCGCCCCCGCGCGATAGATGAACAGCGCGGCAGCGGCTGCGCCGAACAAGACGAACGCAGCCGCGTGAGGCCTCAACATGTCCTTGAGCCTGCGTTTCACCATGCCATGACGTAGCTATCGCCGGTCGGGCTCACGCCTCCCAGCAACACGCCCGTTCGCGGATCGATCAGGATGGCCTTTACAGATCCAACGCCTTTGACGTCGCGAACGTCGAGGCGGTGTCCTTTGGCGGCCAGCTCGTCGCGGACCGACTTCGCGAGGAGAGCGGGCGTCAACAGCTGGCCCTTCACCTCGTGCGGCTGATAGGAATCGCGAAAGCTGTTGCTGATGACGGCAGGCTGCTCGAGCGCTTCCTGCACGTTCATCCCGAACTCAGCGACGTTGAGAAAGAACTGGAGCTGGGTCTGCGGCTGCGTGTCGGCACCCGGCGTCCCGAACGCGATCCACGGCTTCCCGTCCTTTAGCGCCATGGCGGGATTGATCGTTTGGCGCACCCGCTTGCCAGGCTGCAGGGCATTGACGTCTTTGGGATCCAGATAGAAATAGCGCATGCGGTCGTTCAGCAAAAAGCCGCCTTTGTCGACGACCACGCCACTGCCGAACCCGCTCAACAGGCTCGACGTGATCGACACCATGTTGTGGTCTTTGTCGATAACAGCCAGGTAGGTCGTGAGGTTCAGGATTTCGTCGGGATCGAACGGCTTGGTAACCGCCGGCGGTGTCTGCGGGCCGGCATACGCCTGGACGGCCGTCGACGCCTTCATGCCGCGAGGATCGCCGGGCGCAGGCTCGCCGACGATCGCGCGGTTCGGGTCGATCTGGGTCCGCCGCATCGTCGCGTACTCCTTGGAAAGGAGCGACGCCACCGGCATGTCGTGAACGAACTTCGGATCGCCGATGTAAGCGTTTCGATCGGCAAACGACAGCTTCAGCGCCTCGGTAATCGCGTGCAGATACGGGGCGCTGTTGTGGCGCATCTCGCGAAGATCGAACCCTTCCAGGATGTTGAGGGCCTCGAGCATCACGATCCCCTGCGAGTTCGGCGGGCATTCGTACACGTCGACACCGCGATAGCTCACGTGGATCGGCACGTCTTCGACCGGCTGGAAGCCGGCCAGGTCAGACGCGGTGATGATGCCGCCGTTCGTTTGAAGAAAAGCGGCGGTGTTCCTGGCGATGTCGCCCCGGTAGAACGGGTCGGCGCCCTGCTCAGCGATCGTGCTCAGCGTGCGGGCGAGATCCGGATTGCGAACGATGTCGCCCATCCGCAGCGGCTTCCCGTCCTTGAACCAAATCCTGGTCGTCGACGGGTACTTGGCGAGCTTGGCCTGGCTGCTCTCGAGCCCACGCGCGAGTGATTCGGTCACCGGAAACCCGTCTTCGGCAATCTCGATGGCCGGGGCGAGGACGTCGCGGAGCGGTTTGGTGCCGAACCGCTGGACCGCGTATGCCGCGCCGCCAACCGCACCGGGAACAGACACCGAGAGCGGCCCTTCGTCGGGAATGCCGCCCTTCGATTTGTAGAAGTCGATGGTTGCCGATTGAGGGGCAAATCCGGTGGCGTTGATGAATTTCACCTCGCGGGTCTTGGCGTTGTAGAAGAGGACGAACATGTCGGCCCCAAGGCCGGTCATCCCCGGCTCGACTTCGCCCTGCACCGCCCACGTCGCAAGCGCGGCATCGATGGCGTTGCCGCCGGCCTTGAGGATCCGCATGCCGGCTTCAGCCGCGAGAGGATGCCCCGCAGCCACCATGCCGTGCTGCGCGACGATCGTTGGCCGCCAGCTCTCCGCCTGGGGCAGCGCAAGCAACGACAGGAGGGCTGCAACAACCGTGAGACCGAGGCCGGGAGTGCGAGACACCAGGGTCCGACTGCCAGTCACACCGATCTGACTGCGCGTCATTTGAAACCTCTCATTTCGCGCTCGTGAGCGCCAGCACCGCGTAGGCAGTGGCGGCATCGCTCATGAATTTGCCGGCATCGCTCGCGGGATCGCGTTCCTTGTTGAGCGACGAGGCGGGCCATTGGCCTGTGGCGGGATTCTGATGAGTTCGGAGCCAATCGAGTCCCCTGACCAGTTGCGCATTGGTTGCGGCCACGCCGGCCTGTTGAAGGGCCAACGTCACGAGGCCTGTGGCGTAGCCATCGCTTCGCCGATCGAGCGCGCTGCCGTCAACGCGCTTCCATGCGCCGAGCGAAGCCGTGCTCCACCCTCCGTCGTCCTGTTGGGTCGCGAATGCCGCCTCGACGATGGACGCGCGCGTCGCAGGCTGAATGAGATCTTTCACGCGACTCGACGCCCAGAGCACCATGACGCGATTGAAGAGGGGCTGCCGGTCGAATTCGCGCTGAAAGTACGTGCGGAGCAGTTTCAGGTTGTCCTGAATGTCCGCGGTCTCGGCGTAGGCGTCGGGCGCCGTGCCCACCGCGAGGGCCGCGAGCGACGCGCCGAAATACGGAGCGTCATTCGATTCCCACGGCTCGTAGTGAAAGTTCAGCCAGGCCCATGCGCCGGCGAGGGCATCGGTCTTCATCTGGAGGGCCCACATGTTCCCGAAGGCGGCGCGACCTTCGTCGGTCATGTGACCGCGCTCGGCATCGCGGCCTGCGAGCACCAAGGCATTGAGGATCGATTCGGTGCCGCGCGATTCGCTCGACTTCGGGAGGCCTCGCGTCTGGTCCGGATAGAAAGGCGCGACGTCTTTCCACAGCCGGACGCGCGTGAGGACGTTATCGACGAGTCTGGTTTCCGGCGCGCTTCGGTCATGCTCGCCGAGGGGGCGGCGCAGGGCGGGGCGGGCCAGGGCATAGGGAGCGGCGGTGTGGCACGACACGCAGAACGTGCCGTGATCGCGCGCGGCGTTCGGCCACGTGCTCCACCACTCGGCGCGCTGATCGAGATACGCTGCCGCTGCCTTTGGGTCCCAACCGCGTGGATCCGGCCCCTCCGCGCGCAGACCGGCGGCAACGATCAGCGCCAGCGAGCATGCGCTAAGAACAAGGCCCGCGCGGGGACCGAAGCGCGCGCCGAGGAGCGTTGACTTGAGCATTTGACCTCATCCACCTTTCCGTTGCGGCGCATCGGGCGGCACCGCGTTGCCGTTGCCGTTCAGGTATTTGTCGAACCAGTACACCTGCCAATTGAGGCTCTCGACGAGATGCTTCGGCTCGCCCGTGCGCGTGAGGTTGTGGTTTTCGCGCGGGAAGAAGACGATCTCGCTCGGCACGCCGAAGTGTCTGAGCGCGCGGAACCACTGCTCGCCCTGCTCGATCGGCACGCGATAGTCGTTGTCCGAATGGAGCACGAGCGTCGGGGTCTTGACGTTCGTGACGTACTTGAGCGGCGACCGGTCCCAGTAGAGGTCGAAGTTCTCGAAAATGTTCCCCTGGAAGTCCTCCGCGTGCCCGTACGCCCCGTCCCGCGTCCCATCGTCGCTCACGAAGTTGGAGATACTGCGGAGCGTGACCGCGGCCTTGAAGCGGTTGGTGTGGCTGATGATCCAATTGGTCATGAAGCCGCCGTAACTGCCGCCAGTCACGCCGAGCCGATCGCGATCGAGCCAGGGGTACTTGGCGAGCACGGCGTCCACGCCGTTCATGATATCGACGTAGTCCTTGCCGCCCCAGTTCAGCTCGATGCCTCGCTCGAACTTCTCGCCGTACCCCGTCGAGCCGCGCGGGTTCGCGAAGAAGACTGCCCAGCCGCGCGCGGCGTATACCTGGAACTCGTGATACCAGTCGTAGCCGAACTGTCCGGCGGGGCCGCCGTGGATGGTGAGGATCATCGGGTACTTCCGTCCCGCTTCCCAGCCCACCGGCTTCATGAGGAACCCGTCGACGTCCCAGCCGTCGGCGCCTTTGTAGGGGAGGCGCTCGACCGGCTCGAGATCGAGTTCCTTCCAGAGCGCCGCGTTCAAGTGGGTGAGCTGGCGCGGATTGCGACCGTCGAGGCCCGCCACATATAGGTCGTCCATGTGCGTCGGATCGTTCATCGCGTAGGCGAGCCGCGTGCGACTTCTATCGTCCCGGAAGCCCTCGTCTCCCGGCGCCTCGGCGATATCAAACAAGTGGAACGTCTTATCGCCGGACGTCACTGCCGCCGCGCGTCGAGCCGCCAGATCGACGCGGAAGAGTTGAGATGTTCCGTGGTAACCCGCCTCGAAGTAGAGTGCCTTCCCGCCCTCCGCCCATCGAAGCGCGGACGGGAGGACATCGAGCCCGTCGGCGGCGAGTTTCGACGGCGCGCCGCCGGTCGAAGGCGCCAGCCAGATTTTGGCGTGCGACTTCTCGGGCACGGCGCTGACAAACGCAATCGTCCGGCCCTCGGGCGACCATCGTGGGGAGTTGTCGGCCGTTTCGTGATCCGAGATCTTCGTCAGCGGTCCACCGCTCGCGTCGATGACCCAGACGTCCGTGTTACGTCCTTCGTCGAACGCCTTCCCGGTTCGATCCGAGACGAAGGCGATCTTTCGGCTGTCGGGCGACCATTGCGGGTCCGAATCATTCCAGTCGTTCCCCGAAGTGATCTGCGTTGCGCGAGCCGCCGCAACGTCGATGACCCAGAGGTGTGAGCGCTTGTCGTCGAACCAGCCGCTGTCGTTGAACTTGTAGTTCGAGTGCGCGTAGTGCCGCGTGTCGCTCGGCGATTTGCCGGCGGCAGTTTCGTCGCTCGGTCCGCTGCGGCTGACCACGACGAGCCGCGCACCGTCCGGCGACCACTGAAAGCTGGTGACGCCGTTCGGCAGGTTCGTCAGGGGGCGCGATTCACCGCCGCCGAGCGGCAAGAGCCAGACTTGCGTGCGCGGCGCGGCGGCGTCATCCGAGGTGGCACCCACTCCCGAGGACGCTGCCCGGCCGCCTGGGCCGGCGGCCCCTGCCGCCAGTGCCGGCCGCGCGGAGAGGAACGCAATAGCCTTCCCGTCCGGACGCCAACGCGGGCTGGTCGAGGGCTGCAGGGCCGTCGTCAAAACCGAGGGGCTCGCCGATCCGTCGGCGGGCACGCTCCAGATTTCACTCCGCCGCCGATTCTGTTTTTGATCGACGGTCGTGACGACGAACGCGATCGTAGAACGGTCCGGCGAGAAGCGCGGGTCACCGAGCGTTTCGAAGGCGAAGTAATCTTCCGGGGTGATGCCGCGCGTTTGTGAGGCCGCCGCGCGCGGCTCAGCTCCCTCCGCGCGTATCGTGGCTGCTTCCCCGCCCCGGCCGGCTGTTTCCCACCCCGTCCCGGTTGTCTCCACCCGCACGTGCGCGGACAGGCCGGCGGAGACGACTGCGGTCGCCAGTGCCAGGTTGAGCCTCGTCATGCTCGCGCCCGTTTCTTCACCTGCGCCACCGGCTCGGCTGCCTTTGTGGTCACGGGGCCCGCCGTTTTCTTCTTTCCGGCGCTGATCGTGTCGAGGCTCTTTCGAAGCGCTTCCATCAGGTTGACCACCTTC
Organism: Vicinamibacterales bacterium; assembly: GCA_035510155.1. Taxonomy (GTDB): domain Bacteria; phylum Acidobacteriota; class Vicinamibacteria; order Vicinamibacterales; family CAVVIG01; genus DATKHR01. The sequence goes on from DATKHR010000310.1 coordinate 7,445, forward strand.
GGCGGCGCTTCCACTTCAGGCGCGACGATCTCGCGCCCCTCAATTTTCGCGTCGATGATCTCCCGCAACCCGACCTGGTACTCGTCTTTGTACGACTGGAAATCAACCGGCCCTTCAAACGTCGCCATGACCTGTTGAGCGAGCTTGATCTCCTCAGGCTTCACCTTCGCCGGCATGTCACTCAGCTCGTCAATCGCGTCCATGCTGCGAATCTCACTGGCGTGGCGCAAGGTGTACATGATCAAGCCCTTCTCACGCGGCTGGATCTTGATCAGATACTCGCGGCCGTAGAGGGCGACCTTCCCGATGCCTGCTTTGCCTTTCATGCCCTCACGGATGACCGCAAACGCCTCGCGCGCGACGGGACCGTCGGGCGCCAGGTAGTACGGCCGCTCGAGATAGATGGGATCGATCTCCGTGTCGTCCGTGAACTGCTCGAGGTTGATGACGCGCGTGGATTCGACGCGCACCTTCTCGATGTCTTCTTCGTCGATGACGACGTAGCGACCCTTCTCGAACTCGTAGCCCTTCACGAGGTCGGTGTTGGCGACCTCGCGCTCGCAGTGGGGGCACCAGCGTTTCTGCTGAATGCGTGTCTGGCATTCGCCGTGGAGCTGGTTGAAGCTCAGGGTGGCGCCGGCGTCGGTTGCCGGAAACACCTTGATCGGAACGTTGACGAGGCTGATCTTGAGGTAACCCTTCCAGGTCGGTCGTGCGGCCATAATTTTGGTCCTTGGTCCTTGATGCTACTGTTTAATGGGTCCCAACTTTTCGTCCACCTTCACCTGAAACTGGCGAAAACTTCCGTAGGTGGCGAAGCCATCGATGACAGACCCATCGCGCAGCCGATCGTAACGCTCGCGCATCTCGATGGGAACCAGCAAGCCAACGAGCGGCTCCGACTGGTAATTCACGTTGATTGTGCCCCGAATGGCCCGATTCTCGAGCACAAGCTCGCTCATGAGCACCCGGCCGGTAGTGGGCTCGATCCAGAAACGGCCGCGCGCGGGGAGGTCGCGAAAATCCGTCGTGCGGACCATCGTGCCCGCCTCGCGTTCGTGGTACTCGATCGCCCAGACTTCGGTGTCCAGGCGGAAATGCCCGGGGGGCGACGGCGACTCCGACGTCATCGCGTTCGGCTGGCTGTCTCCGGACCGCTTGAACTTGAAACGACGCTGATGCTTCGGCTCGAGAAAGAGCAACGGCAGAGTCGGCGCATTCACGGTCCTCACCACTGGCCCAATATTGAACCGCGCGCTCTCGTTGGCAATCGCGGCGACCCGTCTCTGGACCGATGCGACGGGGTTCAGAAACAGCCTCGCCAGCCGCTCGTCGCGATCGCGCACCGCAATCCCGTCCACCTCGTAAACGTCGCGGAACTGCATCCAGTTCTCCGCGCCGACCGGCTTGACGAGCAGCAGGTCCGAGCGCAGGTGCCGCATCGTCGGCCGGCTCGCCGCCTGCACGTTGCTCGGCACCCCCCTGATCTGGCCCGGAGCCCTGACAGGGTGCCGCACCTCTTGGACGTACTGCTCTTCAGAAACGATCCCCGACAACGCCTGCTCGAACTCGGTCACGTACACACCAGCGCGCGCGAGCACCTCCTGGAGCGAGGGCGGCGTGTCCGGACCTGCTCCGGGCGCCCCATAGACGCGGTGGGGTAGCACAGCATTGACTGCGACTGCCGCCGCACATGAGCCAATCACCACGCCGGAGAGCCGGATCATCGCTCTGCCGATTACATTATCCGGTTATCCAGTGGTTTGGTTATTTGGTTGTTCATTGCGTTAGAATCCGGCCCGACAGGAGAGACAGTGCTTATGCGCCACATCGTCCAACCCGGGGGCCCCTCCGCGGCGTACAAGTCAGCCCGACTATGGATGACCATCGCTTTCGCCAGCGCCTGCGCCGCCGGAGCTCTTGGGGCTGTCGAGCGGTCGTCGTCCGCGATGACGTCGGCGGCGACAAAGTTCCTGGCAAGCCTGACGCCCGAGCAGAGACAGAAAGCGTCCTTTGCGTTCGAGTCCGGGGAGCGGATGCACTGGCACTTCATTCCTACCGGACCACCGCCAATGTTTCCAAGGAACGGTCTGACGATCAAAGAGATGACGGAGCTGCAGCGCAAGCTCGCCCACGATCTGCTGAAAGCCGGCTTGAGTCAGCGGGGGTATCTCACTGCAACGTCCATCATGGATCTCGAGAACGTTCTTGGCGCGCTCGAAGCGGCGCAACGCGCCGCAGCGCCGCCGCGCGGACCCGGAGCGCCACCAGCGCCGCCGCCGATCGTGCGCGATCCCGAGCGCTACTTCTTCTCGATCTTCGGGATGCCGTCTGCAAAGGATCCATGGGGCTGGCGCGTGGAGGGCCACCACGTCTCACTCCACTTCACGGTGGTGAACGGGACGCTTGTGGCCGGAACGCCGTCGTTCTTTGGTTCCAACCCCGCCGAGGTCCGCGAAGGCCCCAAGAAGGGGCTTCGCATTCTGGGCGCGGAAGAAGACGAAGCGCGCGCGCTGTTGATGGCGCTCGACGCATCGCAGCGCGAAAAGGCCGTCATCGAGAAAACCGCGCCGAACGACATGCTGACGATGGCGAATGTCGACATCACGCCGCTGTCGCCGGCGGGGATCATGGCCGACGCGATGACTCCGGAGCAGCGCGACCAGCTCATGAAGTTGATCGATGTCTACACGGGCTTCATGGCGCCGGATGTCGCGGCGGATCGCCAGGCGCGGCTGAAGAAGGCCGGTGTCGAAAAGATCTCCTTCGCCTGGGCCGGAGAAATCGAGAAGGGGAAGAAGCACTACTACCGCATCCAGGGGCCGACGTTCCTCGTGGAGTACGACAACACGCAGAATGACGGCAACCACATTCATTCGGTGTGGCGCGATTTCAAGGGAGACTTCGGCCGCGATCTGTTGCGCGAGCACTTGAGGTCCACGCCGCACTAAGCCGGGCGGGTCGCGAGTCCAAGGAGAGGGCCAGCACCGCCAGTCCCAGCGCTGAGCGACCCGACTGAGAACGCCTGTCTGGGTTGCATCGGCTGCGGACCGGCGCGAGCGGCGGCAACAATATCCAAGGACGCTATATTTTGGTCAGTCGGCGACCGCGGCCCGGACTGCGTCCGCAACATCCATGGTGCCGGCGCGGCCGCCAAGATCGGGCGTCAGCACCTTTCCCCTCTGTACCACGCGTTCAATCGCCCTCACGATCCGGTCGTGAAGATCGCGGCGCCCGAGGTGGTCGAGCATGAGGGCGCCGGCCCAAATCGCGCCGATCGGGTTGGCGATACCTTTTCCTGCGATGTCGGGCGCGGACCCATGGATGGGCTCGAACATCGAAGGGTGTTTCCGCTCCGGATTGATATTGGCGCCTGGCGCGATGCCGAGGCTTCCAGAGATCGCCGAGCCGATGTCGGTCAGAATGTCGCCGAAGAGGTTCGACGTCACCATCACGTCGAGCGTCTGCGGGTGCGTGATCATCCGGGCCGCCAGGGCATCGACGTGGTATTTGCGGCACTCGACCGACGGATATTCCAGCCGCACGGCCTCCACCACCTCGTCCCAGAGCGCCATCGAGTGCGTGAGCGCGTTTGACTTCGTCGCGCTCGCCAGGATCCGGCGCGGCCGTCTGATCGCCAGCTCGAATCCGTACCGCACGAGACGCTCGATCCCCGCGCGCGTAAAGACGCCAGTCTGCTCCGCCACCTCGCGTGGGGTGCCGACGTGAATGCGACCGCCGACGCCTGCGTATTCGCCTTCAGAGTTTTCGCGAACGCAGATCATGTCGATGTCATCCGGGCCTCGCTTCGCCAGTGGGGAGGAGAGCCCCTTCAGAAGTCGCATCGGCCGGAGATTCACGTACTGGTCGAAGCGCTGGCGCAGCGCGAGAATCATGCGGGCGGAGACGCCGTCGGGCACGCCCGGCGTTCCGATGGCGCCCAGATAGATCGCGTCGTAGGTCGCAAGCTCGTCGAACGCCTCCTCGGGCATCATGCGCCCGTGCTTTTGGTAGAAGTCGCTGCCCCACGGCAGCTCCACGAACGACAGCGCGACATCCGTGCCGCGAACAGCGGCCTCGAGCGTTGTCAGGCCTGCCGGGATCACTTCGCGGCCGATGCCGTCGCCCGCGATGACCGCGACTCGATATGCCTGGTTGGTCAATGGGTCAGCCATAGCGCTCCCAGCCATGCGGCAACTGCGGCGATCAACCCCCCGAACGCGGGGGTCACAAACATCCAACCCCTGCCGCCGGTCGCAACCTGCAGGGTCAACATGGCGGTCATCCCCGACAAGATCGAGATCAGGGCACCGCGGCTCTCGGTCCGCGCCACGAAGAGACCGCCGACGACCGGCACGAAGAGGCTGACCGTCAGCAAAGTGTAGAAGATCGTGAGCGCGTCGACCACGCTCCCGAGACTGACGGCAATCGCGACCGCGAGCGACGCGGCAATCACGGTCGTCCATCGCGCGACCCGCAGGATCTCGGCATCGCTCGCCGCAGGGCGGACCAGCCGTTTGTAGAGATCTTCCGACAGAGATGTCGTCAACATGAAGAGAACCGCGTCGGAGGCGCTGATTTCCGCCGAGAACACCGCGGCCAGGCCGATCGCGCCAATGGCCGGCGGCAAAAGAAACACGAGGACCGTTGGGAGCGCGTCGTTTGGCGAGCTCAAATCCGGAAACCGGCGGTGCGCCACGATGCCAAGCAACGCCGGAACACCGGCGTAGAGGAACAGCCCAGCCGCGTTCAGGCCAACCCCCAGACGGACCGCGCGCTCGTCGCGCGCTCCGAAGATTTTCTGCAGCAAGCCGGGAGAGATGATGAAGGATGGTGTCAGCAGCGCCACATACATCACACCCGGCGGACCCAACCGCCAGAAATGCGAGAACGCGGCATCGCCGGCGTCAACGCGACTGAGGGCGCTCCAACCGCCGACAGCGGCCAGCGCAACGGGAACGGCGATCGCAAAGCCGCCGAGCTTGACCGCGAGCTGAACGGCGTTGACCCGTGCAGAGCTCGACAGGCCGCCGGCGGCAAAGTACACCATGATCACGGCGCCGCCGATCAGGCACCCGACGGCGGCCGGGATGTGCGCGACCGTCTCGAGGATCGATCCAATGGCGACGAGCTGGCCGGCCAGGATGAAGAGGGATCCCACCCAAAGAAGCGCGGCAACGATGCCACGGATCGTGGCGTTGTAGCGGAACTCGAGATAATCGCCGACGGTCCGCAGATCATGCGCCGCGGCCACGCGGCGTATCGCCGGACCGATCCACAGCGCGAGCGCGACCGACCCTATCGCGGCGGATCCAACCCACCACCACGCCGACAGGCCCGCCACGTACCCGATGGCGGTCGCTCCGACGGTCGATCCCGCGCCGATGTTCGCGGCCAGCATCGTCGAAAAGATGAGGCCGGGGCCAAGCTGGCGGCCCGCCACGAAGAAATCTGACGTGCCGCGCACCCGCCTTCCAAGCCACACGCCGAGCGCCATCAACCCCAGCGAGTAGAGGCTCAGCGTGATGAGGTAGAAATTGACCTGGACGCTCACCGGAGATCGCGCGCGGCGGGGTATCCGGGGATGCCGGTGGCCTGCATCGCGGCGCGCACGATGGCGTCCGCCATCACCTTGGCCGCGAGCGCGCCGATGCGGCTGACGTCGGCATTACCGCTCGCCGAGCCGGTCGCGAGCGCAAAGATCGTGTCGCCATCGCCCATGGTGTGGCTCGGAAAGATCGCGCGAGCGTAGCCATCATGGGCCATCTCCGCGATCCTGGTGGCTTGGACCTTCGTGAGGGTCGCGTTGGTGGCAATCACGCCGAGCGTCGTGTTCTCGCCGATCCGCGCCGGCTGCATGCTGCCGGTCGTGAGGAGCACGCGGGCATCGGCGAGCGCTTTGCCGTCGGCGGTTCGTACTCCGGCGACGACTTTGCCGGTGGCCGGTTCGATGACATCGCCGGCCGCATTCACGGCAACGATGGCGGCAACGATGAGCCCGTCGGGCATCGCGATCGCGGCGCTTCCCAGGCCGCCTTTCATCGCGCGGTTCGGTCCCGCCGTCTTGCCGATGGTGGCGCCCGCGCCAGCCCCGACGTTGCCTTCTGTCACGGGGGCAGTGGTCGCGGCCTGCGCGGCGCGATAGCCACAATCGGCGGTCGGGCGGATCTTCGAGCTGGAGCCGGCAAGGCCGCCAGAGCGTCCGCTGCCGTTCAAATCCGAGCTCGCGCCGACATTCAAATCGAAGAGGCTGGCAGCGGGGACAATCGGGATGTTCTCACCCTGGGGGACCCTATCCCGCGGACTGTCACTGGGGGAGCCCCTTGCTCCCGGACCGGGTCCGAAGACCTTGAACCCGATATTCTTCTCGTCCAGATAACGCATGACGCCTGAGCGACTGTCGAGCCCGAACGCGCTGCCGCCCGAGAGCACGATCGCGTGAACCTGCTGGACGAGATTTACCGGCCTGAGCAGTTCGGTTTCCGCGGTCGCCGGGGCGGCACCGCGAACGTCGACGCCCGCCGTGACGCCTGACTCCGCCAGGATGACCGTGCAGCCGGTCGGCCGCTCGGTCAATGTAAAGTGACCGACCTTGATGCCGGGAACGGCCGTCAGCGTCGAATTGGTCTGAGCCTGGATGACGGTACCGGCGACGAGGGCGACGCCGAGAGCGATGGCGCTCCGCATTGCGGTATTTTAGTGCCCGACGGCTTTCGACAGTCAGCTCCCGGCCGGCACTCAATCTATGTCCCTCTCGTCTCATCCGATAGACCGAATCATCGCTGAAGTGGATGCCGCAGCCGACGAGCTCGTCAGCTTCACGCAGGACCTCGTGCGCATGCCGACGGTCAATCCTCCCGGCGCCGAGTACGAAGCCTGTGCCGTGTTCCTCGGCGACGATCTCACGCGACGCGGCTACGACGTCGAATACATCGTGGCCGAAGACCGGCCCGAGCATACGCCCGAGTATCCGCGCGTCAATGTCGTCGGATCGCGCCGCGGCTCGAGCGGCGGACCGGTGGTCCATCTGAACGGCCACATCGATGTGGTGCCGGCCGGCGGCGGATGGACGGTCGATCCGTTCGCCGCCGTCGTCCGTGACGGCCGCATCTTCGGCCGCGGCGTCTGCGACATGAAGGCGGGCATTGCTGCGGCGGTCTTTGCCGGAGAAGCGATCGCGCGAGCGGGTGTCATCCTGCCGGGCGCCATCGAGATCAGCGGCACCGTGGACGAGGAGAGTGGCGGCTTTGCGGGCATGGCGCATCTTGCGCGCGTCGGCCGGGTTTCGCACCCAAGGACCGACTTTGTCATCATCCCCGAGCCGCTGAACGTCGATCGCATCTCCATCGGCCACCGCGGTGTCTACTGGTCCGAGCTGACCGTGCGCGGGCGAATCGCCCATGGGAGCATGCCATTTCTGGGGATCAGCGCGATCGATCGCATGAGCGACGTCTTGAACGCTGTTCAGCGGGTGCTGCGCCCCGCGCTCTCGAGGCGGACCACGTCGATGCCCGTGGTGCCTGATGCGGCGCGACACGCGACCATCAACGTGAACGCCATCGACGGCGGCCAGCATGTCGAAGGCAGTCAGACGCCATGTGTGGCCGATCGATGTCGCGCGGTGTTCGATCGCCGCTTTCTGATGGAGGAGGGATTCGAGGCGGCGCGCAGCGAAATCGCCGACCTGGTTGATCGCACGATCGGATCGATGAGCGGCGTCGAGTACGAACTGCGCGATCTGATGGTGGTCGAGCCTGTGCGGACTCCGGACGACTCACCGCTCATTGGCGCCCTTGACCGGTCGATTCGGCGTGTGCTGGGAACGCCGGCGCGCCTCGTGGCCAGCCCCGGAACCTACGATCACAAGCACGTTGCCGGCATCGCCGGCGTCCTGCACTGCGTGGCGTATGGACCCGGCGAGCTGGAATTGGCGCATCAGCCCGACGAATCGTGCCGGATCGACGACCTGGTCAACGCCACAAAGGTGATTGCGCTGGCGATCCTCGACCTCATGGGCGTCGGGAGATAGACTGGGCGTGATTCGGAGTGCGGATTCGCGATTCGGGCCGCACGCTGCGACGCTGAGGAGGCATGAATTTGAGCGGTCGATTGACTCGCGGGGCCGTCACGGCTGGCGCGCTTATGTGGGTGATCGCGCTGGCGACGGCGTGCTCGACGACGCCACAATCATCCGCGACGCCGCCGTCAATCGTGCCGGCGCGGCAGGTGCCCATTGGACGGCTGCCCGACATCGACATGAGCGCGGTGCTACAGCATACGAGGGTGCTCTCGTCCGATGAATACGAAGGCCGGGCACCTGGCACCGAAGGCGAAGAGCTGACGGTTCACTACCTCGAAGAACAATTCAAGAGCGTCGGGCTCAAGCCAGGCAATTCCGACGGAACCTACATTCAACGAGTCCCGCTCGTTGGCATTACCCCGGCGCCGGCGCCGCTCGTCATCAAGAAGCCGAGTTCGGGAGGAGCGCCCTCGCCTTCCGTTTCGCCGGGTTCGCACGCCCTGCCTGGCTCTCTGTCGCTCAAATGGAAGGACGACGTCGTTGCGTGGACCAAACATGTGGCGCCGTCAGCCAGCATCGAGAATTCAGAGCTCGTCTTCGTCGGCTATGGCGTCGTCGCGCCTGAATTCAATTGGGATGACTACAAGGGAGTGGACGTCAAAGGGAAGACGCTCGTGATGCTCATCAACGATCCGCCGGTGCGGGATCCCTCGAACCCGAGCGAGCTGGATCCCAAGACGTTCGGCGGCAAGGCGATGACGTACTACGGCCGGTGGACGTACAAGTACGAGATGGGCACGCAGAAAGGCGCAGCGGCCGTCATCATTGTCCATGAGACCGGACCGGCAGGGTACGGGTTCAATGTCGTACAGGGAAAGACCGGCGAGCAGTTCGATCTTGTCACTCCTGACAAGAACATGGCGCGCCCTGCGATCGAGGCGTGGATCACCCTGGACAAGGCGAAGGAGCTCTTCAAGTGGGCCGGGCAGGATTTCGACGCGCTCAAAGCGCAGGCCGCGGCGCGTGACTTCAGGCCGGTGGCGCTCGGTCTGACAGCCTCGATGACGATCAAGAACACGCTTCGCACGATCGACTCGCGCAACGTGATGGGCAAGCTCGAAGGAGCCGACGCGACTGTGAAAGACGAGTACGTCGTCTACACGGCTCACTGGGATCACTTCGGCAAGACCGCGGACGGCATCTTCCACGGAGCGGAGGACGACGCGCTGGGGTGCGCGTCGCTGGTGGAGCTGGCGCGTGCCTTCACGAAATTGGAAGAACCACCACGGCGATCGATCTTGTTCCTCGCGGTGACAGCCGAGGAGCAGGGGCTGCTCGGGTCCGAGTACTACACCGTGATGCCCGTCTATCCGATCGCCAAGACAGTCGCCAACATCAACCTGGACAGCTGGAACGTGCATGGACGGACGAAGGACTTGACGCTTATCGGATACGGCGCATCGGATCTGGACGACTACGCCCGGGCGGCGGCCGCCGAGCAAGGCCGCCTCGTTCACGGGGACGCCGAGCCGGAAAAGGGCTTCTACTACCGGTCGGACCACTTCAACTTCGCCAAGCAGGGCGTGCCGGCGCTCAATCCCGATGCGGGCGTCGACTACATCGGCCAGCCGCCGGACTTCGCGAAACGGATGCGGGACGACTGGAACGCCAATCGTTACCACACGCCGAGAGACGTGATCCTGCCGAGTTGGAACCTGGATGGCACGCGTGAAGACCTGAAGGTCTTCTTCGCGGTCGGCTATCGTGTGGCGCAGGCCGATAAGCTTCCGGATTGGAAGCCCGGGGGCGAGTTCAAGAGAAGTCGGGAAGTAAGAAAGTAGGAAGTAAGGCAGGAAAGGCGGGAGCGATGGCGACCGAAACTGCACACAAAACCATGACCGGCGAGGAGATGATTGCTTTGTCGAAGAAGCACACGCTCTTCGAGTGGACGGCACAGTCGAAGGTCGATCCGATCCCGGTCGCCCGCGCAAAGGGCATCTACTTCTGGACGCCTGAGGGCAAGCGCTTCATCGACTTCAACAGTCAGCTGATGTGCGTCAACATCGGCCACGGCGACGCGCGCGTCATCAAGGCGATCCGCGAACAAACCGAGGTCCTCGCCTACGCGAACCCTTTCATGGCGACCGAGCCTCGGGCCCGCTTGGGCGCGAAGCTGGCGGAGATCACGCCTGGAGACATCGATGTCTTCTTCTTCACGAACGGCGGCGCCGAAGCGAACGAGAACGCCATCAAGCTCGCTCGCCTTGCGACCGGACGTCACAAGATTCTTGCGCGCTATCGCTCGTACCACGGGGCGACTGCAGGCAGCCTCACATTGACCGGCGATCCGCGCAGGTGGGCGGCGGAACCAGGTCTGCCGGGCGTGGTTCACGTCCTTGACCCCTATCACGGCATCGAGCGGGGGTGGGACAGCGCCGAGACATCGCTTGCGATGCTGGAAGAAGTCATCCAGCTCGAAGGGCCTCAGACCATCGCCGCGTTCATTCTCGAATCGGTGACCGGCACCAACGGGGTCCTGGTGCCGCCCGACGGCTACATGCAAGGCGTCCGGCGGCTCTGCGACAAGCATGGGATCCTGATGATCTGCGACGAAGTCATGGCCGGCTTCGGGCGGACCGGCAAATGGTTCGCGATCGACCATTGGAACGTGGTTCCGGACATCATCACCATGGCGAAGGGGCTGACGGCCGCCTATGTGCAACTGGGCGCGGTCGGGATGCGCCGGGGCATCGCGGAACAGTTCAAGGACAGAGTCTTCTATGGCGGGTTGACGTACAACAGCCATCCCGTCGCCTGCGCCGCCGCGCTGGCGGCGATTCGCGTCTATGAAGAGGACGGATTGATCGAGAACGCCAGGCGAATGGGCGCGCTGATGGCCGACCTGATGACCGACCTTTCGTTGCGCCATCCATCAGTTGGCGCCGCGCGATCGATCGGACTCTTCGGCTTGATCGAGCTGGTACGCGACGCCGCGAAGCGGACGCCGCTCGCACCGTTCAACGACACGTCCGATGAGATGATCGCCCTCGGCAAATTCTTCCGGCAAGAGGGGTTGTACACCTTCGTCCGATGGAACACGTTCTTCACCAACCCGCCGCTCTGCATCACTGAAGCGGAGTTGCGCGAGGGGTTTGCGATCGTCGATCGCGGCCTCGAGGTCACGGACCGCGCAGTGACGTAGGAGGTGTGGGCCCATGAAGTTGCGTACACGGTCGGCCGCGAGATCCATATTGGCTGTCACTCTGGTCGCGTCGATGGGCGGCCGCCACCCGACGTCGGCCGCCTGGCAGGGACAGCCGACCGCCGAGCCGCGGGCGTCCGGGCCGCCCTCCACCGAAGCGATTCGTTTTCATCACGTGCACCTCAACTCGGTGAACCCGACGGCTGCCGCAGCGTATTACCCGAAGCCGTTCACATTGTCGGCGACCAAGACGACGTTCAACGGCTACGAAGCGGTCAAGACAGGCAACGTCTACCTCCTGTTCACGAAAGTCTCGTCCCCGCCGCAGAACGAGCTGACGGGGCCGCAGACCTCTGTTTGGCATTTCGGCTGGAACACGCCGAACTCGCGCCAGTACGACGAGAAGTTCCGCGCGATGGGCCTCGAGATCGCGCAGATGTGGGACGCGGCCGACGGCAAGCTGGTCGACATGTCGAGCGATACGCTGCCGGGGCTTCCCACGCAAGAGCAGATCCTCGAGATGCGCGCCAAGGGCACGCAACCGACTCGCGTAGGCGGGTTCGGCTATCTTCGGGGGCCCGATGGCGCGATGATCGAGAACGCGCAGGCCGGCACCGTCGAGCGGTTCAACCACGTGCACATGTATCACGAGCACCCGCAGTGCGCCATGGAGTGGTACTCGGCGCACCTGGGCGCGCGAGTCCCTCAGGGGCGAGGCGGAGCGGCGCCGACGCAGGGCACAGGAAGCGCGGCGCCCCAGAGCCAGAGCGGGAGCGCGCCAGGCGCGCGCGCGGCCGCGGACTGCCGGACGAAGACGTACGCGCCGCCTACGTGGCCATCGTTCGCCAAGACCGGGTTCGTTCGCGAGCCGTCAGGGTCCGTGTTCTTCGACGACATCGGCATCTTGATCCGTCCATGGCCTGGCGGCGGACTCGTGAGCCCGCGCGGAAAGATCGTGGATCATTGGGCCGTCAGCACTGCGGATCTCAACGCAACCGTCACACGGCTCAAAGGCGAAGGGATCAAGTTCCTGGAGGAGATCCACGCTTGGGGCAACTCGCGCGCGGCGATGATCGAAGGGCCGGATCGTGTGGCGATTGAGCTCGTTGAGGTGAAGTGAGCGGAGGGCAGGAGGGGCTGGACGCGGGGCCGGTTCAGGCAGGAACGAAGTCGATGTACCCCCGGTCGATGTCGACACCGTCCAGACGGACGCGCAGGCGGTCGCCGACGTCGAGACCCGCCCTGCCCTTCATCAGCATCCCTTCCATTGGGGGCGTCCACACACGGACGAATGTTCCCTTGTTCGACGCACCGGTGACGATGGCGTCGAATGTGTCGCCTACGCGGGACTCGACGAGCATGGCCGTTGCGGACTTGCGGACCTGGCGCTCGACTTTCTTGGCGGCGTCCTCCTGTCTGGTGCACTGATCGGCAATCTCGTCGAGATCCTCGAAATCATAAGGAGTTCGATTTCCGGCGAGCGCGGCCTTCAGGAGGCGCTGCGTGATCAGATCCGGATAGCGCCGGTTGGGCGCTGTCGAATGCGAGTAGTCGTGGACGGCGAGCGCGAAGTGACCCGGCGTGCCCGAACCGTCAGGCCTCTTGGCGCCTCTAGCCGCGGGCCGTTCTACCATATATTCACCGGAGCCCAGGAGCTTGATGACCGTTGTCGAGAGGTCGACAAACGTGTCGGGGCTGGCGAGCCGCCGTTTCGTCAAGAACGCCGACAGCGCGATGGCGTCAGGTTCGTCGGGCAGTGTGATGCCTGATTGCGCCGCCAGGTCACGGATCCGATCCCAGCGCTCCGGCGACTTCACGACCCGGCGAAGCGACGGAAAGCCGCGGGCGCTCAGAAACACGGCCGTGACGCCGTTGGCCGCCACCATCAGGTTCTCGATGATCGACTTCGCCCGATTCGGTCGCTCGGGCGCCATGTCGGACAGCTCGTCGCCGTGGAAAATCGCGCGCACCTCGCTGCTCTCGAACTCGAGCGCGCCACGCGCGCGACGCGTGGCGTTCAGGGCTTGCGCCACGCGGTCCTGAATGCGCAGCTGTTCATCCATTCCTGAAACGCTCGCTGCGGCTTGCGGCAAGGGGCCCTGGCTGTCGAGCCAGGCGCCCACCGAGTTGTAGGCAAGCTTCGCACGGTTGCGTACGCGGGCGCCGTAGACATCGGACGATCTGACCGCGCCGCCCGGCGTCACCACCGTCTCCACGACGATCGACAGGCGATCTTCCTGGTCGCCGAGCGACGTCAGGTCGGTCGACAGCCGCTCCGGCAGCATTGGAAAAATGACGGCCGGCGTATAGACGGACGTTGTGTTCTGGGCGGCGTGGCGGTCGCAGGGCGACCCCTTCGGCACGGCCGCGTCGACGTCGGCCACGGCGACCAGCACGCGCACGTCGCCGCCAGGGAGCGGCTCGGCAACCGACAGTTGGTCGAGGTCGCGTGAGTCGTCGTTGTCAATCGAGCACCAGAGCAACTGACGGAGGTCGCGCGTCGGCTCCTCGGTCGTCTCCGGCGGCCCGGACAAGGCCCCCGCCTGCGCAAGGGCCGCGGGCGGGAATTCGGGATCGAGGCCGCGCTCGCGCATGACGCGCGTGGCGATGGCGCGCAGACGCGCGCGTTGGGACCCGGGGGTTGCGTTTGCCGGCGCAGGGTTCAATGGAGATACTCCGAGACGATGGATGTGATGGAAAGAGAGAGGTCCTCGACCAGGGCGTCGATCTGCGGGCTATGGGTGCGGAAGCTGAGGACGCAGACGCGACCCAGATAGCGCCCACCCGCGACGGCGCCAGTGATCATGACACGGCCACGCCGGGAGGTGCGGTCCATCAGATCGCGCGTGGCCGCGTCTTCGTCCACGCGAGAGGCGCCTGGCCACGAAAGATGGAAGGCGAAGAGCGATAGCTCCGGGGGCGCGTCGATGACCACATAGGGCAGAGCCGAGATCCTCGTGGCGGCATCGAGAGCGAGCGCCCGCTTCTCGGCAAGCACCGATCGGAACGCCGCGGCGCCAAACAGCTTCACTGACAACCAGACGCGGAGCCCGGGAAACCCCCTGGACAAGTCGGGGCCGTGTTGGCTGGGATCATAGAACTCGCCCGGAGAGGGCGGCGCCGGCAGATAATCGGCGGTCGCTTCGTGCGCGGCGCGGAGCGCATCACCGTCCCGAACCAGGAGCGCACCCGTGCCATAGGGCAGGAACATCCCTTTGTGCGGATCGAGCGTGAGCGAATCGGCTCGCGAGAGCCCTCGCAGCACGGGTCTCAACTCGTCACACAAATAGAAAAACGCTCCGTACGCGCCGTCGATGTGGTGCCAGAGACCCTCTGCAGCGCAAAGATCGGCGATGGCGTCGAGCGGATCAACAGCTCCCGTGTTGGTCGTGCCGGCACTCGACACGACCGCGAACGGCACCAGCCCATCCCGGCGATCCCGGGCGATGGCCGAGCCGAGCGCATCCACCGGCAAGCGATAGCGCGCGTCGCAGGCCAGGACCCTGACGCGGTCGGGCATGATGCCGGCAAGCTTGGCTGACTTCAGGACAGAGTGATGCGCCTGATCGGAGGTGTACAGCACACCGCGGCGGATGTCCGCGCCAAGATGGCGTTCGCGCGCGCACAGAATCGCGTTGAACATCGCCATCGATCCACCGGTCGTAAAGAGCCCCCGCGTTCCGGATGGAAACCCCATCCAGTCCCGCAGCCAGTCCAGGGCGTTGGCTTCGAGCTGCACCAGCGCCGGCGCCGCCTGCCAGACGCCGGTGTAGCGGTTGGACGTGTTCGCAATGAGGTCGGCAAGCGCCGCCGAGAACAGTCCGCCGCCCGGGATGTACGCCAGGTAGCCGGGGCCGGCTGCGGTAAACGAGCGTGGAATCCATTCCTGAAACAGACGATCGAGGAGCGGGGTCAACGGCGCGCCATGCTCCGGCGCCGGTTCGCGCATGGCGCGGCACAACGCCGCCGCGTCGACATCGCCGGAGCTCGGCTGGTGTGGCAGCGACACGATGTGGTCGATTGACCGCGCAACGACCTCGCCGGCGAGCGCATGCATCTCCTCTGCGCTCAGCTCGAGGTCTACGATTTCCAGGCTTCGATCCAATCTTTCACCTTGTAATATGCGCCGGCGAGCGGCAGGAACCAGGGATTGCCCCGATAGAGCGGGATGGGCGGGCACTCCAGATCGAGCAGCGGGTTGGGCACCGTTTGTCCGCCGATCCGTCTTGCGATGAGATCGCCCAGCTCGGTCGCCATTGCGATGCCGTGACCGCCATAGCCGCCGGCAAAATACATCTCATCGAGCATCCCGGCGTGCGGCATCTGATCGAGAGCGAAGGCCACATTGCCGCCCCACGCATACTCGAGACGCACGTCGGCCATGTCCGGAAACACCATCGCCATCCCGCGCCGGAGAGTTTCCGCCGCCCTGCTGATCGATGCCGCGGTGGGACGTGTGAATTCCGCGCGTCCACCAAACAGCAGCCGCTGGTCGGCGGTCAGACGAAAGTAGTAAAGGACGTGCTTCGAGTCAAACGCCATGCGCCGCTTCGGCAACAGCGCTGCTGCGCGTTCAGAGGGGAGCCGATCGGTCACGATGATGTAGCTGCCCACCGGAACGAGGCGCCTTTGGAGCGCGGGCGCCACCCGGTCCGTGTACCCGTTGGTCGCCATCAGGACGTCACCCGCGGCCACTTCGCCGGAGGATGTCTGAACCCGCCAGGCTGCCTCCTGTCGGATGATGCGGGTCACACTCACGCCGCCGGCGACCGAGGCACCCCTCCGTATCGCCGCGGCCGCCAGACCGTGAACGTATCGCGCAGGGTTCAGGCCAGCGCTGCGTTCGTCAACGAGCAGACCGTGATACAGACTGCTGCCGATCTCCGTGACTTGATCGCCGCGTTCGACGATGGTGACGCGGTGATTGAACACGCGAGCGAGCAGCGCCTGCTCTTCCCGAAATGCCTTGAAGTGCGAGGACGTCGACGCCGCCTGCAGATGCCCGCAGCGCTCGTAGTCGCATTCGATCTTCTCCTCGGCCAACAACGTCTCGAGGTGATCGATAGCGTTGTTTCCCGCGTCAAAAAGCCGCCGGGCCTGCGCTACACCGTACCTCGCCACCAACCTTCGGGCATCGAGCCTGAGGCCGGTCAGCACCTGGCCGCCGTTGCGCGAGCTGGCGCCCCAGCCGATATCGTGGCGATCGAGGACAAGGACGGAGGCACCCTGGAGAGCGAGCCGGCGCGCGGCGGACAAACCTGTGTAGCCAGCGCCGACAACGACCACGTCGGCGCGAACGGGTAGCTCCACCCCACGTTGCGGATTGATTGCGGATTGCGGATTGGGGGCGACGCCGACGGTGTCCCACCAATAGGGGTACTGGTTCACCGCCGATCGACCGGCAGAACTGCCGACGCGACGATGGCGCGGCCGCGGCGTTCCTGGACGAAGGCGACGACCTTCAGCTGCGCGCGCTGCCAGTCAGGGGCGATCGGAACCTCCGCGCGTGCCGTCGACGCGGTGCCGGACGGGGCTTCGCCAATCGTCGTCAGGTAGCGGACCACCGCCGCATGGGTGAGCACGCGCCCGTGATTCTCGCCGCGAGTGACCTCCGATCGCAGGTGGTCCTCGGTCACTGCGATCACAACGTCGGCGCGATCCCCACCCGAGATCTTCGGCAGATCGGACGTTGTGACGGACACGTCGAGCACGGAACGGCCGGGCGTGACGGCTTTGTCGATATCGTGGGCGACGATCTGGACCGAGCCGTGAGGGGTGCCGGCTGCGCGTTCGAGCGCGCGTCGAGCGGCGCTTGCGTCGCTGCCGACCAGCTCGGTTCGGCCGTCGACAACCATTTGCGGTGTGTAGATGTCTTCGGTGTTGAAGCGGGCGCCGTACACCTGTTGGCGCTTCGTCAGCGCCGCGGACGAGAAGCGATCTTTCCAGCCGAGGCGGTCCCAGTAGTCCACGTGCTCCCCGAGGCCGATGACTTGCGCGCCGGCGAGCGGCTGCGTATCGAGGAGCCGCTCCAGCAACGTGTCGGCGGGCGGACAGCTCGAGCAGCCTTCCGACGTGAACAGCTCGACAACGATGGGCACACGCGCGGCGGCGAACGTGGAAGCTGCCGGCGTAACGAGGGCGCGCATTCTGGAGGCGCCGAGAAGGCCGATTGCGGTGGCCACGGCGAGGAGGCCCACGGATCGAGCGGAACCCATAACCGTATTCTAACGACTGACTACCCCATTCGCGCTTCGACGGGCTTCCCTTTCTTCAGCACCCAGGCGATCACGAGCACGAACACGAAGGCCACAGCGATGAACGTCACGCCGAAGAGCCACAGCGTGCGATAGAGGATCGACTGCCTCTGCATGCACGCCTGGAGGGTCAGCGGAACACCGCGCAGGCGGTCGGCAAGTGGCTGTTCCCAGGTCAGAATGTTGCCTCTGCCGACCTCGTGGGTAGGGGTGTTGTGGTAGTCGATTTTGCTTGGCAGGTGGAGACGGAAAGCCACGAGCTCCTTGCCCGTCCACGCTGGGGCGCGCCCGCTCCGCGCCTGGCCGGCTGCCGCACCGTGGACGCCGGTGTCCGCCGGGTCGGCGGCCCGCTCGCCGACGGTCTGCTCGTAGACGAAGTGATCGCCTTCGCTGGCGACACGTCCGGGGCAACGGGTCCCGGGGAGATCGAATCGATACGTCGACCATCGAAACGGAGGCGTCGATGACAGGCGGCGCACATCATCTACATCGAGCCGCACATGGACGAAGCGCCGTCCGCTCCGGCGGAACTGGTTGATGGCAGCAACGCGAACGCCTGGCGCTTGAAAATAGTCGCGCACGGCGTCGCGATCCAGGCGCGGCGATGACGCGTCGAACGACGTCCCGCGAAGCGCATTGAGCGCGGCGATCGAGCTGTGCACGTACACGGTCGCCGATCCGTCGAGGGACAGAAACATCTCTTCTTCGTATTCGTACTGCCTGAACAGACTGGCGGCGTTGCACGCGATCGCCGTCGCGGCGATCGCACACAGCACGAGCGCCCGAGTCCGCATAACCGCCAATGATATAGTAAAAATTTGTGCTCTATCTGATCGACGGCAGCTCGCAGATGTACCGCGCGTTCCACGCGCCCGTGCGCACAGCGGAAGGCGGCTTTCTCAGGAACGCGCAGGGACGACCGACCAACGCGGTCTACATCTTCGTCACGATGCTCCGCAAGCTCCTGAGCGAACACAGGCCGGAGTACATCGCCGCGTCGTTCGATCTTCCGGGCCGGACCTTCCGCGACGAGCTCGCGGCGGACTACAAAGCGAACCGGGCACCGATGCCCGACGAGCTCGCCGAGCAGATTCCGATGGTTCATGCGGCGTGTGAAGCGCTCGGCGTCCCGATTCTCACCTCCGAGCGGTACGAAGCGGATGACGTGATCGGAACGTTGGCGGAGAAGGCGGCGGCGGCCGGGTTCGAGGTCGCGATCGTCACGGGCGACAAGGACTTTTTTCAGCTCGTGCGGCCGGGCATCTCCGTGTTCAACCCGCGGGACGACGGCACCTGGTACAACGAAGAAGGCGTCAAAGAGCGGTTCGGAGTCCCGCCGGACCGCGTCGTCGACGTGCTCGCGCTGATGGGCGACACCATCGACAACATCAAGGGCGTACCGGGCATCGGCGAGAAGGGAGCACGCGAGCTGATCGCGACCTATGGCTCGCTCGAGAACCTGATCGCCCATGCGGCGGAGGTCAAGCACAAGCGGTACCGAGAGGGGCTCTTGGCGCACGCCGCTACGGCTCGTCAGAGCCGTGAGCTGGCGAAGATTCGGACCGACGTGCCGGTGAAGTTCGACGCCGACGCGTTGAAATATCGCGGCGGGTCGCGTGAGCGCTCGTTCAAGATTTTCACCGAGCTGGGATTTCGCGCGTTCGCGCACGAGTATGCGCCGTCAGCCAGCTCGGTCGCGAAGAGCTACTCCATCGTCAACACCCCGGAGGGCCTGAAAGCGCTTGCAGACCAACTCCGTGCGGCAGGGCAATTCGCGATGCGGCTGTTGCCGGATCAACCGACGGCCATGCGGGCGTCGATTGCCGGGCTCGCCTTCTCGACCGCCGCCCATCACGCGGCCTACGTCCCAATCGGGCATCGGGCGCTCGGAGCGGTGGCAAGCATCCCGGCGGCGACGGCGCTCGAGGCGCTGAAGAGCGTTCTCGAAGACCAGACGATCGGCAAGCACGGTCACGATCTGAAGTTCGACGCCATCATCCTCGAGCGTTTTGGCGTCATGCTCCAGGGGCTCGCCATCGACACCATGTTGGCGAGTTATCTGATCGACGCCACGCGATCGGAGCACAGGCTGGAAGACCTTGCGCTCGAGCTGGTGAGCTATAAGGCCATCCCCGAAGAGGACGTGTGCGGCAAAGGCGTCAAGGCCGTTTCGATCGCGGAGGTCCCGGTAGAGGCCGTGGTCGACTTCGCGTGCGAGCGCGCGGACCTGGCCGGTCAGCTTGCGCCGATCTTCAGGGCGCAGCTCGAAAAGGATGATCTGGCAGGCGTCTATCAGACGCTCGAGCGGCCGTTGATCCCCGTGCTCGTCGACGTCGAGCGCGCGGGCGTTCTCGTCGACGGCCCCGCGCTGGCCAGCCAGTCGAAGCGGCTGGAACAGGAACTGGCGCAGCGCACGGCGCAGATCTACGAAGCCGCCGGCGGAGAATTCAACATCAATTCGCCGAAGCAGCTTGCGGACGTGCTCTTCGACAGGATGCAGCTGCCGGTGATCAAACGGACCGGCGCGTCCAGGGCGCCGTCGACCGCCGTCGACGTCCTCGAAGAGCTCGCGCTCGCCCACGATCTTCCGCGCTACATCCTCGAGTGGCGGGCGCTCATGAAGCTCAAGGGCACCTACATGGATGCCTTGCCGCAGCTCGTGAACCCGGACACCGGCCGCGTGCACACCTGCTTCAATCAGGCCGTGGCCGCCACCGGCCGGCTGAGCAGCAGCGATCCGAACCTGCAGAACATCCCAATCAGGACGGCGCTTGGCCGCGAAATCCGACGCGCGTTCATCGCCGAGCCGGGCCATGTGCTGATCTCGGCCGACTACTCCCAGATCGAGTTTCGGGTCCTCGCGCATCTGTCATGCGAGCCGGTGCTGGTCGAGGCGTTTCGCGAAGGGGCTGACTTCCACGAGCGGACGGCCGTGAAGATCTTCGGCCAGAACAGCGGCCGCGATGCGCACGAGCTGCGCGCCATCGCGAAAATGGTCAACTACGCGCTCCTGTACGGAAAGGGGGCGTTCACCCTGTCCAAGGACATCGGCGTCACGCAGCGGGCGGCGCAGGAATTCATCGACGCGTATTTCGCGGGCTTTCCCCGCGTGCGCGCGTTCATCGACCGGACGCTCGAAGAGGCGCGGGCCACGAGCGTCGTGAAGACGTTGTACGGTCGGAGACGGCTGGTGCCCGAGCTGAACAGTCGCAACGGCCAGGTGCGAGGGGCCGCGGAACGAGTCGCCGTCAACCTTCCGATCCAGGGGACGGCGGCCGACATCATGAAGCGTGCGATGATTGACGTCCACGCCGCGCTGGTCCCTTACCCCGACGCGCGCATGATCCTCACGGTCCATGACGAGTTGTTATTTGAAGTGCCGGAGGGGAAGGCCGACGAGTACGCGGCGATCGTTCGCGATCGCATGCAATCGGCGGCGACCCTCAACGTGCCGTTGACGGTCGACGTCGGTGTTGGCGAAAACTGGAGAGACGCCAAGCCGTGAACGGAAGGCGCGCTACCTGCTCCAGCGGGCCTTGAAGCGCTCCCACTCGTCGCGGAGATTGTCGGCCGGCTGCGCAAGGACTCTGGCGCGCTCGGGGACGATCGCCTCAGTCACGAGGCGATCGAGGTCGCCGCGCAATCGCGCGCCCCGATCCTCGGCAAGCGTCGCACGTGCCCATCCGGCTTCCGCGGCGTCCCACGCCGCCTGAAGGTCCCCTTGGCCGCGCGCGGCGGCTGCCAGCCAATACGCCGCGGCGGCGCTTCCGGGATGCAGGGCCAGCTCGTCCTCGAGACGCGCGCGCATCTTCTGATAGGCCATCTGTCGATCGATCTCCGGACGGGGCCGCATGTCGTGATCGACCGAGGCGGCCCACCAATCTACAACCTGCTCACGCGCTGGCCCGCCCAGCAGATCGTTCGTGCGCAAGAGCGAATCGAAGACCGCCGCAGCGGCCCCGAATGCGTTATCGAAGTACAGCGTCTCGCCGAGCCCGACAAGAAATTCCGTGCGTTCGCGGGGGCCGAAGCGCTCGGGGCTCAACCGGCGCAAGCGATCGCGCGCGCTCACCAGATCGCCCGGAACCGCGGTGTCACGGAAGCGCTCGAGGTACGCGCGGGCGGCGATGAGATCCGCGGCATCTGTGTACGCCGGCAGCGCACGCGCTGCCTCAGCGGCTTGGATTGCGGCCTCGAACTGGCGTTGATTGTACAGTTGGCGCGCTCTGGCAAGAGCATCGTCGGCGGCCGAGGCCGGCGAAGCCGACAGCAGACCTCCCACCACAACGCAGGCGAACCGCCGGCCCATACCCGGCGATCGTAGCACGGGGGTTACAATGCCGGGCGATGGCCGACCCGAGGATCGTTCCGCGCGATCAGCACGTGATCTCGCGGCGCGACATCGATCCCGACGCGCTCAAGGTCCTCTACCGGTTGCGCGAGGCCAGCCACAAGGCCTATCTGGTTGGCGGAAGCGTCCGCGACCTGCTGCTGGCGCGAAAACCCAAGGATTTCGACGTGGGCACGTCCGCCCACCCCTACCAGGTCAAGAAGCTCTTTCGCAATTGCTGGATCATTGGCCGGAGGTTTCGGCTCGCGCATGTCAGGTTCGGCGCGAAGGTCATCGAGGTTGCGACGTTTCGCCGGCAGGTCGCCCCAGGCGAAGAGGTCGTGCAGGACGGCGTGCCGGCGCCCGATCCGTCAACGGACGAAGGCCAGCATCTGATTCATCGCGACAACACGTTCGGCACACCGGAAGAGGACGCCTTTCGGCGTGACTTCACGATCAACGCGCTGTTTTACGACATCGCGACCTTCTCGGTCATCGATTACGTGAACGGACTCGACGACCTTCGGGCCCGGATCGTGCGATCGATTGGCAACCCCGACGTGCGGCTGCGTGAGGATCCTGTGCGCATGCTGAGGGCCATCGCACTGGCCGCGCGGCTCGACTTCACGATCGAGCCAACACTCCTCGCCGCCATCCGGACGCACCGGCACGAGATCGCGAAGAGCGCCGCACCACGAGTACTCGAGGAGCTTTACAAGATCCTGCGCGCCGGCTCCGCAGAGCGGGCATTCCGATCGCTGGCGGCGGTCGGGATCCTCGAGCCGACGGCGCCTGAGCTGGACAAGCTCTACAACGTCAACGGCGCTGCAGTGGAAGGGCTCTGGCGCTCGCTAGCGGCGCTCGACGCGTATCGCCGCCGGTTCGAATCCACACCTGAGACGCTGACGAACACGATCCTGCTCGGGACGCTCCTCGTTCCCATCGGCGTCCCGCTCGGAGAGCAGGACGCCAGAGGGGACGTTGGCGCCACGCCGCGACTTGGCAGCCTGCCGCTGGCCAGGAAGGACATCGAACGGCTTCGTCAGATTCTTGGATTGCAACGCCGATTGCGCGACTCCTCCGCCAGCGTCCGCGCACAGCGGGCACTCGTGCATCGGCACATCTTCCGAGAGGCGATGACGTGGCTCGAGATTCACGGCCACGCGCCAGCCCTCGTCGAACACTGGAGGGCGCTCGCGGCCGAGGTTCCTGAGTCGGGCGCGGGGACCCAGGCTGGCCAGCCGGCCGAGGAGAGCGTCCCCCAGCCGTTCGGGCGGAGGCGTCGAAGGAGAAGGCGCCGGCGGCTGGGGCTTCGCTGATCAAGCCGCGATTTCTTCGATGGTCTTGTAGGGCCGAGCGAGGCGAAGGGCGACGAGCAGCTTGATGACCGGCCAGGCCGGATCGATCTCAGTGGCGCGAAGGCTGAATTTCGGGCTGCGCGGGTAGCCGTGATGGTTGTTGTGCAGTCCCTCACCACCCGTAAGAAGGGCGATAAAACGGATGTTGGTCGCCGTGTTGTCGAAATTCTTGTAGCCCACGTGATGGCAGAGACCGTTGATCGATGACGACAGGACGAACACGTACACAACCGCGTGGATCGCCGCTGCGAGGAGGCCCCAACCCACGCCAAGAACGGCACAGAGCGCGAACGTTCCGACGACGAGGCCGAGCATGCCTTGACTGAACAGGTGGCGGTCAAACCAGCCGTCTTTAATGTCGCGCGCGTAGCGCTCAACCACGTCGCTCTTGCGGACCTCGCGGATGTAGTAGAACACGTTGCCGAGCTGCACTTTCCAGAAGCCCTCGAGCGCGGGACTGTGCGGATCGCCCTCTTCGTCTGTGAATGCATGATGCTTCCGGTGCACCGCCACCCATTCCTTGGTCACGATGCCCGTCGTCAGCCAGAGCGCAAACTTGAACATCCACTCGACCGCGGGGTGGACCGACAGGGCCTTGTGCGTAGCGGTCCGATGCAAATAGATCGTGGTCGAGAATACGGCGACCTGCGTGACGATCGCAGACACTACGAGCATGATGAAGAGCGACACCAACACTTGCACCTCCGAAAAACTGCGGGGGAAGACACGATACTAGCACATTCGGTCAGCCGCGCTTGCGCTCGAATTCACGCATGAAGCTCACGAGGGCGTCGACGCCTTCTTCGGGGAAGGCGTTGTAAATCGACGCGCGCATACCGCCGACCGATCGATGGCCCTTCAAGCCGTCGAAGCCGGCGATCGTCGATTCCTTGATGAAGGCCGCTTCGAGCGTCTCGGATCCGAGACGAAACGTCGCGTTCATGAGCGATCGACAATCCCTGTGCGCGGTGCCACGGTAAAAACCCGTTCGATCGATTTCCGCGTACAGCTTCGCCGCTTTACGGACGTTGACGCGCTCGATCGCGACCAGACCGCCCTGCGCGATCAGCCATTTCATCACCAGGCCCAGGGCGTACACGGCAAACGCCGGCGGCGTGTTGTAGAGCGATCCGTTTTCGGCGTGCACTGCGTAGTTGAGCATGGTGGGCAACGTCTTTTGCGAGCGTGTGAGCAGGTCGTCGCGGATGATCACGACGGTCACGCCAGCCGGGCCCATGTTCTTCTGAGCGCCGGCGTAGACCAGAGCGTGGCGGCTGATGTCGATGGGCCGGCTGAACATGTCAGACGAGGTGTCGCTGACCAGGGGGGCGGTGCCGACGTCGGGCAGCTGCTTGGCTTCGGTGCCCTCGATCGTGTTGTTCGAGGTCATGTGGACGTAGGCCGCACCCGGCGTCAAATGAAGCTCATCCTGCCGCGGGACGCGTGAGTAGTTCTCTTCCTTCGTCGTTGCCGCGATGTTGACGGGGCCGACCTTCCTGGCTTCCTTGATGGCCTTCTCGGCCCACGAACCGCTGTCGATGTAGTCGGCGGTTGTGCCGGCACCGAGCAGGTTCATCGGCACCATGGAGAATTGCAGGCTCGCGCCGCCCTGCAGGAACAGGACCTTGTAGTTGGGGGGCACGCCGGCGAGGGAGCGGAGATCGGCCTCGGCGCGGGCGAGGATCGCCTCGAACGGCGCCGAACGATGGCTGATCTCGAGGATAGACATGCCGACGCCCGGAAGAGCGACCAGGTCGCGCTGGATCTCCTCGAGCACCGATACGGGCAGCACCGCAGGCCCGGCGGAAAAGTTGTAGACGCGGTGAACGGTGGTCATGTGCGGCACTCCAGTCACAAAGGCACGAGGTGCAGATCGAGAACGTCCTTGTTCCCGTCCTGTATCTGGTCGAGCAACGCCTGCGACGGCGAGCCGTCGAGGTTGATGCGCGCTACAGCCGCCTCGGCGCCGTCGAAGATGACGTTCTCCGTTTCCTGCACGTTGATGTTGCCGCTGCGCAGCCGATCGAAAACATGCGCGAGCACTCCAGGTCGATCGCGGTGTCGGACGACGAGCATATGCGTCGCGGGAGTTTTTCTTGCCAGGTTGACAACGTTCCGAACCTTCCCGGTGTCCTTGTAACAGGTAATGATCCGAACCGTTTCGGCCGCGATGGCTTCCTGCGCTTGATCCGTCGACGCGCCGATATGGTGCGTGCCGTACACGTTCGGAATCGCCGTGATGGCGTCCTTGAACTCACCGGCCGCGCCTGAAGGCTCAGTGGCAAAAACGTCGAGGCCGACGCGTAGATGTTTCTCTCGCGCGGCCTTTGCCAGCGCGGCATAGTCGACGACCTCTGCGCGCGCGGTGTTGATCACGTAAGCGCCCGTTTTCAGCTTGTCGAAGACCGATGCGCCAACCAGGCCTCTTGTGTCTGCCGTCAAAGCAAGATGAATGCTCAGCACGTCGCATCGCCCGGCCACTTCCTGCGGCGTCCGGGCGACCTCGATCGGGAGTCCCGACACGGGAGCGATGTCGCCGGACTGTGCAACCTTGGCGTTGCCGGCGCTGCCGGCTTCACCGCTCAGGGACCGCATCCCCCCGGTGCTCAGGAAGCGCCGGCTCCACACGACGACCGGCATACCGAATGCGTGCGCTCGTCTGGCGGTCTCCTGGCCGATGTTCCCGTAACCGAGAAGACCGAGCGTGCGACCAAACAGACCGCGAGCGTTCGAGTATTCCTTCTTGTTCCAGACCCCCGCGCGCAAATCTGCGACGTTGTCTGGCACACGCCGGTCGAGCGCGAGCATCAAGGCAAATGCCAACTCGGCCACCGCAATCGCATTCTTACCAGGGCAGTTCGAAACATAGATGCCGCGTCTGGAGGCGGTGGCGACATCGATCGTGTTGTAGCCGGCACCCGCACGGACCACGAGCGCGAGAGGCCCAGCCTCGAGCATGGGCGCCGTGACTACCGTGCTGCGCACGACCAGGATGTCGGCGGCCGTCTCTCGAAGTGCCGCCGTCAGGGCATCGTCTTTGAGGTCGGGACGGTACACGACGTCGCAGCCCGATGCCTTCAGGGCGAGGATGCCGCTGTCTTCGAACCGGTCTGCAATCAGCACTCGCATCGAGCGTCAGATCTCGTGAATGAGCAGCCCGTCTCGCAGTTTTGGCTCGAACCACGTCGACTTCGGCGGCATGATCGCGCCTGCGTCGGCGACGGCCATGAGGTCCACCACGCTGACGGGAAAAAGCGAAAACGCGACGGCTGCCTTCCCCGATTCGACGAGGGCTTCCAGCTCACGCGTCCCCCGACCGCCGCCAACGAAATCGATTCGCTTGTCCGTACGCACGTCGCCGATTCCCAAGATCGGCGCGAGCAGGCACTCCTGCAGCACGCTGACATCGAGCGACGCGATCAGCATCGACGGATCTGGCGTGCCCGCTCCGCTGCCAACGCCTGGCGGCGTCCCGGGCGCCCCACCGCCCCGGCTCCCCTGGACTCGAGAGGTGAGCGTGTGCCACGTGCCGCCAACGTACATCGCAATCTCGCCGGGATGTCGAGGCGAGGCAGAGCTTCTCTGAGCGTCCGGCTGCACTTCGAAGGTTCCGGCGACGGCGCGCAGGAAGCTGTCCGGCGTCAGACCGTTGAGGTCTTTCACCACGCGGTTGTACGGAAGGATTTGGACTTGATCGCTGGGAAACGCCACGGCGAGAAACCCTGGATCACGGCGTGCCGCAGGATCATTGGCAGCGATGGGGGCAGGGACGCGAGCCCGCGCCGCGCTTGCGGCCCGGTGATGACCATCCGCGATGTACAGCGCGGGAATTCGGGCGAAGCCCTTGACGAGCGCATCTCGATCGGCTCCTCCGACGCGCCAGATTGTGTGACGAACGGCATCGGGCGCGTCGAAGTCGAAGAGCGGCGCCGTCTGGCTCACGCGCTTCGCGATCTCGAGAATCTCAGCGACTCCGCCAGAGGCTGGATCGGCACGGTAGGTGAGAAAGACCGGACCGGTCTGCGCACGAAGGGCTTTCATGTGTCGCGTCCGATCGTCCTCCTTGTCGGGTCGTGTCCGCTCGTGCTTCTTGATGATGTTCCGGTCGTACTCGTCGATTGAAAAACAGGCCGCCAGACCGGTTTGTGTGTGCTTGCCCATCCGCAAGCGGTAGAAGTAGACGCTGGGCTCGTCCTCGACCACCATCGAGGTCGCGCGAAGCGTTCGGAAATTCTCGACGGCACGATCGTAGACCTCGGCCGCGTATGGGTCCGTGCCCGGAGGCAGTTCGATCTCTGCCCGCGAAACACGCAAAAAGCTCAATGGGTTCCCCTCGGCGAGCGCTCGCGCCTCGTCCGCGCTCACGACGTCGTAGGGCACGGCCGCGATCCGGGGGGCCACATCCGGCGTCGGCCGCAAGGCCCGGAATGGGAGGAGGGTCGCCACCGGGGAGAAATTATGTCACGCCGGGATGGACAGCAAGGGCGGTGAGCGAGAGCACGAGCGGCGGGAGGGCAGGAAGGAAAGACCTACAGCGGATCGACTTTGAGCACGATTTTTGAGCGGAGCCAGGTGAAAAGAGAGTGCTTCCGTTGAGCTGGCACAGGAGGCTCGACACCCTCGTGAGCGGTGCGTTTTGCCGACGCGGGCGACGAACCTGGTCTGCTTGGCGGCCGCGACGAACTGGTCCCTCCTCGATGCGATGAAGCAGCGACCGGACGGCTGCTCGCAATATTGACGAACGCAGGCGGACGGGAGGGCGCGACGGAAAGGTCGGGAGAAGGCCCGATGGGATCGGACGCTTGCCACTCCAGCCTGCGCGCGTCGCGCGTCTCGTCCACGGCGGGCAACCCGCGCGATTGCAATTCCAGAGCGGGCAACACGTTCAATTGATCGGGCGCTCGCGAGGGTGCCCGATGCCACACGTACAGCGCCTCTCCCGTGCCGACCATCGTGACGCCGATCGCCAGCCCTGCGATGAGAGCCATTCCGCGCGACGTCGCGGGCTGCGTACCCGCGGCCATTGCCTGGAGCGCGTTGAGGGCAAGGTGCTGGTCGTAGACGCGCTCGTCCCTCTCCCGTAACTCGCGACGCAACTCGGCGATTCCCGGCACCGTGCGCCGTCGATCGACCAATGCGGCCTCTCCGGTGCGCGCGAGGATGTCGGAGCGTGCACGATCGAGCAAGCGGCGGACGACTTCCTCGCGGTCGCCCCGTTCATGCCGGGCCAGCGCGTGTGAGAAGTCCTTGAGGGAGTCGAAGGGCGGGGCGTCGACCTCGAGCAGCGCGCGGGCGACCAGATACCGAACGCTCCCCACTATGTGCGAGGGCATGGACGGGAGGATGCCCTGGAGGAAGATGGCCACCTCCGAAACAGCCAGCGTCGCCTCGCAGCCCGGACACGACACGGATCCGTCCCCGTCCAGGAAGACGTTGGCTGGCGTTGGCGGCCCAGGCGGGAGCGCGTTGGGCCTGCTCGGCGGGGGGTCTGACGCGGAGCTCCGGTGGATCAACTGTTGTGCTATAGCGAGGGCTTCCTCGGGACGCAATACCACGTCAGCCCGCAGCAACTCGGCCAATGAGATCCGGCGGCGCACGTATTTTGTGCGTGCCAATCTCGCGCCAACTGTCCGAGCCCATTGCTCGGGGCTTGTGACTCGTTGGTCGGGGGTCAGAGCCACGAGCTGTCGTGTTTAACGACGCCTCGAGTGGGGGGCTGCAGCGAATCTGTCCCCCCGAACCTCAGCAGGAAAGGCCCGATCGCGAACCGCCAGAAACGCGGCCATGTCTTCCGGCGCCACGGGATCGGCAGTCGGCATGGCGTGATAGGCAGTGACCGGATTCATGAAGACGCCATTCCTCGCAAGCCGGTAATCGAGATGGGGACCTGTGGCGAGGCCGCTCGATCCCACACGCCCAATGAGCTCGCCCTGCCGCACGCGCGCGCCGGAAGGGACAGATATGGAAGACAAGTGCAAGTACTCAGTCTCGAATCCATTCGGGTGGCGCAGATGGACGCGGCGCCCGGCGTCTCCGGCCGGGCCGGCCTCCACCACCACACCATCGGCCACCGCCAACACCGGGGCGCCCTCCGGCGCCCGATAATCGACCCCAAGGTGCGCGCGATACTCCTTCAAGACCGGATGAAACCTGCTGCGTGAAAACGGCGATGTGACCACCGGCTACTTTGATACAGTCAGTTTTGATTTCTGAATTTTCAGTTCGGAGGAACGTCAATGAACGTGCCGCGCCGGTCTGCAATCATCGTCATCCTGGCCATGCTCGTCGTGCTGCCGCTCGCTGCGCAGTGGCCGCCCAGCGAGAAAGTCGATCTCGATGCGATCTATCGAATCAAAGACGAAGGCTTGCAGCGGTCCAAGGTGATGGACATCGAGAGCTATTTGACCGACGTGTACGGTCCGCGGCTGACCGGCTCGCCGAACATCAAAGAAGCCGCGGAGTGGGCCGAGCGGTCGATGAAGGAGTGGGGGCTGGTGAACGTTCACCTCGAAACGTGGCTGTTCGGCCGCGGGTGGCAGAACCAGAAGATGATCGCGATGGCGACCGCACCTCGCGCGTTCCCTCTCATTGCGTACCCCAAGGCGTGGACCCCCGGGACCAACGGGCCCGTCTCGGGCGAGGCCGTCATCGCCATTATCGAGAGCGACAAGGACCTCGAAACGTTCAGGGGAAAGCTGCGTGGAAAGTTCGTGCTCGCGGCGCAGATGCGCGACGTGCCGGCGCATTTCGACGCCCCCGGGCATCGGTACACGGACTCCGAGCTGACGGAGCTCTCGATGCAGCCGTCCTCAGGGCGCGGACGTGGGCGAGGCAACGTCAATCAGGATTTCAATCGCCGACGGACGCAGTTCTGGATCGACGAAGGGGTCGCGGCGGTCCTCGACGTCAGCCGCGGCGACGGCGGCACGGTCTTCGTGCAAGCGCCGCTGGGCGTGTCACGCGAGCCCAAAGGCCCGGCTCAACCGACGCAGGTGACGCTTGCGGTCGAGCACTACGGTCGCATCTGGCGGATGGTGGAGAAAAAAGTGCCGGTCACCCTGATGATGGACATCGACAACAGGTTCTACGAACAGGACCTGAACGCGTTCAATATCGTCGGCGAGCTGCCGGGGAGCGACAAGGCGGACGAGCTCGTGATGCTGGGCGCGCACTTCGACTCATGGCACAGCGGCACCGGCGCAACCGACAACGCGGCCGGATCGGCTGTCATGCTGGAGGCCATGCGGATTCTGAAGACGAGCGGCGCGAAGCTTCGGCGCACGGTGCGCGTCGGTCTCTGGGGCGGGGAGGAGCAGGGGCTGCTCGGATCGAAAGCCTACGTCAAAGAACATTTCGGCGATCCGGAAACGATGCAGTTGAAGCCGGAGCATGCAAAACTCGCGGCTTACTTCAACGTCGACAATGGGACCGGCGTGATTCGCGGTCTCTACCTGCAAGGCAACGAGGCGGTCGCGCCCGTTTTTCAGGCGTGGATGGCGCCCTTCAAGAATCTCGGCATGGAGACGCTGACGATTCGCAATACCGGCGGAACCGATCATCTTTCGTACGACGACGTGGGTCTTCCAGGCTTCCAGTTCGTTCAAGACGAGATTGAATATGACTCACGGACCCACCACTCCAACATGGATGTGTACGAGCGGATTCAGCCGCAGGACATGATGCGCAACTCAGTCATCGTCGCGACTTTTGCCTACCAGGCGGCAACCCGGGATGAAAAGCTGCCGCGGAAACCATTGCCGAAGCCGAGAACGACGGGCCGGAGCACTCAATAACGCTCCGGCGCTGATCAACGATTGTACTGTTCGGCCCATGCGCGGAGCTGTTGTTGGCGTTCGCGCGCCTCAGCGATCTCGTCCAGATGGTCACTTGGCCACGGGAGCCGGAATACCCAGTTGCTGTCGGCGACGACGGAGGGGTCGTTGATGCGATCGCGCCAGCCGAATACATCCTGAATCGGCAGCAGGACCAGATCGGAGCCCGACGCGAACAACGCCTCGAGCAGCCGGTCCCGAACCTCGAGATGCGGCGCGTGCGCGAGATCGGCCGAGAGAACAGCACCGACCCTGTGCTTCTCGTCGGCCGACGCTTCTTCCCACCAGCTCATCATCGGCTCGGTATCGTGGGTTCCTGAGAGCGCGACCGACACTCGCGGGTACTCCCTCGGATCGCGGAACGGCTGGCCCACGCTGTGCCAGTGCCGTTCCCACCGGAAGACCCTGAAGCCGGGCACACCCTGCCGCACGAGCGACGCGCGTACGAAGTCGGGGACGCTTCCGAGATCCTCCGCAATGATTTCGGCACCTGGCTCTCGGAACACCTTCAACAGCGCCTCGCCGAGCGTGAGCTGATCGCGCTCATCCGCCGGGGTGAAATACGGCTTCGCGCCGTTCTTGGGACGAGCGTAGGTCCGGTAAAAGCCGACGAGGTGATCGATGCGAAATGCATCGAAGAGGTCTGCGCACCGGCGGGCACGCTTCTCCAGCCACTCGAAGCCCTCGCGAGCGACGACGTCCCATCGATAGAGCGGCATACCCCAGTCCTGTCCGTCGCTGCTGAAGGCGTCGGGCGCCGCGCCTACCGAAACGTCCAGTTGGAATTGGTGCGATCGCGCCCAGACATCGGCGCTGTCGCCATCGACCATGAACGGCAGGTCGCCGATCGCCTTCACGGCCGCTGCCTTGGATCGAGCCGCCCGCCACTGTCCGTCGGCGATCCACTGAAGGTAGTGAAAGAACAGGATTTCGCGCTCGAGCTCGCGGCGAACGTGACTGATGGCCGACGGCTCGCGCCGTTGCAGGTCACCTGACCAGGAGGTCCACGGCTTCTCCTGGCGGATGTGCAAAGCGCGAAACAGACTGTAATCTTCGACCCACCACGCTTGTGCGCGCACGAAGGCCTGCAATTCGGCGCAGCGTTCGGTCTCATGGCCCCATTCCGCGTCGATGAAACGCTTGAAGGACGCGCGCAGCCAGGGGCGTTTGAGCCGGCGTGCAAGCGCGTGATCGATCACCCGGCCGTGCCTGACGGTCTCGAGCGCGAGGCGCTCGTCCGGCGAGAGCGCGGCCTCGCCGCCCAGTGCGACAAATTCCGGAACGGCAGGCAGATGAATGAAGAGTGGATCGATGGCCATGGCGCTGATTGCCGAATAGGGGGACTGCTGGCCAGGCGCCATCTCGTTCATCGGCAGCAACTGCCAGGCGCGCATCCCGCCTTCACGAAGCCACGCCGCCATCGGCGCCAGATCGGGAAGCTCCCCGATCCCCCAGCTGCTGGACGACGGGCAGGCAAACAGCGGGACGATGAGTCCGGCGCGGCGCTCACTCATCAGCGCTCCCGCTACTGGACCTCATGGCTTCGAACTTCGGGCTCGGACCGTCGGCGCCATAGCCATTGAAATGGTGAAGCACTCGGGCAATGCCTTCCCGAAAGGCCGCTTCCCGCGCCAACAGGCTGACGACGAGGAATGACTCCCGGGAGAAATCGAAGAAATATCCGGGGTGCGTGAGCACGGCGTGGGTCCTCAGGAGCCGCAGCACCAGATCCTCTTCCGATTCGAGGGTCGGGACTTGCACCACGGCGTACCATCCGCCCTCGGCGCGAAGGACCGCGCATGACGGCGCTGACGCCACAGTTTCCGTCAGCGCAGCATAATTCGCGCGCGCGCGATCCGCGATCTGTGCGCGAACGGCGGCCGACCGGCGAACGAGCTCGGCTGCAGCTATCTGAACGGGGGTGGAGACGGACAGGTAGGTGTCGCAGATGAGTTCGAGCTTCTGGAGTGCGTCGTCGACGAGCGGGTCAGGGCCTGCGGCGACGAGCCAGCCGAGCTTGAGCTGCGGAAGGCCCGCTGACTTCGAAAGGCCGCCGAGCGTGAAGGACAGCGCACGTTCGAGTGTGGCGGGACGCGCGGCCTCGTCGGCGGCGCCTGGTTCGAGCTCGTAGTCTCGGAAGACCTCGTCGGCGATGATCGCTATCTGGCGCTCTTCGCACAACGTCTCGAGGCGTTGAAGCTCGTCACGACGGATGAACGACCCCGTCGGATTGTTCGGGCTCACGAGCAGGACTGCGCGTGTCCGTCGACTCAGAGCACGCTCTACGCTCTCGAAATCAATGGACCACCGGCCGTGGTACTCGAGCGAGTACGGCCTGGCCGTCACCAGATCCATCCGCGTCAGATGGTCGAAGAGCGGGTAGCTCGGGCGCGGGACGATGACTTCATCGCCGGCATTGGTCAAGAGCTTGAAGAGCAGCGAGTAGGCCTCGCTCGTGCTCGCGGTCAGGACGACCCGTTCGGGAGCGATGTCGATGTTGAAGCGCCGGTAGCCGGCGGCGACCGAGCGTCGTGCGTCGAGGGCGCCAAGTGGAGCGGGTTCGTACTCGAGGCCTCGTGGATCCGACAGCGGGGCGAGAAGGTCGACGGGATAGGCGAACCCTGCACGGGTCGGATTCGATTCGGTCAGATCAATGTACGAGCGACCGGCGCGCCGCATGTCGTCAATCGCCTGCGCAAGGCGGTTCGGGGCCAGATGGGTGGGGAGGCGGGGGGAGAACATCAACTGGTCCTTGGTGCTTGGTTCATCCTTGGTCTTTGGTCCTACGAGCCCGGAATGATGTCGATTCGCTCAATGACGTCGCCCTCGAGAATCTGATCGATGACTTCGAGGCCGTTCAGAACCTGAGCGAATACGGTGTATTCATGATCCAGACGCGGGTTGTCCACGAGGTCGACGAAGAATTGCGCGTCGCCGGTATCGCGGCCGCGCGTGGAAATGCCGACAGCGCCGCGAACGTGCGGCCAGCGGCCGAGCTCGTCGAGCATGAAGGGGGAGTCGCCGATGTACTCGTTCGCGCCGGGACTGCCGCCCTGGATCACGAAGTTCGGGACCACTCTGTGAAACGTCAGCCCATTGTAGTAGCCGGACTCGGCGAGCCTGGCGAACCGGAGAACCGTCGCCTGCGCGTGGGACGTGAGGAGCAGGAGGTCGAACCCCCCGACGCCGCGGATGGTCACGCGGGCGCGCGCGGCCGCCAGACGCTGGAGATCGGCGGCGTTCAGATCGGACGCTGTCCGGTCGCCGGTTGTGTGAACCGGGACGTTCTTGGAGCGCTGGGCGGCGTTCTTGACACCGTTTCCGGCGGTGGTCGACGTCTTCGCGTCGAGACCGTCCAAGGTCTTTTGGATCGCTATTCGCGCATCCCGAGAATTGTCACGGCCTTCGGCGACGAGACGATCCAGGGCTGCGGTAAGCGCAGGGATTGCCGCTTCCCGATTCGGTGTGCCGCCGAGGGCGATGGCGGCGGCCCGAAGTACCTGATAGCCAGGGCGCGACAACTCGCCAACGAACACGCCGTCAGCGTCGTGCGCGAACCGCTCTCGCAACCCGTCAATCGCCACCTCGCGAACGTTGTCGTCTTCGTCGGCCGCGAGCTTTTCCAGGGCGCTTCGATCCGCCAGGATCCGAGCCGCGCGAGCGGCGTACATTCGCAGCTGCCACGTGCGCGAGCTGGTGAAGTCTCCCAGCAGCTGGCGGGCGCGGTCAGGTGAGGCAGCCGCGAGCGCCACGAGGGCGTGAGCCGCTCGGTGCCAGGCCCGTGGCGCGTGAATGGTTCCCCCGGACTCACCGGCGTCTTTGAGCGCGCGCTCCAGCGCGGCGACTGCATCTTCCGAGGCTGCGCAAGCAGACAGCTGATCGAGCGCCACGAGCGCGACCTGCGTCTCTGGATCGTCCACGGCAGCGAGAGAGATCGCGCAGGATTCTGCTGCGCTCTTCGCCTTCAGTTGACCGATCGCCTCCATCCGCACGCTTGGCGACATATCCCGCGCCGAAGTGACGAGAACGCCCACGGGCGCCGCACGCATGGCCAGACGGCGCACCTGTGGGTCGGAGTCGTTTGATGCCTTGGTGGCGACCGCCTCATCGGCTGCGCCGGCCGTGATCAGCGCCAGGAGCGCCAGGCGGCGGACACGCGCGCCGCTCGTGGATTCGGCGCCGGACATGACGTACCCCTTGAGCGTCTCGACTGCTTCGGATGACTCCCACGAGCCCCGGTTCAGGCGGACGAGCGCCTCGAACCCTTTGGCAACACCAAGGCGGTCGGAGATCACTCCGGACGCACCTCCCGCCTGGTCGGTCTCTGCGTGCACGGCGAATTCGACCAGCGCACGCGCGGCCTTTTGCACTTGCGGGCGATCTTTGTACGGCAGGCGGCCGATTGTTTCAGCGATGGTCGCGCGCACCTCGAAATCGTCTTCGACTTGCAGACGAGTGACGAGGATGCCAAGAGCGTTCTCGAGAGAGGTTGCGGCGGCTGATTCCTGGTGTTGCCAACCCTGAGCTGCCTGTCCGATCGCGTTGGCAGCCTCCGCGCGAACCGCCGGGTTCGCGTGGTGCAATGACGGAGCGATGTCGGAAATCAGCGCCGGCCTTTCGAAACGACCGAGCGCGCGAACGGCGATGCGAGCGACATCCACATCGCGGCTGCGCGTCCCGGATCGGATGGTCGCCAAGTCGGCTCCGGTCGGCCCGCGGCGCGTGTCGTGCTGTTCGGGAGGCCCTTCCCCCTGGCCGGCTTGCAGGACGGCGAGCTGCGTCTGCGCGAGCGCGGACTGTGACTGAGCGCAGAGGCCACAGACGGACCAGACGAGAAGGACACCAAGCCGTATCGGCACCACTCGTCGCCCGTTCCTCGCGGCTCGATTCATTTTTGACACATCGTATCTCAGCGGAAATGAGGGCTCAGCGAAGCCGCGTCGAAGCCGCCGTGGACAAACGGTGACAATTCGACGGCCATCTCGGCCACGGGTTCGTGGCTCGTTGACTCCGGCCCTCCGCCTGCCGGCACGAAAGATCGTTGAATGTCATAGGCCTCCGGGACTATCTTTTACGCGACCAAGCCCTCTCCCTACGGTCGGAGCTCCGGCCCGACGAGGTGATCCAGCAATGGACGACAAGAAGATTACAGAAGATGTTCCGCAATCAGCTTCCAGGCGCACGTTCATCAAAGGCGTCATTGCCGCCGGCGCCGCAGCATCGGGATCCGCCTACCTGTTCAGGACGGCGACCGTCAGCGGCCAGCGATCCTCGGCCGCCGGCGCGGTCGAGCGTCTCATCACGCTCAACGTGAACGGCCAAGATCGGCGGCTCGACGTGATGCCGCAGGACACGCTTGCGATGACTCTGCGGTACAAGCTCGGGCTTACGGGCACGAAGCTTGGGTGCGATCGCGCCGAGTGCGGCGCATGCACTGTGCTGATAGACGACGTCCCACGCTATTCGTGTTCGGTGCTCGCGCACACCGTTCGCGGCAAGAAGATTGTGACCATTGAAGGGCTTGCGGATCCGGCGACGGGCAAGCTCTCTCCGGTCCAGCAGGGGGTTGTCGACGAGCAGGGGTTTCAGTGCGCATTCTGCATGTCGGGCTTCATCATGGCCGCGACCGGCTATCTGAAGACCAATCCAAATCCGACGCGCCAGGAGCTCGCGCACGGCGTTTCCGGCAATCTCTGCCGGTGCCAGGACTACGACAAGATTCTGACGTCGCTGATGCGCGGCGCTGAGCACATGAGGAATGCGTGATGGCTGACACGAAAGTCTTCCAGAAAAAGCTGTTCGGCCAGAACTACACAACGCCGGATCTCGTGGCGAAGGTCACCGGCAAGGCGCGCTACGCGGAGGATTTCCGCGTCGAGGGCATGCTGTTCGCGAAGCTCCTCGTGAGCCCGATGCCTCATGCGAAGGTCAAAAGACTTGACACGAGCAAGGCGCTGGCGATACCGGGCGTCAAGGCGATCATCACCGACGACGACCTCCCGAAGCCGGCTGCCGGCGCGACGCTTGGGGAAAACGTGCAGGCGACCGCGCAAGGCGAGCGCGGCCTCACGATGGAGCCGCTCTATCAGGGTGAGCCGATCCTTGCCGTGGCTGCCGTCGACGAGAAAACCGCAGCCGAGGCGATCGAGGCGATCGACATCGAGTTCGAGCCGCTTCCGTTCGTCGTCGACCCGATCGAAAGCCTTCGACCGGATGGTGCGAATGCGAGGCTGCAGGGCAACGTCTGGATGCGTCCGGCGGCGCCTCCGCCTGCCGCAGCGGCCGCCGCCGGGGCACAGGGCGCAAGCCGTGCTGGAGCTCCGGGCGCGGGAGCGCAGGGTGCTGCGGCGCCCGGCGCGCCAGGTGGTCGCGGTCGAGGCGGTGCCGGAGCCCCACCGCCGCCGCAAATCGCGGTCTGGAAGTGGACTGACGAGGACTTCAGAAACGCCGGCGAAGGTCAGATGCCGACCGGCAAGGCGACTGACGAGTGGACGTTCGGAAAAGTCGACGAAGCGATGAAGGGCGCCGACCTCGTGCTCGACGAAACGTTCATGACGCAATCGACCGGACACCAGCCGCTCGAGACACGAACGGCGATGGCCTACTGGCAGAACGGCAAGCTGTATCTTCACGGATCGACGCAATCGACCGTGCAGACTGTCGCCTCGGTGGCGCGCTGGGTCGGCATCCCGGCGAGCCAGGTCGTGATGATCAGCGAGTACACGGGCGGCGGATTCGGCAGCAAGATTCCTGGCGCCATCTCGATGTGCATTCCCGCGCTGCTCTCGAAGAAGGCCAATGCGCCGGTCATGATGCGCATCACGCGCGAAGACGAGCACTTCATCGGGCGCGCCCGTCCGGGCATTCTCGCGCGCGTCAAGGCCGGCTTCAGGAAAGACGGCCGACTCGTCGCGCTCGACATGTACACGATCTGCGACAACGGGCCGTACGACGCGCAAGGCGACGCGCGATCCGCGGGCACGACGGTGTCGCTGGCCTATCAACCCGAAACGATGCGGTGGCGCGGCTTGACTGTCCTGACGAATACGCCGCCCAAGACCTCCCAGCGGGCGCCTGGAGGGATGCAGGGGGTCGGCATCATGGAGCCGGTCATCTCGAAGGCCGCGAGACAGCTCGGACTCGATCAGGTCGAAGTCCGCAAAATCAACGCGCCGGCCGGCAAGGCGCCCTTCGGTCCCGCGCTGCCGACCGGGAAGCAGGCGTATGTCACCAGCGCGTTCGTCAAGGAGGCGCTCGACAAAGGGCGCGAAGCCTTCCAATGGGATGCGAAGAAGGCGTCGCTCGACGGCGGCCACAAGAAGGGGAACAAGGCGCGTGGCCTCGGTGTCGCCGTCAGTCCGTTTTCCGGCGGATCGATCGGCTTCGACGGTCTGTTCATCATCAAGCCCGACGGCCGGGTTCAGATTCAGTCGGGCATCGGCAATCTCGGCACCCACTCGTTGTTCGACGTCCACCGCGTGGTTGCCGACATGCTGGATGTACCGTGGGAGCAGTGTGACATCGTCTTCGGCAACACGTCGAAGAATCTCCCCTGGACCTGCATTTCTGCGGGCAGCCAGACGACGCATGCCATGACGCGCGCGGCGCATGCCGTGGCCACCGACGGCATCCACAAGCTGCGGGAGATCGCTGCGAAGACGCACGGCGGGAGTCCCGAGTCGTACAGAGTCGCGGGAGGCAAGGTGTCCGGGCCGGGCGGGAGCATGACCTTCGCGCAGGCTGCGCAGAAGGCCATCGAGCTCGGCGGGAAGTACGACGGCCACGAGACAGCAGACGACATCAACGCCTTCACCAAGAACTCGGTCAAAGCGCTGGCCGGCCAAGGCCTCATCGCTGCGGCGAAGGACACCTATCCTCGAGATGGGACCGCGACGCAGTCGTATGTCGTTGGCTTCGCCGAGGTGGAAGTCGATACCGAGACGGGTCATTTCGAGATCCTCGAGTACGCCGCGATCGGCGACGTCGGCATTGTCATGAATCCGCGGGGCCTGAAAGGGCAGCTCTTCGGCGGATCGATGCTGGGGATCGGCCACGCGAAAACCCAGCGCTGGGCGTACGACCAGCACTACGGCGTGGCGCTCGCGCGCAGGTTCTATCAGAACAAGCCGCCGACGATTCTGGACATGCCGCACAAGTTCGTTGGAGACGCCGTCGACTTGCCCGATCCGGAAACCCCGGTGGGGGCGCGCGGCGTCGGTGAGCCGCCGGTCGGCGCGGCCTACGGCGCGGTCATGAACGCGATCGCCGATGCCCTCGGCGACGAGATCTTCCGCCGGTCGCCGGTGTCGCCGGACATCATCCTGAATGCGCTGGAGAATGGCGGCAAACGAACCCACGAAGCACTGACCGCGCACATTTGAGAGGCCCTTTATGGCTGTGATAAGAGATGTCATTCCGGCGTTCGAGCTCTTCCAGCCGGCGACTATTGACGATGCGTTGAGGCTGCTGGAGCGGTACGGCGCGGACGCGTTGGTCCTGGCCGGCGGGCTCGACAGCATGGACTGGCTGAAGGATCGGCTGAAGAGACCGAAGGTCGTCGTCGACCTGGGACAGATTAAAGAGCTTCGGGGTATCCGGGAAGTCAACGGCGGGATCGAGATCGGCGCGACGACTCCGCTAACTGAGGTCGTGAAGCACCCAGTCGTGCGCGACAAGTACAGTCTGCTCATGCAGGCCGCGGAGCTCGTCGCGTCGCCTCAGATTCGCAACCAAGGGACGATCGGCGGCAACGTGTCGCAGGATACGCGCTGCTGGTATTACCGTGGGGGGTGGACCTGCTACCGGGCGGGCGGCAACATCTGTTACGCGGACACGCCTACGGCGGTCAACCGCGAGCACGCGATCTTCGACGCCGATCGCTGTGTGGCGGTGAACCCATCGGACACGGCGCCGGCGCTGGTTGCGCTCGACGCGCAAATGGTCATTCGTGGACCGCGGGGCGAACGGGTCGTCAACGCGGAGGACTACTGGATCGGCCCGGGGATCGACATCACCCGGATGAACGTCCTCCAGCCGAACGAGCTCCTGACCGCCATCCGCATTCCCGCAACGATGGCGGGGGCGCAGTTCTATTTCGAGAAAGTGCGGGATCGTCAGGTGTGGGACTTTCCGCTCGTCAACGTTGCGGCGGCCATCAAGCCGAATGGGGGCAACATCGGGGAGGCGCGGCTCGTCGTGAATGCCGTGGCCGCGACCCCGAAACGCTTGAAGAACGTCGAGGCGTACATCGCTGGCAAGCCGCGCAATGAGGAGACGGCGAGTGCGGCGGGGCAGATGGCTGTGGAGGGCGCGCAGACGCTGCGGCACAACGGCTACAAGGTTCCGCTGATGCGCAATCTGGTCAAGCGCGCCGTCCGTGGCACGGAGGGCGGTTCATGGACCTCTTAAGGTACGGACGGAGCCCATGGGGCGAGACGATTCTGACGCACGTCTCATGGAACCTCTTCTGGGCGTCGTTGTTCGCGGGGATTCTGTTCTTCCTTGCGCACGCTGCGTACATGCTGTTCTCAGCGCACCGGAAGCGGCCGGAGGCTGAAACCGATCGCCTGGAAGCGGCGCATCCCGAGCTGCCGGCGAAAATCGAAAAACACAGCCTCGCGGCGCGGCTGTTCCACTGGGTGATGGCGGGGGCGATGTTCGTGCTGCTGTTCACGGCGTTCCTCCCGGTGGTCGGCGTCAAGTTCGCGTGGGTACAGTGGCATTGGATAGCAGGCCTCGTGCTGACCGGAGCGATCCTGTTTCACGTG